>NZ_JBGLYZ010000004.1:0-220039 GCF_047304345.1 Ralstonia sp. Ralssp135
GCCATAGGCAACACCTCCGCCGGCTCACAAGTCAGCACCGTCCCATCCGCCACCACCTGATACGTCTCCGGATCAACAGTAATGTCAGGCTGCCAGTCGTTATGGATCATGTGAGCCTTGGTCACAGTACGCGTGCCCTTGACCACCGCCGTGGTCTTAGCCAGCCCATACTGTTCCGCCACCCCAGCAGCGGCCGCTGACTGCGACAAAAAGCTCAACGACGTCCGCCCCAGCGCCCCACCCGCCGACCCAAACATCGGCCGATAGTGCACCGGCTGCGGTGTCGGGATCGACGCATTCGCATCGCCCATCGCCGCGGAGGCAATCATCCCGCCCTTCAGGATCAGGCTCGGCTTCACGCCAAAAAACGCCGGCCTCCACAACACGAGGTCGGCCCACTTGCCAACCTCAACCGAGCCCACTTCGTGCGCAATGCCGTGCGTAAGCGCGGGGTTGATCGTGTACTTGGCCACGTAGCGCTTCACGCGGAAGTTGTCGTGTCCGCCGCGCGCGTCGTTCGGGTCTCCGGCCAGCTTGCCGCGCTGCACCTTCATCTTGTGCGCGGTCTGCCAAGTGCGCAACACGACTTCGCCCACGCGGCCCATAGCCTGCGAGTCGCTGGAGATCATCGAGAACGCGCCCAGGTCGTGCAGGATGTCTTCGGCGGCAATCGTCTCGCGGCGGATGCGGCTCTCGGCAAAGGCGATGTCTTCGGCGATGGACGCATCGAGGTGATGACACACCATCAGCATGTCCAGATGCTCGTCCAGCGTGTTGACGGTGAACGGCCGCGTCGGGTTGGTGGACGATGGCAGCACGTTTGATTCGCCACACACGCGGATGATGTCGGGCGCGTGCCCGCCGCCCGCGCCTTCGGTGTGGTACGTGTGGATCGTGCGGCCTTTGAACGCGGCGACGGTCGCCTCGACAAAGCCCGATTCGTTCAACGTATCGGTGTGGATGGCGACCTGCGTGTCGGTATCGTCGGCCACGCCCAGACAGCAATCGATGGCGGCCGGCGTGGAGCCCCAGTCCTCGTGCAGCTTCAGGCCGATGGCGCCCGCGTCGATCTGCTCGCGCAGCGCGCCTGGCAGGCTGCCGTTGCCCTTGCCAAGAAAGCCAATGTTCATCGGATACGCATCAGCGGCCTGCAGCATGCGCTGCATGTACCACGGGCCCGGCGTGCAGGTGGTGGCGTAGGTGCCGGTGGCCGGGCCGGTGCCGCCGCCGATCATCGTCGTCACGCCGCTGTTGAGCGCTTCGTCGATCTGCTGCGGGCAGATGAAGTGGATGTGCGTGTCGACGCCGCCGGCGGTGACGATCATGCCCTCGCCCGCGATGATCTCGGTGCCGGGGCCGATGACGATCGTCACGCCGGGCTGGATGTCCGGATTGCCCGCCTTGCCAATCGCCGAGATGCGACCGTGCTTCAGGCCAATGTCAGCCTTGACGATGCCCCAGTGGTCGATGATCAGCGCGTTGGTGATGACGGTGTCGGCGCAGTCTTTCGATTCGCGCTGGCTCTGGCCCATGCCGTCGCGGATGACCTTGCCGCCGCCGAATTTCACTTCCTCGCCGTAGATGGTGAAGTCGCGTTCGACTTCGACGATGAGGTCGGTGTCGGCCAGGCGAAGGCGGTCGCCGGTTGTGGGGCCAAACATTTCCGCATAGGCGCGGCGATCAATCTTCAATGTCATGTCCGTGCCTCGTTCAAAGCTTGCCCATCACACGGCCGGCGAAGCCGTAGACCACGCGGTCACCGGCCAGCGCCACGAGCTCGACCGTGCGCTCTTGCCCCGGCTCGAAGCGCACGGCGGTGCCGGCGGCGATGTTCAGCCGAAAGCCGCGCGCGGCTTCGCGGTCAAAGCGCAGCGCGTCGTTCACTTCATAGAAGTGGTAGTGAGAGCCGATCTGCACCGGGCGGTCGCCCGTGTTGGCCACCGTGACCGTCACCGTGGGGCGGCCTGCGTTGAGTTCCAGATCGCCGTCTTGCGGCAGGAGTTCACCGGGGATCATGTCGCGCCTCTTCAGACAGCCGCCACCAGCAGGCCGGCACCGTACAGCGCCACGCCCACACCCGACAGACGCGCCAGCCATGCCAGACGCGGCTTCAGCGCAAAGCCCGCGCCGATACCAGCGGTATGCAGTAGCGCCGTCGCCACGGCAAAGCCGCCAACGAAAGTCGGGAACATGGCTTGCGCGCCTGCGGGGAATTCCGTGCCGTGCGCATAGCCGTGGAACAGCGCGAACGCGCCGCACAGCAGTGCACCGCCCCAGGTCGGCAGCTGGGCGCGTGCGGCAATCAGCAAGCCGAACACCAGCAGCGATGCGGCGATCATCGGCTCGGCCATCGGCAGCGCCACGCCGCCAGCGCCGAGCAGCGCGCCCAGGATCATCAATGCAACAAAAGCAACCGGTGCCCACAACGCGTCGCGCACCGAACGCGAGGCCAGTGCGCTCCACACACCCACGGCCACCATCGCCAGGAGGTGATCTGCGCCGGTGAGCGGATGCAGGAACCCCGCGAGCAGGCTGCCCTCGGCGGTATGGCCCGGATGCCCCGGGTGAGCGAAGGCAACGGAGGCGCCAAACGTGAGCGCAATGGCCGCAGCGGGCCGGACGAAGCGAGACAGGGTAGGCGTCATGGCAGGACTCGTAGTGGTGAGTGGCGTGCGGACTTCAAACTTCAAACAATCGGGTGATGGACGGTGACGAGCTTCGTACCGTCCGGAAACGTGGCTTCGACCTGGATGTCGGGAATCATCTCGGCCACGCCGTCCATCACGTCATTGCGCGTGAGGAGCGTGGTGCCGTAGTGCATCAGCTCGGCCACGGTCTTGCCGTCGCGTGCGCCTTCCATGATGGCGGCGCTGATGAAGGCGACGGCTTCCGGGTAGTTGAGCTTGAGGCCGCGGCCCTTGCGGCGCTCGGCCAGCAAGGCGGCGGTGAAGATCAGCAGCTTGTCTTTTTCGCGCGGGGTCAGTTCCACGAGGGGCTCTCTTCGGTGAGGGTCAATTCAGTTCAGTGCAGATCGGGCGATGCGAGGTCAGGTCGCCAACATGTGGCCGTCATGTAGACCAGAGGCGCAGCGGACGGCCCGCTACGCCATGCATCGGTTCGCGCAGCGCCAGCCATGTCTGCGACAACAGGGCGCGTGCATCTTCGGGCCGGCGTGCGAGCACGCGCAGCAGCAAAACGTTTGGCAGGCCGGGCGCATCTTGCGTGAGGCACGTGACGCCTGCGCGCAGGTCATCGTTGTACGGCAGGTGCTCGGCCATCGATTCGGCCAGGGCATCGGTCGCGCCTTCGCCCACGGCCCACAGCGTGCCGACAACGTGGAAGCCGGCCATGCCCGTCGTCGCATTCAGCACAGGCGATTGCGCATCGAACGCCGCCGATTCAATCCACAGCGGCTGACCGTTGCAACGCAAGGCGGTGCGCATGACGATGCGGCCTTCGGCCCACGATTCACCGGCGGCGTGGCGGCCGAGCATGGTGGTGTCCCAGCCGATGGCCGTCGCGTCCGGTGCCAGGTCCAGCGTCAGGTCGATGATCGGGCAGGCCTGGTTGAAGACGATGTTCTCTTGCGGCAGCCAGTCGAGCCGCGCGCCGGCATCCATGCGGATGGCAACACGCTGCGTGGCCGTGCGGCCGAGCGACTTGTACCACTTGGTGGCGCCGGGCGTGGTCAGTACCGCATGCGCATCGGCACCGAGTTCGATGTCGATATCGAGCACGTCGCCGCCGGCAATGCCTGCGGGCGGATGCAGCATGACGGCATGGCAGACGGCCTCGCCTTCCGGATACAGCGCCTTCTGCACCCGCAGGGGCCCCTGATGCCGGCAGGTGGCCAGCACGGTGCGCTCGCCGCGCCGCGCAAATGCCAGGCGCAATGAGGCTTCCCAGGATGCAAATGCGGAGGCCTGCGGCGGAACAGGAAAATCGGGATGGCGCATCGGTCATGCAATCGGGAGGCATCCCTCATGAAACGCGGCTGTGCGCTTCAGATTGGACCCCGCCCTAAGCAAACGGAAAGGTTTTCCATCATAGCCAGATGCCGCACATTTGGCACCCGACTTTTTCACACGACACCTGTGCGTCAAACCGCCACCAGATCGCGCACGCCATCGGCCTCCATGTTGGCGCCGTCGCCGCTGGCAATCACCTCGCCCCGGCTCATGACAACGTAGCGGTCGGCAATGCTGCGGGCAAAGTCGTAGTACTGCTCGACCAGCAGCACCGACATACCGAACTCGTCCACGAGGCGCCGCAGCGTGCGGCCGATCTCCTGGATGATCGACGGCTGGATGCCTTCGGTCGGCTCGTCCAGGATCAGCAAGCGCGGCTCGCTCATCAGCGCGCGGCCGATGGCCAGTTGTTGCTGCTGGCCGCCCGAGAGGTCGCCACCGCGCCGGCCCTTCATCTCCTTGAGCACCGGAAACAGCTCGTAGATGGAATCGGGCACCTTGGAAGGCGCACGCTTGGCGGCTGCACCAATCAGCAGGTTCTCTTCCACCGTCAGGCGCGGGAAGATTTCGCGCCCCTGCGGCACATAGGCAAGCCCCTGCGAGACACGCTCGTACGCGGGCAGCTTCTGGATGGTGCGGCCCTCCCAATCGATCACACCGCTGGCGGTGGGCACCACGCCCATCAGGCACTTGAGCAAGGTTGTCTTGCCGACGCCGTTGCGGCCAAGCAGCGTGGTCAGCTTGGCCGACGGCACGTCGAAGCTGACATTGCGCAGGATGTGGCTGCCGCCGTAGAACTGGTTCAGTTGTTGGACCTGCAACATATCAACGCCCCAAGTACGATTCGATCACGCGCTCATCGCGCTTGACGGCATCGAGTGTGCCTTCGGCGAGGACACTGCCTTCAGCCAGCACGGTCACGCGCCCTTCTGCCCCCGCCAGCGCGGCGACAAACTCCATGTCGTGTTCCACGACCATGATCGAGCACGTGCCGCGCAGGCCGTTGAGCAACGCAGCGAGCTGCATCGTTTCTTCATCCGTCATGCCGGCGACCGGTTCGTCGAGCAGCAGCAGTTGCGGCTGCTGCATCAGCAGCATGCCGATCTCAAGCCGCTGCTTCTGGCCGTGCGAGAGCAGCCCGGCGGGCCGATAGGCCTCCGCTTCCAGGTGGATGCGGCCGAGCGTTTCTTCGATGCGCTGGCGGCCGTCGTTCAGCAGACGCGCGCGCAGCGACACCCACCAGCGCTTGTCAGCCTTCATCGCCAGTTCCAGGTTTTCCCACACGGTGTGCTGCTCGAACACGGTCGGCTTCTGAAACTTGCGGCCGATGCCGATCTGCGCGATGCGCGGTTCGGTCAGGCGCAGCAGGTCGATGGTCTGGCCGAGAAACACACGGCCGGTGACATCAGCATTGCGTGGCCCCGTCTTGCCGGTAATCACGTCCATCATCGTGGTCTTGCCTGCGCCGTTGGGGCCGATGATGCAGCGCAGCTCGCCGTGGTCGATCGACAGTGTGAGCGCGTTCAGCGCACGAAAGCCGCCGAAGCGCACGGTCACGTCTTCGAGATACAGGATGGCGCCGTGCGAGACATCGATCGTGTCCGGCTCGACCAGGTGGCCCATGCCGGTGGCGGTGCCGCTGAAGTTTCCGATCTGCGCGCGGTCGGGGAGTTCGGTGAAGGTGCTCATGCGTGGTCTCCGGTGACGGTCGCGGCTTCGGGTGCCTTGGCTTGCGTGGGCACCCGTTTCTTCATGCGCAGCTTGCCCATCAGGCCCAGCACACCGTTCGGCAGATACAGCGTCACCAGCACGAAGATCGCGCCGAGCACGAACAGCCAGTATTCCGGCACCCATGCGGTGAGCAACGTCTTGGCACCGTTGACGAGGAACGCACCGATGATCGGGCCGATCAACGTACCGCGCCCGCCCACGGCCACCCACACCGCCATCTCGATCGAATTGCCCGGCGACATCTCGCCCGGGTTGATGATGCCGACCTGCGGCACGTAGAGCGCGCCCGCGATGCCGCACAGCACGGCCGAGAACGTCCACACGAACAGCTTGTAGCCGAGCGGGTTGTAGCCGGAGAACATCACGCGTGCTTCGGCATCGCGAATGGCCGTGACCACGCGGCCGAACTTGGACGTGACGATGGCGCGGCACGCAATGAACGCCAGCACCAGCGCAACGAACGTGGCGACAAACAGCACGGTGCGGGTTGGCAACGCAGAGATCGGGAAGCCGAGAATGCGCTTGAAATCCGTAAAGCCGTTGTTGCCACCGAAGCCCGTTTCGTTACGGAAGAACAGCAGCATGGCCGCATACGTCATCGCCTGCGTGATGATCGACAGGTACACGCCCTTGACGCGTGAGCGGAACGCGAAGAAGCCGAACAGCCACGCGAGCACGCCGGGCACCAGAATCACCAGCAGCGCGGCCCAGGCAAAGTGCTCGGTGCCGTGCCAGAACCAGGGCAGCTCTTTCCAGTCGAGAAAGACCATGAAGTCCGGCAGATCGCTCTTGTACACACCTTCGCGGCCGATGGAGCGCATCAGGTACATACCCATCGCATAGCCCCCCAGCGCGAAAAACACGCCGTGGCCGAGGCTGAGGATGCCGCAATAGCCCCACACCAGGTCGAGTGCCAGCGCCGCAAGGGCGTAGCACATGATCTTGCCGACCAACGTGAGCGCATACGCCGACAGATGCAGCGGGCTGCCCTCGGGCACCAGCAGCGCACACACCGGTGCACCAATGCACACGATGAGCGACACCAACATCAGCGCAGACCACCCGCGCCGCGACAGCAGCGGCATGCGCGCCGGAATATCGAGAGAGAACTTGGTCGTCGTCATATCAGGCCTCGGCGCTGCGGCCCTTGAGGGCGAACAGCCCCTGCGGACGCTTCTGGATGAACAGCACGATCAGCACCAGCACGATGATCTTCGCCAGCACCGCGCCATAGAACGGCTCGATGAACTTGTTGATGAGCCCCAGCCCGAACGCCCCGATGATCGTGCCGGCCAACTGCCCCACCCCGCCCAGCACCACGGCCATGAACGAATCGATGATGTAGCTCTGGCCGAGGTCCGGCCCGACGTTGCCGATCTGCGAGAGCGCGCAGCCGCCCAGCCCCGCAATGCCCGCGCCAAACGCGAACGCGTAGCTGTCGACCTTCCAGGTGCGCACGCCAACGCAGGCGGCCATCGTGCGGTTCTGCGTGGTGGCACGTACGAACAGGCCCAGGCGCGTGCGGTTGAGCACCGCCCACGCAATCGCCACCACGGCCAGCGCAAACAACAGAATGACAAGCCGGTTGTACGGCAGCACAAGGCCCTGCGTCAGGGCAACGCCGCCGCTCATCCAGCTCGGGTTGGCCACCTCCACGTTCTGCGCACCGAAGATGGAGCGCACCGCCTGCATCAGCAGCAGGCTGATCCCGAACGTGGCGAGCAGCGTTTCGAGCGGGCGGCCATACAGATGGCGCAGCACCAAGCGCTCCAGCGCAAAGCCGACGATGGCGGCGGCCAGGAACGCGGCAGGCAGCGCTGCCGGGAGATACCAGTCGAAGGCATTCGGAAAGTAGTTGCGAAAGATCGTTTGCACCACATACGTGGCATACGCACCGATCATCAGGAACTCGCCATGCGCCATGTTGATGACGCCGATCAGGCCATAGGTGATGGCCAGCCCGAGCGCCGCCAGCAAAAGCACGGAGCCCAGGCTCAGGCCGGCGAACAGGTTGCCGATCAGTTCAGATTTGCGTTCCTGTGCAGCCAGACTATCGAGCGCTTGCTGTGCGGCAGCACGCAGCTCGCCATCCGCCCCACTGTCTTTCGCGAGCAGCGGTGCAATGCGCTGCCGGGTCTGCGGGTTGGTGTCGCCCGCGAGCAACTTCAGCGCTTCGAGCTTCTCGGCATGTGTGCCGTCGTCGAGTGCGAGATTGGCCCACAGCAGATGCAGCTTGCTGCGCAACTCCGGATCGGTCTCATGCTTGCGTGCGGCGTCGACAATGGGGCGTGATGCCGTTTCGGGATGCGCGAGCAGCGTATCGACGGCCTGCGCGCGCACGGCGCGATCGGGCGATTGCAGCACAAAGCCGCTCGCCGCGCTGTCCACCTGGGCACGCAGGGCGTTATTCAAAGTCAGGGACTGCAGATCGTCGGCCTTGACGGTCACGGGCTGGCCCGAAATCGCATCGAGGTAGCGCTCGCCGTCCTGGCGCACCATGCCGGCGGCAGGCGCAAAGAACAGCGCGTCGTTCTGCAACGCTTGCAGAATCGGGCCGGCCTGTTCGGCAGGCGCAGCGGTCAGCGCGTTGAGCGTCTTTACCTTGGCGTCGAAATCGTCTTCGGCCAGCGGCTTGAGATCCGCCTGGGTCAAAGGTTGTCCGGCAGCCCACGCAGATACCGCGGGCATCGCAGCCAGACAGACCGCGCACAGCAGCGCGGCAAAGAATCGGGACAGGCGCATCATGGCAATCCGGTACGTGGCGGTCGATGTCGAAACCGGTCCGCCACGTCGTACAGCGTCGTTCAAAGGACCGGCTACGTTAGACACATGGCCGGCCCGCCTGACCACATCACTTGCTTGCAACCATGTCAGGCTTGCCCTCGTTGCCGGGGATGTACGGGCTCCACGGCTTCGCTCGGATCACCGTCGGCGTCTTCCACACGACGTTGAACTGACCATCGCCGCGCACTTCGCCGATCATCACGGGCTTGCTGAGGTGGTGGTTGTTGTTCATCACCAGCGTGAAGCCAGACGGCGCCTTGAACTGCTGGCCGTACATCGCCTTGCGGACCTTGTCCACGTCGGTGGAACCGGCCTTTTCCACAGCCTGCTTCCACATCATGATGCCGACGTAGGTGGCTTCCATCGGGTCGTTGGTAACGCGCTTGTCACCACCCGGCAGATTGTTGGACTTCACCCACGCAGCCCACTTCTTCTTGAAGTCGTCATTGACGGGGTTCTTGACCGACATGAAGTAGTTCCACGCTGCCAACTGGCCAGCCAGCGGCTTGGTGTCGATGCCGCGCAGCTCTTCTTCACCCACCGAGAAGGCCACCACCGGCACGTCCTTGGCCTTCAGGCCAGCGTTGCCGAGTTCCTTGTAGAACGGCACGTTCGAATCGCCGTTGATGGTGGAAATGACGGCGGTTTTGCCGCCCTGCGAGAACTTCTTGATGTTGGCGACGATGGTTTGGTAGTCGGAGTGGCCGAACGGCGTGTAGACCTCTTCGATGTCGCTGTCCTTCACGCCCTTGCTGTGCAGGAACGCGCGCAGGATCTTGTTGGTCGTGCGCGGGTAGACGTAATCGGTACCGAGCAGGAAGAAGCGCTTGGCGCCGCCGCCTTCCTTGCTCATCAGGTATTCCACCGCCGGAATGGCTTGCTGGTTAGGTGCCGCGCCGGTGTAAAAGACGTTCTTCGACATCTCTTCGCCTTCGTACTGCACCGGGTAGAACAGCAGGCCGTTCAGCTCTTCATAGACCGGCAGCACCGACTTGCGCGACACCGACGTCCAGCAGCCAAACGTGACGGCCACCTTGTCCTGCGTCAGCAGCCCGCGCGCCTTCTCGGCAAACAGCGGCCAGTTCGAAGCCGGGTCCACCACCACCGGTTCCAGCTTGCGGCCCAGAACGCCACCACTCTTGTTGATCTCGTCGATCGTCATCAGCGCCACGTCTTTCAGCGACGTTTCGGAGATGGCCATGGTGCCCGACAGCGAATGCAGGATACCGACCTTGATTGGGTCCTTTGCCTGAGCAAACGCGAAGTTCGACACAGACAACAGCGTTGCGGCGGCGACGGCAGACAGCTTCAACAGCTCACGACGTTTCATTGCGGCTCCTTGGGTTTATTGGTGGCGAGAACGACTCCCCGGGGCCCAAAATTGCAACTACCGTGCCATCGCATTTGGCTCATTCGAAGGGAAATCCGCGCCAAAACAGTGCCAAAGCCGCGCCAAGAACGCGCATTTGTTCTGCAGGATGCGCCCGCTTGGGGCGCGCGCAGACAAGCACAAAACAAGCTGAGTGCAAGAGAAAGACAAGGCAAAAAGAAAGGCCGGCATTGCGCCGGCCTTGTGAACGTACGAAAAGCGAGACTCAGGAATAGCGGCGCGAAATCGATTCGGCCACGCAAACCGGGCGCTCCTGCCCTTCGCGTTCGATGGTCACAGCCCAGGTCATTTGCGCGCCCGTCAGCGTGGGCGCATTGGGCAGCGGCGGCAGCGCTTCCATTTCCACCAGCTTCACGCGGGCGCGCACACGGCTGCCCACCGGCACAGGCGCGGTGAAACGGACCTTGTTCAGGCCGTAATTCACGCCCATCTTCACGTCGGCCATCTCGATCGCGTTCGCCATCAGCATCGGCAGCAGCGACAGCGTCAGGAAGCCGTGCGCCACCGGCGCCCCGAACGGCGACTCGCGCTTCGCACGCTCAACGTCCACGTGAATCCACTGGTGATCGCCCGTGGCCTCAGCAAAGAGATTCACCTGCTGCTGCGTGATCTCTGTCCAGTCGCTCACGGCAACTTCCTGGCCGATCAAGCCTTTCAACTCGTCGAGCGATTCGATGATGCGCATCTGGGTTGTCTCCTTGTTGTGATGCGGTGACGTGGAATCAAGCCTTCGGGCGCCGGCCAAACAGACCCATGCCTGTTACCGTGCAGACGAGTTCGCCGCGCTGATTGCGTGCCTCCCAGCGGTTGACGGCCACGCCCCGATCTGGCTTCGACTGCGACGGACGGACTTCCATGCATGTGCTCGACACTGACAGCGTGTCACCCGGGTACACCGGCTTCATCCAGCGGATTTCATCCACGCCGGGCGAACCCATGCTGGCCGCCTTGCCGAGGAAGCCGGTCACCATCAGCCGCATCATGATCGAGCAGGTCATCCAGCCGCTCGAGATGATGCCGCCGTAGATGCTGTGCTTGGCGGCCTCCGCATCGATGTGGAACGGCTGCGGATCGTACTGCCGCGCGAAGGTCAGGATCTCCTCTTCGGTGACGGTGTAGGTACCCATCTGCAGCGTACGGCCGACTTCGAAATCATCGAAGTAGAACTCGTACGATCGCGTTGCTTCTGCCCTTTCGTTCTCCGCCATATCGTCTCCTCCAAATGACAACGCCCCGCACGAATGCGGGGCGTTCAGGTTTGCCGTTACGCCGCTTGCTGGAAGCCAGGCAGCGATGCGAAGCGTGCCAGGTGATGGTCCACGTCGCCCAGCGTCGTGTTGATCATCGTCAGCCGCTTGAACATGTGCGCGGCCGGCAGTTCGTTCGTCACGCCCATGCCGCCGTGCAGTTGCACGGCTTCCTGGCCAACGTCACGCGCAGCCTGGCCGACGCGCGCCTTGGCAGCCGACACGTAGCGGCGGCGTGCCTCGACGTCGCCATCTTCAAAGTGCGCAGCGGCCAGATAGGTAATCGAGCGCGCTTGCTCGCCATGGATGAACATGTCGACCATGCGGTGCTGCAATGCCTGGAAGCGCGCGATAGGCACGCCAAACTGCTGACGGGTCTTGGTGTACTCAAGCGTTGCCGCGTTCAGCGCGTCGATCAGGCCGATCGCTTCAGCGCACAACAGCACGCAACCAAGATCCGCCACGGCGTCGATCGTTTCCCACGCTTCGCCCGCGGCGCCAAGCAGCGTTGCTGGTGCGTTGTCGAAGCGGATATCCGCAGCGTGCAGGTTGTCGATCGTGCGGTAGTCCTTGACCGTGACGCCGGCGGCAGTGCGGTCGACCACGAAGAGCGACAGGCCCGACGTATCGCGCGCTTCGCCGCCCGTGCGCGCCGAGACGATCAGCTTGTTTGCCTGCGCGCCATGCACCACAACCGCCTTCTCGCCGGTGAGCGCCCAGCCACTGCCCTGCTGCCCAGCACGCGTCGTGACATTGAAGAGTTCGTAACGCGATTGGGGTTCGCCAAAGGCAATGGCCAGCTTCACAGCGCCGCCGGCGACTTCTTCAAGCAAGGCGTCCTGCCCGCCCGCGAGCTTGAGCGCCTGCGCGCCCAGCACGGTCGCCTGGTACGGCTCCACTACCAGGCCGCGGCCGAGTTCCTGCATCACCACCAGCAAGTCCATTGCGCGGCCGTCAAAACCGCCTTGTGCTTCCGGCACTGGCAACGCGGTCAAGCCCAGTTCGGCCAGCGCATCCCAATGGGCCTGTGACACGCCTTCCGGCGAGTACACCACCTTGTTGCGCGCCTCAAAGCCGTAGTCCTTGTCGATGAAGCGGCGCACTGCATCGGCCAATTGCTTCTGTTCGTCGGTGAACGAGAAATCCATGTTTGTCTCCGCTATGTGTTCTGTCGCCGTTCTGCTCAGACGCCAAGGATCATCTGCGAGATGATGTTGCGCTGGATCTCGTTCGACCCGCCGTAGATCGAGGTCTTGCGATAGTTGAAGTAGTACGGCGCAAGCGGCGCGGCATCGTTGTCGCCCGTCACGGCCTGCGAGGTGCCGCCTTCCAGGTAGCTCGGGTCGAACGGCTGGGCATACGGCCCCACGGCTTCGACCATCAGCTCGGTCAGCATCTGTTGGATCTGCGTGCCCTTGATCTTGAGCAGAGACGCCTCGGGGCCGGGGCCTTTGCCGGCGTTCTCGCTCGACACCACGCGCAGCACCGTCATCTCCAACGCCAGCAGTTCAATTTCCAGCGACGCCACCTTGGCACCGAATACCGGGTCCTGCAGCAGCGGCTTGCCGTTCTTCTGGTGTTGCTTGGCAACGCGCTTGAGAAACGCCAGTTCGCGCTTGGAATTGCCCACACGCGCGATGCCCGTGCGCTCGTGGCCGAGCAGATACTTGGCGTACGTCCAACCGCGGTTTTCATCACCGATCAGGTTTTCGACCGGCACCTTGACGTTGTCGAAGAACACCTCGTTCACTTCGTGCTCTTCGTCCAACATGATGATGGGGCGCACGGTGATGCCCGGCGTCTTCATGTCGATCAGCAGGAACGAGATGCCCTCTTGCTTCTTCGCATCCGGGTCCGTGCGGACCAGGCAGAAGATCATGTCGGCGTGTTGGCCAAGCGTGGTCCAGGTCTTCTGACCGTTGACGATGTAGTGATCGCCTTCGCGTACGGCGCGGGTCTTCACCGAGGCCAGATCGGAACCGGAACCGGGCTCCGAATAGCCCTGGCACCACCAATCGGTGCAATCAACGATGCGCGGCAGGAAGTAGCGCTTTTGCGCTTCATTGCCGTATTTCATGATCACAGGGGCGACCATGCTGACGCCGAACGGCAGCACGCCGGGCGCGCCGACCTGCGCGCACTCTTCGTCCCAGATGTGCTTTTGGATGGGAGACCAGCCGGTGCCGCCCCACTCGACCGGCCAGTGCGGTACCGACCAGCCCTTGGCCGCGAGCGCCTTGTGCCAGCGTACGAAATCGTCGCGGTTCAGGCGGCGGTGGTTCAACACCTTGTCTTGGATGTCCTTGGGCAGATTGGCTTCCAGCCAGCCGCGGACTTCCTGGCGGAACGCATCATCGGCCGCCGAGTAGTTCAGATCCATGCCTGTCTCCTGTGGTTGGCTCCCCACCGTGGCAAATCGGTGGAGAACGTTCTGTCGGACCGGCGCGGACCTGAATGGGGGCTGCTAGTGCACGGGCTGCTTGAGCGCGTCGGGCACCAACAGCGGCATCACGTCGATGCCTTCCTCCGCCAGTTCCTGCGCTTCCTCCCGAGACGTCGTCCCGCGAATGCCCCGCTCCGGCGCCTCGTTGTAATGCATACGGCGCGCCTCTTCTGCAAACCGCTCGCCGACGTCCTCGGTATTAGCAAGGACATGGCGCACGGCTTTCAGATAGAGCTGTTGCAGGGCTGCGGGCGCGCCGCCCTCGCCTTCAGCTGCCTTGGCGGTGCCGCTTTTCTGGGCGGTCTCCGCACGAGACGACGATAGATTCAGGCGGGGCGCACTCGGCAAACGCTCGACCTCGTTGTGACCGCAAACTGGGCACGTCAATAGCCCGCGCTCTTGCTGCGATTGCAGGTCGGCATCGGAGCCGAACCAGCCTTCGAAGCGGTGGTCATTGGCACAGCGGAGGTCCAGCACTTTCATGATCGGTCCAGCGCATGGGGATGAGTGTATCCCCGATTCGAAAATTTGTGAACGGTCGTGCTAATTTTTTCGCACGACCGTTCGCTATGGTAGCAACGACAGGAAAACGGTGTGATCACGCGACGGCTATAAGCGCCTCAGACGGCACCCGGCGTCCACGCGCCTGACAGAATCTTCTCAAGCCAGAACGTGCCGATGATGGTCTTCACGTCGGAAATCTTACCTTCGCGCACCCAATCGATCAGTTGGCCGGCCGGCGTGACAAAAGTTTCGAGAAATTCGCCTTCATCCAGCATGGCCGCACCCTGCTTGAGATCGCGCGCGAGATAGATGTCGATGAACTCGGTGGAATACGAAATGACCGGGTGAATGCGCGTGAGGTAGTCCCAGCGCTCAGCCGTATAGCCGGTTTCCTCACGCAGTTCGCGCTTACCGCATGTGAGCGCGCCTTCCTGCGGATCGAGCTTGCCGGCCGGAAATTCAATCATCACCTTGCCGACCGGGTAGCGGAACTGACGCTCCATCAGCACGGTGCCGTCGTCGAACAACGGAATCATCATCACCGCGCCGGGGTGAATCAGGTATTCGCGGCTGGCATTGCGGCCGTCCGGCAGGCGAACAATGTCGTGCTTGAGCGTGAGAAATTTGCCCTGGTGCATCAACGCAGATGCGACCTGCGTCTCGCGCAGACCGGCATCCGGGTCCTGCGTCGCATCAGGGGTGGCGTTCAGCGGGGTGTGATCGGACATGGCGCTCTCTCATGCCGAGACAGCGAGAAACCTGCCCGGCGGGAATCAACGGGAATCGCGGGGATGGCGAACCAGGTATTGCCACGTAAAGCCGGGAAACGCGAACACCAGCATCAGGCAAGCGGTGATCGCGTAAAACTGCCAGCCTTGCGGAAATGCATTGCCTTGGCTCGACTCGATACCAAAGCCGATCAGCCCAACCACAACGTACATGGCAATCAGCTCGGTGCCGCGCAGCCAGAACGGCTTGCGAGGCCAGCGTGCCGGCACCAGCGCCAGCACGCGTTGATTGACGAACGGCAGGTTGGCACAGATGAGTGCCAACGCGATGACAAACAGTCCGCCCGTCGACGTATTCATAGCGCTCGGCGTTTTACGAAGCCAACGTCAGGCGGATTGCCTGATAGCACACAGCCATCAGGCCGGCCGGGAAGATACCCAGCAACAGCACCAGCAAGCCGTTGACCGACAGCAGTGAACGCAGGCCGAAGGTGGCCTCCACGGGGCCTTCGTCCGCCGGCGCATCGAAATACATGACCTTGATGACACGCAGGTAGTAGAACGCCCCCACCAGCGAGAACAGCACCGCCACCACGGCCAACCACGGCATACCTGCATCAACCACCGCGCCCAAGACCGACAGCTTGGCATAGAAGCCAACCGTCGGCGGCAGGCCCGCCAGCGACATCATGATGAACAGCATCAGCAGCGCAAACCACGGGCTCTTTTTCGACAAGCCCTTGAGGTCGGCAAGCTCTTCCGCTTCGTAGCCCTTGCGTGCAAGCAGCAGGACCATGCCGAAGCCACCCAATGCGGTCAGCACGTAGGTGATCGCATAGAACATCGACGCGCTGTAGGCCTGGGCCGTCAAATCCGGCTTGCCGGAGCTGACGCCCGACACCAAGCCCAGCAGCAGAAAGCCCATGTGCGAGACGGTGGAATAGCCCAGCAGACGCTTGAAGTTGGTCTGAACAACGCCCGTAATATTCCCGATAGCCAGCGACACGACGGCCAGCACGATCAGCATGTTCTGCCAATCGAACGCCAGCGGCAGCAGGCCTTCCACCAGAATGCGAAACGTCATCGCGAACGCTGCCACCTTCGGTGCGCCGGCAATCAGCAGCGTCACGGCCGTCGGCGAGCCTTGGTACACGTCTGGCACCCACATGTGGAACGGTGCCACACCCAGCTTGAAGCCCAGACCAGCAACGATGAACACCACGCCGAATACGAGGATCGTCTTGTTGATCTCGCCGTTCTTGATCGCGTCAAACACCTTACCCAGCTCCAGCGAGCCAGTCGCGCCGTACAGCATCGACATCCCGTAAAGCAGCAGGCCCGAAGCCAGGGCGCCGAGAATGAAATACTTCATGGCCGATTCGGACGACACGTTCGAACGGCGGCGCAGCGCCACCAGTGTGTACGACGCCAGCGACAGCAATTCCAGGCCCAGATAGAGCACGAGGAAGTTGTTGCCGGTGATCATCACCACCTGACCGCCCAGCGTGAACAGCGCGAACATGTAGAACTCACCTGCGTACATGTCGCGGTCGGCCAGATAGCGGCGCGTGTAGACGAGGGTGGCAAACAGCGTAAGCGCACAGAACGACGCTAGCACGTTGGCCATCGGGTCGATGACGGCCATGTTGCCGAAGACGTAGTGCGTCTCACCGTTCGCGGCGTTCAGCCCGAACCACACGGCCAGCACCAGCGTGATCACCAACGAAACCGGATACGCCACGCTGCTTCGTTTCTGGCCGCGCGCCAAGTCAATCCAGTTGACTGCACCAATGCCCAGCGCGAGAAAAACGATTGGGGCAACAGCCGCAATAGAGGAGGACGATTGCATAGTTTCTTCTCGCTGCTTACAGCTTCGACTGAGCCACGTGGGTCAGCAGGTTGACCACGGACGCATGCATGACATCGGTGAAGGGCTTCGGATACAGGCCCATGTACAGGGTGGCGATTGCCAGCACGCCCAGCATGAAGAACTCGCGGCAATTCAGGTCCTTCAACTCGGCCACGTGTTTGTGGGTCACATCACCGAAGATCACGCGCTTGACCATCCACAGCGAATACGCAGCACCAAAGATCAGTGCCGTGGCGGCCAGCAAACCAATCCAGAAATTGAACTTGACCGAACCCAGGATCACCATGAACTCGCCGACGAAACCCGAGGTTGCCGGCAGACCGCAGTTGGCCATCGCAAAGAACACCGACAGCGCCGCGAACTTCGGCATCGTGTTCACCACACCGCCGTAATCGGCGATCTGGCGCGAGTGCACGCGGTCATACAGCACACCAATGCACAGGAACATCGCACCGGAGATAAAGCCGTGCGAAATCATCTGGACGATACCGCCCTCGACGCCAATCTCGTTGAAGATGAAGAAGCCCAGCGTGACGAAGCCCATGTGTGCGATCGACGAATACGCGACGAGCTTCTTCATGTCGGCCTGCACCAGCGCCACCAGGCCGATGTAGATCACGGCGACCAGCGAGATCGCAATGATGAACGCCGACAGGCTATGGCTTGCATCCGGAGCGATCGGCAGCGAGAACCGCAGGAAACCGTAGGCACCCAGCTTCAGCATGATGGCAGCCAGGACCACGGAACCGCCGGTCGGCGCTTCCACGTGGGCGTCTGGCAGCCAGGTGTGCACCGGCCACATCGGCACCTTCACGGCAAAGGCCATGAAGAACGCGAGGAAGATCAGGATCTGCTCGTTCATCGACAGCTTGACCTGATGCCACTGCAGAATTTCAAACGTGCCGCTGTGGAAGTACAGATACAGCAGCGCAACCAGCGTCAGCAACGAGCCCAGCAGCGTGTACAGGAAGAACTTGAATGCCGCATAGACGCGGTTCGGGCCGCCCCACACGCCGATGATGATGTACATCGGGATCAGCGTGGCTTCGAAGAACACGTAGAACAGCAGACCGTCGAGCGACGCAAACACACCGATCATCAGACCCGACAGGATCAGGAACGCGGCCATGTACTGCGCCACGCGCTCGGTGATCACTTCCCATGCAGCAATCACCACGATGACGGTGATGAATGCAGTCAGCACCACGAACCACATCGAGATGCCGTCGACACCCAGGTAGTAGCTGATATGAAAGCGCTCGATCCACGACGATTTCTCGACGAACTGCATCGCAGCCGTCGTCTTGTCGAAACGCGTAATCAGCGGCAGCGTCATCACGAAGCTGATCAGCGAGCCGATCAGCGACATCCAGCGGACATAACCGGGATTGCGGTCTGAGCCCGAGGCCAGCACCAGCACGCCGAAGAAGATCGGCAGCCAGATCGCAAAAGACAGAACCATTTTTGTAATCCCTTATTTGCCTGCCAGGAACACGAAATACGTCAGCAGCCCAACCGTGCCGATGATCATCGCGAACGCATAGTCATAGATGAAGCCGGACTGGAGCAGGCGCACGACAGTCGCGAACCAGCCCACCAGACGCGCGCTGCCGTTGACGACAACACCGTCGATCACTCCCTGATCGCCGCCCTTCCACAGGCCACGGCCAAACTTGACCGCACCGTTGGCGAAGACGATCTCGTTGATCTTGTCCATGTAGTACTTGTTGTCCAGCAGCTTGTAGACGCCAGAGAAACGCTTGGCGATCGCTGCCGGAATATCCGGGCGCTTCAGGTAGAAGAACCACGACAACACGACGCCCGCCAGCAGGAGGATGAACGGTGCCGACGTGAAGCCGTGCAGCGCCATCTCGACCCAGCCGTGGAAGTCTTCGGCCAACACCTTCATTGCTTCGTGGTTATCAGCATTGAAGATGACTTTCGAGAACACCACACCGTGCTTGAAGAACTCGCCGAACAGCATCGGCTGGATTGCCATCGCACCGATGATGACCGACGGAATCGCCAGCAACACCAGCGGCACGGTTACCACCCACGGCGACTCGTGCGGCTTTTGGCCCGGGGCCAGACCATGGTGGTGATCGTGGCCGCCCTCTTCCTCTTCATGGTGGTCGTCGTGATGAGCGTGGGCTTGGCCGAACCGCTCTTCACCGTGGAACACCAAGAAGTACATGCGGAACGAGTAAAACGCGGTCACGAACACGCCGGCCAGCACCGCCCAGTAAGCGAAACCGGCGCCCGGCAGGTGCGATTCACGCACCGCTTCGATGATCGAGTCCTTCGAATAGAAACCTGCAAAGAACGGCGTGCCGATCAACGCCAGCGACCCCACCAGCGACGTCAGCCACGTGATCGGCATGTACTTGCGCAGGCCGCCCATGTTGCGCATGTCCTGATCGTGGTGCATGCCGATGATGACGGAGCCCGCGCCGAGGAACAGCAGCGCCTTGAAAAACGCGTGCGTCATCAGGTGAAACACGGCCACTTGATAAGCCGATGCGCCCAGCGCGACGGTCATGTAGCCCAGCTGAGACAGCGTGGAGTACGCCACCACACGCTTGATGTCGGTCTGGATGATGCCCAGGAAGCCCATGAACAGTGCAGTGATGGCGCCGATGATCAGCACGAACGACAGTGCGGTGTCCGAGAGCTCGAACAGCGGCGACATGCGCGCGACCATGAAGATACCGGCGGTCACCATGGTGGCCGCGTGAATCAGCGCAGAAATCGGGGTCGGACCTTCCATCGAGTCCGGCAGCCATACGTGCAGCGGGAACTGCGCCGATTTACCCATCGCACCAATGAACAGGCAGATACAGGCGACCGTCAGCATGTGCCAATCAGTGCCGGGGAAGCCAATCGTGGCCAGGTTGTCGCGGGCGGCGAACACGTCGGCGTAGCTCAGGCTGCCGCTGTAGGCCAGCAGCAAACCGATGCCGAGCACGAAGCCAAAGTCACCCACGCGGTTGACCAGGAACGCCTTCATGTTGGCGTAGATAGCTGTCGGACGCTTGAACCAGAAGCCGATCAGCAGGTACGACACGAGACCCACCGCTTCCCAGCCGAAGAACAGCTGCAGGAAGTTGTTGCTCATCACGAGCATCAACATCGAGAAGGTGAACAGCGAGATATAAGCGAAGAAACGGTTGTAGCCGTCATCTTCCGCCATGTACCCGATGGTGTAGATGTGCACCATCAGCGAGACGAAGGTCACCACGCACATCATCATCGCCGTGAGCGAATCGATGAGGAAGCCGACTTCCATCTTCAGCGAGCCAATCGTCATCCATTCATAGACGGTGCCGTTGTAGCCGGCGCCATTGATGACGTCGGACAGCGTCAGCGCCGACAGAATGAAGGCGATCGCAACACCAAGGATGGTGACGCTGTGGGACGCCGTGCGGCCGATCTTCTCGCCAAAGAACTTTGTGCCGAACAGCCCGGCGATCGCCGCGCCGGCCAGCGGCGCGAGCGGAATCGCCAGCAGCAGGTTGGGATTGAGCGTGGTAGCCATGGAACGCTTCTTATAGGTGGATGCGGAGGTCAGCCTTTCAGGCTGTCCAGATCGTCGACGTTGATGGTGTCCAGATTACGGAACAGCACCACCAGGATGGCGAGACCGATCGCGGATTCCGCCGCGGCCACCGTCAGGATGAAAAACACGAACACCTGCCCCGCCAGATCTCCCAGGTAATGGGAGAACGCGACGAAGTTCAGGTTGACCGCCAGCAGCATCAATTCGATCGCCATCAGCAGCACGATGACGTTCTTACGGTTCAGGAAAATGCCGACGATGCTGATGGCAAACAGCACCGCGCCGAGCACGAGGTAATGGGCAAGGGATAGCGAAGACATATGGGTTCTCTCCCGGGGCTCAGCTCTTGGATTCAGCCGAAGCTGCGCCAGCCGACTTTTCAGACGGCATCGAGACCAGACGTACACGGTCCTTGCGCTTCACGCGGATTTGATCGGACACATTCTGGGCCTTGGTGTCCTTGCGGCGGCGGGCGGTCAGGGCCACGGCCGCGACAATCGCCAGCAGCAGCACCGCGCCAGCCACTTCAAAGGCATAGATGTAATCGGTATAGATGAGCTTCCCGAGCGCCTGCGTGTTCGGGCCGGTAAAGCCCTTTGGCAACTCCTGCACCGGCTGTACGCGCCCCATGAAGGTCTTTGTCAGCACGACGGTCATTTCCAGGATGATGACCACGCCCACAAAGGCTGCCATCGGCACGTAAGTCCAGAAATCGCGTCGCAGGTGCTCGATGTCGATGTCGATCATCATCACCACGAACAGGAACAGCACCATCACTGCCCCAACGTAGACCAGCACCAGCGTGATGGCGAGGAACTCCGCCTTGAGCAGCATCCAGATCGCCGCCGCGGTAAAGAACGAGAGCACGAGGAACAGCGCCGCGTGCACCGGGTTCTTCGCGGTGATGACCTTCAGCGCTGCGAGCACCAGCACGAGCGCGAAACAGTAGAAGATGATCGTCGTGATTTCCATGATCCTGGCACGGGCCGTTTTGCGGCACGCGCTTGTCCAAAGCCGCGATGGCGTAACGCCACCGCAACTGGTTGGCTCTCAAAGAGCCGTTGTCCAACCGGGATGTCAACTGCACCGCCCGCCAACCGCACGGCGGACGTTTTGAATCAGCGGTACTTTGCGTCGGCCGCCTTGTTGGCCGCAATTTCCGGCTCGAAGCGATCACCCACGGCCAGCAGCATGTCTTTGGTGAAATACAGGTCGCCGCGCTTTTCACCGTGGTATTCCAGGATGTGCGTCTCGACGATGGCGTCCACCGGGCAAGCCTCTTCACAGAAGCCGCAGAAAATACACTTGGTCAGGTCGATGTCGTAGCGCGTGGTGCGGCGAGTCCCGTCGTCGCGCTGATCTGACTCGATCGTGATGGCCAAAGCCGGGCACACGGCTTCGCACAGCTTGCAAGCGATGCAACGCTCTTCGCCGTTCGGATAGCGACGCAGTGCATGCAAACCGCGGAAGCGCGGCGACAGCGGCGTCTTCTCTTCCGGAAAGAGAACAGTGATCTTGCGCGCAAACAGGTAGCGCCCGGTCAGCGCCAGCCCCTTGAAGAGTTCCTTCAAGAGGAGGCTGTTAAAAAATTCCTTGATGGCAAGCAACATGGTGCCTTCCTATTGTCCCGTTACTTCCAGATGTTCCACGGCGACACCAACCAGATGGCGACGACGACAAGCCAGCCCACAGTGAGCGGAATGAAAATCTTCCAGCCCAGACGCATGATCTGGTCATAGCGATAGCGCGGGAACGATGCACGCAGCCAGATAAAGACCGACAGCAGCAGGAAAACCTTGATCAGCAGCCAGAAGAAGCCAGGAATCCAGTTAAGGACCGGTGCATCAATCGGCGAAGCCCAGCCGCCCAGGAACAGCGTTGCCGTCAGCGCCGAGATCACGATCATGTTGATGTACTCGGCCAGGAAGAACAGCGCGAACGCCATGCCCGAGTATTCGATCATGTGGCCGGCCACGATTTCGGATTCGCCTTCCACCACGTCGAACGGATGGCGGTTAGTTTCTGCCACACCCGAGATGAAGTAGACGCCGAACATCGGCAGCAGCGGCAGCCAGTTCCACGAGAGGACGTTGATGCCGTGACCCGCAAAGAAACCGCGGTTCTGCGAGTTAACGATGTCCGACAGGTTCAGGCTGCCCGTAACCATCAACACCGTCACGAGCGCGAAGCCCATGGCGATTTCGTACGAAATCATCTGTGCCGACGCGCGCATCGCACCCAGGAATGCGTACTTGGAGTTCGAAGCCCAGCCGGCCAGGATCACGCCGTACACGCCCACCGAGCTAATCGCCATCACGTACAGCAGACCGGCGTTGATGTTCGACACCATGGCTTCGGCCTGGAACGGAATCACCGCCCAGATCGCCACGGCGGGCATCAGCACCATCAGCGGCGCGATGATGTACATGCCACGGCTGACCGCGCTCGGCACCATGACTTCCTTGAGCAGCAGCTTGAGCACGTCGGCAATCGGCTGCAGCAGGCCCATCGGACCCACGCGGTTCGGGCCCAGACGCACGTGCATCCAGCCGATCAGCTTGCGCTCCCACAGGATCAGGTAAGCGACGCACAGCAGCAGCGGCAGAATGATGCAGACCGCGCGGACCAGCGTCCAGATCAGCGGCCACCATCCACCGAAGGTGGCGGTACCGAAAGAAGTAATCGACTCGATCATGTTGACCCTTACACCGTAGCCGCCAACGCGGACGATTCAACCTTCTCAACGCTCACCGCGCCGAACATGGCACCCAGCTGAGCCGAAGCCTCGGTGGCAGCCGGCACGCGGATCACACCGGAAGCCAGCGACTTGTCCAGCACGGCCGGCAGCACAACACTGCTCTGCCCTTGCGTCACGCGCACGGCATCACCATCGGCAAGACCGAGTTGCGCGTAGAGATCAGCCGGCAAGCCAGCGCGCACGGCGGCGCGTGCTGCAGCCGTCAGTTGCAGCGAACCAGCGCGGCGCACGATCGGATCGGCGTGGTAGATCGGCACATCGGCCAGACGTTCGATGCCTGTCGCGGGGGCTGCCGGAGCAGCGGTCTGTGCAGTCGTCGTGTTCGACAAACGGGCGGTCACCGGTTTGGCCAGCACTTCGTCGCGCACCACTTCCGAGCTGTCATATTCAAAGCCCGACACGTTCAACAGGTTGCCCAGCACGCGCAGGACTTTCCACGCCGGACGCGAATCGCCCAGGCTGCGCACAACGCCATTGAAGCTTTGCGGCAGGCCTTCGCAATTGACGAAGGTGCCGGAGGTTTCCGTAAAGGGCGCGGTCGGCAGCAGCACATCGGCGTACTGGAGTGCTGCGCGAGAGGCAAACGGCGCCAACACGATCACCGTGTCGGCCTGGTCCAGCGCCGCACGAGCCTGCACGGGATTCGCGGTATCGAATTCAGGTTCGGCGCCCAGGAGCACGTAAGCACGACGCGGCTGCGCCAGCATGGCGGCGGCATCGAGGCCATTGCCTTGCGGCAGCGCACCGGCAATATAGCCACCGACGGTGTTGGCCGCTTCCGTCAGGAAGCCCAGCGTCGCACCGGTCTGCTGCGCAACCCACTGAGCCAACGCGTGCAGTTGCGAGAATTGCGGATGTGCTACAGCAGCGTTGCCGAGGAACACAGCCTTACGCTCGCCCGAAGCGAGGCTTGCGGCGATGCGCTTGGCAACGTCACCAGCTTCGATGCCATCAGTGCCGCCCGGACGGGCAACGTTGTTGGCAGCAGCCACCGCCACCGCCACTTGCGACAGCAGCGACAGCCATTGCGACGGTGCACCCAGCAGTTGCGTGGCGGCCATCAGCAGATCTTCGCCGCCGGCGCTGATCATGTTCAGTTGCGCACCCTTCTTGCCCGCTTGGCGCAGACGCGCAGCCAGCAGCGGATGATCCTTACGCAAGAAGGCGCCCACCACCAGCGCGCGCTGCAGCAGCGACACATCGGCGATCGGCAGGCCCAGCCACGGAGCGCCCGTCGGCTTGACGGAGAAATCGGATTGACGCAGACGGAAATCGACGTTGTCGCTGCCAATGCCACGCACCAACTTTTGCAGCAAGAACAGCTCTTCAAGCGTGCTGTGCGGGCTGGCCAATGCACCAATCTGCTCAGCGCCATGGTCACGCTTGATTTCGTTCAGGCCGTTGGCGACGTATTCCAGCGCCGTAGTCCAGTCGACGGCTTTCCACTGACCGCCTTGCTTGAGCATCGGCTGGGTCAGACGATCGTCGCTGTTCACGCCTTCATAGGCGAAGCGATCCTTGTCGGAAAGCCAACATTCGTTGATGGCTTCGTTGTCCAGCGGCAGAACGCGCATGACGCGCTGGTTCTTGGTCTGGACGATCACGTTCGCGCCCAGGCCGTCGTGCGGCGACACCGACTTGCGGCGTGCCAGCTCCCACGTGCGGGCCGAATAACGGAACGGCTTGCTGGTCAGCGCGCCGACCGGGCACAAGTCGATCATGTTGCCCGACAACTCGGAGTCAACGGTTTGACCAACGAACGTCGTGATCTCGGAATGCTCGCCACGGTTGAGCATGCCCAGTTCCATCACGCCGGCAATTTCCTGACCAAAGCGGACACAACGCGTGCAGTGAATGCACCGCGTCATCTCTTCCATGGAGATCAGCGGGCCCACGTTCTTGTGGAACACCACACGCTTCTCTTCCTGGTAGCGCGATTCAGACTTGCCGTAACCCACGGCCAGATCCTGCAGTTGGCACTCGCCACCCTGATCACAGATCGGGCAATCCAGCGGGTGGTTAATCAGCAGGAATTCCATCACGGACTTCTGCGCCTTCACCGCCTTTTCGGAGTTTGTGAAGACCTTCATGCCCGCAGTGACGGGCGTGGCGCAGGCGGGCAGCGCCTTGGGCGCCTTCTCGACTTCGACCAGGCACATCCGGCAGTTGGCCGCGACCGACAGTTTGCGGTGATAGCAGAAGTGAGGAATGTAGGTGCCCGTCTGGCGAGCCGCCTCCATCACTAGGCTGCCTTCGGCAACCTCAACCTTCTTGCCATCGATTTCGATTTCAACCATGTTCTGCCACGCTTAAATGTAGGTGGGCACCATGCACTGCTTGTGTTCGACGTGATACGCGAACTCATCCCAGTAGTGCTTGAGCATGCCGCGGACCGGCATCGCAGCGGCATCGCCGAGCGCGCAGATGGTCCGGCCCATGATGTTTTCGGCCACGTTGTTCAGCAGGTCCAGGTCTTCCTGGCGGCCCTTGCCGTGCTCGATGCGGTCGACCACGCGATACAGCCAGCCGGTGCCTTCGCGGCACGGCGTGCACTGGCCGCACGACTCTTCGAAATAGAAGTACGACAGGCGCAGCAGCGATTTCACCATGCAGCGCGTTTCGTCCATCACGATCACAGCGCCCGAGCCCAGCATCGAGCCAGCCTTGGCGATCGAGTCGTAGTCCATGTCGGAGGCCATCATCAGGTCGGCCGGCACCACCGGCGCCGACGAACCACCCGGAATGACCGCCTTGAGTTTCTTGCCACCGCGCATGCCGCCGGCCAGCTCCAGCAGCTTGGAGAACGGCGTGCCGAGCGGAATCTCGTAGTTGCCCGGACGCTCCACGTCGCCGGACACAGAGAAGATCTTCGAGCCGCCGTTGTTCGGCTTGCCCATCTTCAGATAATTGTCCGGACCGATGGCCAGCAGGAACGGCACCGCAGCAAAAGTTTCGGTGTTGTTGATGGTGGTCGGCTTGCCGTACAGGCCAAAGCTCGCCGGGAACGGCGGCTTGAAGCGCGGCTGGCCCTTCTTGCCTTCCAGCGACTCAAGCAACGCGGTCTCTTCGCCGCAGATGTACGCGCCATAGCCATGGTGCGCATGCAGTTGGAAGTTGAAACCAGAGCCCAGGATGTTGTCGCCCAGGAAGCCCGCAGCACGCGCTTCTTCAAGCGCCTGCTCAAAGATCTTGTATTCGTTCCAGATTTCGCCGTGGATATAGTTGTAGCCCACGGTGATACCCATCGCGTAACCGCCGATGGCCATGCCTTCGATCAACGCGTGCGGGTTGTAGCGGATGATGTCGCGATCCTTGAACGTACCCGGCTCGCCTTCGTCGGTGTTGCAGACCAGATACTTCTGGCCCGGGAACTGGCGCGGCATGAAGCTCCACTTCAGGCCGGTCGGGAAACCTGCACCGCCACGGCCGCGCAGGCCCGACGCTTTCACGTCAGCAATGACCTGTTCGGGGGTGATCTTCTCGGTAAGGATGCGCTTGAGCTGTTGATAGCCGCCGCGCTTGACGTAATCTTCAAGATGCCAGTTGTCGCCGTTCAAGCCGGCGAGAATCAACGGCTGGATATGTCGATCGTGCAGAGAGGTCATTTACTTGCCTGCTCCGGTGGTCGGCGCCTTCGACTGGAGGTCAGCGATCAGCGCGTCGAGCTTCTCGTTGCTCATGAAGCTGCACATGTGGGTGTTGTTGACGATCATGACCGGCGCATCACCGCACGCGCCCATGCACTCGCCTTCCTTCAGCGTGAAGTTGCCGTCGGCCGTGGTTTCGTTGAAACCGATGCCGAGCTTCTTTTTCAGGTAATCGGCCGCGCGCTCGCCGCCTGACAACGCACACGGCAAGTTCGTGCACACCGACAGCTTGAAGCGGCCCACCGGCTTGGTGTCGTACATGTTGTAGAACGTCGCCACTTCCTCGACCCACACCGGCGGCATTTCGAGGTACTCGGCCACGAACTGCATGACTTCGGGCGAGACCCAGCCTTTCTCGCTCTGCGCGACCGCCAGCGCCGCCATCACGGCGGATTGCTTCTGGTCGGCGGGATATTTCGCGACCGCCCGGTCGATTTCCTTGAGAGCTTCTGCTGATAGCATGTTCGTTGCGATTGGTGCGGGACGCGGGGCGTGTTACCCAACTGCCTTACCCCGGCGGGCGTCCTCGTTTCACAGCCGCGCTTGCCTGCGCGTCAAACCTTGTTTCCTACTGGTTCAGCGATCGATCTCGCCAAACACGATGTCTTGCGTACCGATGATCGTCACCGCGTCGGCGATCATGTGACCCTTCGCCATTTCGTCGAGCGCGGCCAGATGAACAAAGCCCGGTGCGCGGATCTTCAGACGGTACGGCTTGTTGGCGCCGTCGGAGATTGCATAGATGCCGAACTCTCCCTTCGGGTGCTCAACGGCGGCGTATGCCTCACCTTCGGGCACGTGCATACCTTCCGTGAAGAGCTTGAAGTGGTGAATCAGCTCTTCCATGTTTGTCTTCATGTCAACGCGCGACGGCGGCGCCACCTTGTGGTTATCGGTGATCACCGGACCGGGGTTTTTGCGCAACCACTCGATGCACTGACGAATGATGCGATTGCTCTGGCGCATTTCTTCCACGCGCACCAGATAACGGTCGTAGCAATCGCCGTTCACGCCAACCGGGATGTCGAAATCGACGCGGTCGTACACTTCGTACGGCTGCTTCTTGCGCACATCCCATTCGATGCCCGAACCACGCAACATCGCACCGGAGAAACCTTTGTTAAGGGCGCGCTCGGGGCTCACCACGCCGATACCAACCAGACGTTGCTTCCAAATCCGGTTGTCGGTCAGCAGCGTTTCGTACTCATCAACATACTTCGGGAAGCGGTTGGTGAAGTCTTCAATGAAGTCCAGCAGCGAACCCGAACGCGTTTCGTTCAAGGCGGCGAGGGCCTTCTCGTTGCGCACCTTGGATGCCTTGTATTGCGGCATCGTGTCAGGCAGGTCGCGGTAGACGCCGCCCGGACGGTAGTAGGCTGCGTGCATGCGCGCGCCCGAAACCGCCTCGTACATATCGAACAGGTCTTCGCGTTCGCGGAAGGCGTACAAGAACACCGCCATGGCGCCCACGTCCAGCGCGTGCGAACCGATCCACATCAGGTGGTTCATGATCCGAGTGATCTCGTCGAACATGACGCGGATGTACTGCGCACGCAGCGGCACTTCGAGACCCAGCAGGCGCTCGATTGCCATCACGTAAGCGTGCTCGTTGACCATCATCGACACGTAGTCGAGGCGATCCATGTACGGCACGCTCTGAATCCAGGTCTTCTGCTCGGCGAGCTTTTCAGTCGCGCGGTGCAGCAAGCCGATGTGCGGATCGGCACGTTGAATGACTTCGCCGTCCAGCTCAAGCACAAGGCGCAGCACGCCGTGCGCGGCCGGGTGTTGCGGACCGAAGTTCAGGGTGTAGTTCTTGATATCTGCCATGATCGGGCGCCCTTCAGTGCTTCAGACCACCGTATTGATTCTCGCGGATCACACGCGGCGTAATCTCGCGCGGCTCGATGGTTACCGGCTGGTAGACCACGCGGCGCTGCACGGGGTCGTAGCGCATTTCAACGTAACCCGACACGGGGAAGTCTTTGCGGAACGGGTGACCGATGAAGCCGTAGTCAGTCAGGATGCGGCGCAGATCCGGGTGGCCCTCGAATACCAGACCGTACAGGTCGAACGCTTCGCGCTCGAACCAGTCAGCGGAACTCCAGATGGTCGTCACAGACGACACCACCGGCAGGTCGTCGTCCGGCGCGAACACGCGTACGCGAACGCGCCAGTTGTGCGTGATCGACAGCAGTTGCGACACAGCGGCAAAACGCGGACCGTTCCAGGCACCGTCGCCGTAGTCGGCATAATCGACGCCGCACAGATCCATCAGTTGCTCAAATTTGAGCGAAGCGTCATCGCGCAAGGTGCGCATGACCTCGTGGTAATCGGCAGCCTTCACCACGAGGGTGAGTTCACCGACCGATTCGGTCAGGCTTTGAACGCGATTGCCCAGCGCCTTTTCCAGCGCGGCCTTCAGGGTGGCGAGCTTGTCGGTCATGTCAGGCCTTGCGCGCGATGGTATTGGTGCGACGGATCTTGGCCTGCAGCTGGATGATGCCGTAGATCAGTGCTTCTGCCGTCGGCGGGCAGCCCGGCACGTACACGTCGACCGGCACGATGCGATCGCAGCCGCGCACGACAGAATACGAGTAGTGGTAATAACCGCCGCCGTTCGCGCACGAACCCATCGAGATGACCCAGCGAGGCTCGGCCATCTGGTCGTACACCTTGCGCAGCGCAGGCGCCATCTTGTTGCACAGCGTGCCGGCCACGATCATCACGTCAGACTGACGCGGCGACGGGCGAAACACCACGCCGAAACGATCCAGGTCATAACGTGATGCGCCAGCGTGCATCATTTCGACAGCACAGCAGGCCAAGCCGAACGTCATCGGCCAGAGTGACCCTGTACGGGTCCAGTTGATCAGCTTGTCAGCGGTAGTCGTGACAAAGCCTTCGTTGAGTACGCCTTCGATCGCCATTTCACATCACTCCCAATCGAGCGCGCCTTTTTTCCAGATGTAGACGAAGCCCACGAGAAACTCGAGAAGAAACACGCCCATCGCGAAGAACCCCGGCCAACCGATCTCACGCAGTGCCACGCCCCAGGGGAACAGGAACGCGGTCTCCAGATCGAACAGAATGAACAGGATGGCGATGAGGTAATAGCGCACGTCGAACTTCATGCGCGCGTCTTCGAATGCTTCGAAGCCGCACTCGTACGGCGAGAGCTTGTCAGGATCGGGATTGTTCGGACCGAGGACTCGGCCGATGGTCATCAGAGCAAGGCCAAGGCCAACGCCGACAACGATGAACAACAGTACGGGGAAATAGGCTTCGAGGTTCAAGGGACGCCCGCCTTTTTGAATGGTTGCAACAGCACTGCCCGCAGGCGGCGCCTTGTCGCCCCATCGAAGGCGCCGGGTCCGCAGCCTTACGACGCCTCGACTACGCGTCGTCTTGCGGAGGGGCCTGCGCGGAACATCCCGTTGAACAGACCCCGAATTTGATTGGTGCCGACGGCGAGACTCGAACTCGCACAGCTTTCGCCACTACCCCCTCAAGATAGCGTGTCTACCAATTTCACCACGTCGGCTGGGGGAAGAAACTTATCAGGAAGCCGGTTGAGACTTAACGCCCTTGCCGTTCCCCGCGTTGTTTCAAGCCTTGCATTCTACCGCAAAGCAACGCTTTTGTTCAATGCACAAACAAAAATCTTATGCCTCGCGACGCACCGGAAAACCTCAACGGCACGCCGCGATCATTACATCAAGTTACTTGGGCACAGCCGGCGCCGAAGCAGCGCCCGGAGCGGCAGCAGGAGCCGACGCGGCCGGGGCGGAGGCCGTGGACGTAACAGGCGCGACCGAACCCATCACACCTGCCGACACGCCACCCTTGTTGGTGCCGATCAGCGTCAGCGCCAGCGTGGCAATAAAGAACACGGTGGCCAGCACGGCCGTCGTGCGCGAGAGGAAGTTTGCCGAGCCGGTAGCGCCAAACAGGCTACCCGATGCGCCAGAGCCAAACGCCGCCCCAACGTCCGCGCCCTTGCCGTGCTGCAAAAGCACCAGGCCGATCACGCCGAGCGCGCTCAGAATTTGAGCCACCAGCAGTAGAGTCTTCAGAATTGCCATTTCGTTTCTCTCAATAATATGTTGCAGTCGCACATGTGTGACATGACGACTCGATCCGTCGTTTATGCGCGACCAATCGCCAGGAAATCTTCTGCCTTCAGCGATGCGCCGCCGATCAGGCCGCCATCGATATCCGCCATTACAAACAACTCGCCGGCATTGTCCGGCTTGACGCTGCCGCCGTACAGAATCGCCAAGCGCTGCGCCACACCTGCGTCGCGGGCAGCAACGCGGGCGCGCAGGAATGCGTGCACAGCCTGCGCCTGTTCGCTGGTTGCCGTCTTGCCCGTGCCGATTGCCCAAACCGGCTCATACGCCACGACGATACGACCCAGTTGCTCAACCGACAGCGTTTCCAGCACCGCATCCAGTTGGCGGGCGACCACCTGCTCGGTCTCACCAGCTTCGCGCTGCGCAAGCGTTTCGCCCACACAGACGATTGGGGTGATGCCATGTTCCAATGCACGCAGCGCCTTGGTCGCCACTTGCGCGTCGGTTTCGCCGTGGTACGAGCGACGCTCGGAGTGACCGACAATCACGTAGCCGCAGCCAAATTCCGACAGCATCGACGCCGCCACTTCGCCGGTGAAGGCGCCTCGCGTTTCAGCCGACACATCCTGTGCGCCCCAACCCACCGCCGAACCGGCGAGCAAGGACTGGCACTGTGCCAGGTACGGGAATGGCGCACATACGGCCAGCGTGGCGTTGGTTTTGCCTGCCGACTTGATCTGTTCAAGCAGCGCGGCGTTCGCGCTCAGGCTGCCATGCAGCTTCCAGTTGCCCACCACCAGCTTCGGTCTTGCGTTCACGTTTTGCCCGGTCGACTGTCAAATAAACCCGACATTGTACCGTGGCGACAAAAACGGGGTCAATTTTGGCGTCTTGGAATCAATCCCAAACCAACATGATCTTGCCGATATGGGCGCTCGATTCCATCAACGCGTGCGCCTGCGCCGCCTGCGCGGCTGGCATGACCTCGTGGATGACCGGCTTGATGCGCCCCGAGGCCAGCAACGGCCAGACCGTTTCATACAGATTGGCCGCGATGGCCGCTTTGAATACAACCGGACGCGGGCGCAACGTCGAGCCGGTCAGCGTAATGCGACGGCGCAGAATGTCGCCCAGTGGCACCTCGGCTTTCGCGCCGCCGAGCAACGCGATCAATACGATGCGGCCGTCATCGGCGGTGCAGGCAATTTCGCGCCCAACATAGCTGCCGCCGACCATGTCGAGCACCACGTCGGCGCCGCGTCCAGTCTCGGCCTTGACGATCTCGACGAAATCTTCGGTCTTGTAGTTGATGGCGCGCGTGGCCCCGAGGTCGACACAGGCCTTGCACTTGTCGGCGCTGCCCGCGGTGGCAAACACGCGGTGACCCAATGCAGACGCGATCTGAATCGCGGTCGTGCCAATGCCGCTGGAGCCACCCTGCACGAGCAGCGTTTCATCGGCGCCATGCGCGCCCTGCCCCAGCAAGCCGCGGTCGAACACATTCGACCACACGGTGAAATAGTTCTCGGGCAATGCAGCGGCTTCGACATCGGACAAGCCGGCCGGCACAGGCAACACTTGGCCCAGTGGCGCCGTGCAGAACTCCGCATAGCCGCCGCCTTGCACCAGCGCGCAAACACGATCACCCGCCTTCAGGCCGTAGCGATTGTCGGCGTGCGCCAGATCGCCACTGACGATCTCGCCAGCAACTTCAAGCCCTGGAATATCGGAGGCACCTGGCGGCACCGGATAGTTTCCCGTGCGCTGGAACACATCGGGGCGGTTCACGCCCGCTGCGCGCACACGGATCAGCACCTCGCCGCTCTTGGCGTCCGGCATCGGGCGCTCGCCAAGCTTCAAAACTTCAGGGCCACCGTATTGGGTGATTTCAATCGTTTTCATGGGAATCGGATCGATGAGGGTTACGACGCTGCGCGCGCGTTACGAGACGCTACGCTTCGGTTCAACAAAGTGCTGCGGAATGCCGCGCGTGGTTTCGCGCATGATTTCTTGTTTGCCGTGAACAATGCCGTCGGCGATCTTGCCGATATGCAACTTGAGCCACATCTCCGTCGGCGAGCCGGCACGATAGTCGGCCGGGCCGAGCATGTCGACGCGATCATCGGCACGCAAGTTGTCGGCCTGCTCGAACGAGCGAGGGCTCTCGGGGTTGTAGACCGCATAGGTGCGGCCACCGCCCTTGCGCGCGACCGAAAACGCCGGAATATCGCTCGGCCCATCAGCCACGTAGATCATGTTGGCGAACGGCACACGGCGCTCGTCCTCGGCAATCGACGAATTCACGCTCACCGCTTCCGGGTGCTTGTTGACGCCCTTGTTGATCTCGAACAGCGCGCGCGTCTTGGTGGTGTTGTCGATGGCGTAGATGACTTCCGAGATGACCCGCCGGACGTCCGCGTTTCTGTCGGGCGCCTCCAGGAATTCGCAGCCCCACACGCCGTCGATGTATGGGGCGATGGGCGAGCCCTTGATCATCTCCGTCAGGCCGGTGCTGACGATGTAGTGCTCCAACTTGATGTCGAACGCCTGGTAAGCCGCGTTGTCGCGCACCCACGCTTTGCTGCGCTCGAAGAAATCGGTCACGCCGGGGAAGAATTCAAGTTCGGCGCCCAGTTCGCGCAGCGTGGCGTTGTCGAGACCGCCCATGCGGCCGTCGCGCACATGGCGCAGCAGCACATTGAGGTAGAACGTTTCGTGGTTGACCTTCTGGCCGCGCGATTCGATTTCGCGCGAGCCTGCGGCCACTTCGTCCCAGAAAGCCTGCTCGGAGATGTTGAAGTGATCGAACAGCGGCACTTGCATGTAGCGCGGGATCAGCGTCTTGTCGAAATCCCAGACGATGGCGATGCGATTTTGCTCGAACAGGCGGCTCATGATGGGGCGAGAAAGGGCAACGGGAGGAACTCGCGACGCAGTGTAAACAAAAAAACGGCTGGACATTGTCCAGCCGTTTTTCATGGCGAAAACCGCTCGCTTACTGCTGTTGTTGCTGCTGCTGTTGCGAGGCAGCGTCGCCTGCACCCGGTGCTTGCGGGGCAGCGGCCGGCACGTCGCCTTCTTCAGCCTTGGCAGCCTTGATCGACAGACGCATACGGCCCTTCTCGTCGGTGCTCAGCAGCTTCACGCGCACAGCCTGGCCTTCCTTCACATAGTCGGAAACCTGGTTCACGCGCTCGTTGGCGATTTCCGAGATGTGCAGCAGACCGTCCTTGCCCGGCAGGATGTTCACGATTGCGCCAAAGTCGAGCAGCTTGAGCACGGTGCCGTTGTAGATCTTGCCCACTTCGGCTTCTGCCGTGATGCCTTCGATGCGGCGCTTGGCTTCCGCCATGCCTTCCGACGACGTCGACGCGATGGTGATCGTGCCGTCTTCCTGGATGTCGATCGTGCAGCCGGTTTCCTTGGTCAGCGCCTGGATGGTCGAACCGCCCTTGCCGATCACGTCGCGGATTTTCTCCGGGTTGATCTTGACGGTGATCATGCGCGGAGCGTGCTCCGACAGCTCGGTCCGCGCGCCGCCCATGGCAGCCTGCATCTTGCCTAGGATGTGCAGACGGCCTTCCTTGGCTTGCGCCAGTGCCACTTGCATGATTTCCTTGGTGATGCCCTGCACCTTGATGTCCATCTGCAGCGCGGTGATACCAGCGTCGGTACCAGCAACCTTGAAGTCCATGTCGCCCAGGTGATCTTCGTCACCCAGGATGTCGGTCAGCACGGCGAACTTGTTGCCTTCCAGGATCAGGCCCATGGCCACGCCAGCCACGTGCGCCTTGATGGGCACGCCAGCGTCCATCAGCGACAGCGAGCCGCCGCAGACCGAAGCCATCGACGAAGAACCGTTCGACTCGGTGATTTCCGACACCAGACGGATCGTGTAAGCGAACTCATCGTCCTTCGGCAGCACCGGGATCAGCGCGCGCTTGGCCAGACGGCCGTGGCCGACTTCGCGGCGCTTCGGGCTGCCCACGCGACCAGTTTCGCCCGTAGCGAACGGCGGCATGTTGTAGTGAAGCATGAAGCGGTCACGGTACTCGCCTTGCAGCGCGTCGATGATCTGCTCGTCGCTCTTGGTGCCCAGGGTCGCCACCACCAGCGCTTGCGTTTCACCGCGCGTAAACAGGGCCGAGCCGTGCGCACGCGGCAGCACCGACGAACGGATTTCGATCGGGCGCACCGTGCGGGTGTCGCGGCCGTCGATACGCGGTTCGCCGTTCAGGATCTGGCCGCGCACGATCTTCGCTTCCAGCTCGAACAGGATGTTGTCGACTTCCACGCCGTCGGCTTCCACGCCGGCTTCGGCCAGCTTGGCGGCAACCGACTTGTAGACTTCCTTCAGCTTCTGGCTGCGGGCCGACTTCTGACGCAGTTGGTAAGCGGCTTGCAGATCAGCCAGGGCCAGTTCGGAAACCTTGGCGGTCAGCGTCTCGTTCTTCGGAGCCGCTTGCCAATCCCACTCAGGCTTGCCGCCGTCGCGCACCAGCTCGTGGATCGCGTTGATGGCGATCTGCATTTGCTCATGGCCGTACACGACGGCGCCCAGCATGACTTCTTCCGACAGTTGCTGCGCTTCGGATTCGACCATCAGTACGGCACGCTCGGTACCGGCCACAACCAGGTCCAGATCCGAGTGCGCCAGTTGCGCGCGGTTCGGGTTCAGCAGGTACTGGCCATCTTTGTAACCCACGCGGGCAGCGCCCACCGGGCCGTTGAACGGCAGACCCGACACAGCCAGCGCAGCCGAAGCAGCGACCAGCGCCGGGATGTCGGCCGGCACTTCCGGGTTGATCGACAGCACGTGGATGACGACCTGGACTTCGTTGTAGAAGCCTTCCGGGAACAGCGGACGCAGCGGGCGATCGATCAGGCGCGAGGTCAGCGTTTCGTTTTCCGACGGACGGCCTTCACGCTTGAAGAAGCCACCCGGGATCTTGCCGGCAGCGTAGGTCTTCTCGAGGTAGTCGACGGTCAGCGGGAAGAAGTCTTGACCCGGCTTCGGGTTCTTGGCGCCCACCACGGTAGCGAGCACAACGGTGTCGTCCATGTCGAGCAGCACAGCGCCACTCGCCTGGCGGGCGATCTCACCCGTTTCCATGCGGACCTTATGGCCGCCCCACTGGAATTCTTTAACGATCTTATTGAACATGTTTTCTCCTGTTCGGTATTCGCGGCACCGACGATTCAAAGTCGATTCCATTTACGCCGCGACAAACACGTTCCGGAAGACGGTGCGGTTGCAGAGGTGTGTTTTATGCCATTCCAGCGCAGCGCTGACATCAACGCCGCGCTGGAATGACACAAGGCCCTGCTTCCTGCCGCCTCCGGTCCTTGGCAGCCGCTTCATCGATTGAATCGGCCGGCTGCCATCACTCACCGGTTGCCCGGCGCGGCCACAAACGCGGCCGCCAAAAACAAAATGCCTGCATCAGCACGCTGACGCAGGCACTTTTCATCACGCGCAGTGCGTGATACCCACCATTACTTACGCAGACCCAGCTTTGCAACCAGCGCGGTGTAACGGTCAGCGTCCTTGCTCTTGAGGTAGTCCAGCAGACGGCGACGACGGCTCACCATGCGGAGCAGGCCGCGACGGCTGTGGTGATCCTTCATGTGCGCCTTGAAGTGCGGCTGCAGTTCGTTGATGCGGGCGGTCAGCAGTGCAACCTGCACTTCCGGGCTACCCGTGTCGTTAGCGCTGCGGCCGTTATCTTTGACGATGTCTTGCTTCTTGATGTCAGCGACGGACATTTTGATTCCTTTGACTTGCGGACACTGCAGCGCCTGAATAGCCGCCGTTGGTGCCGTGTTGAACAATGATCTTGCCACCCACCCGATCCAAAACCGGTCTGGACAGCAAGACCGCGATTATAGCCCAGAACCCCGCCCTGACGACAGTTCTGTGTCATCCCGCTCAGTGGCGCACCATTTTGCAGGTCGTAGGCAAAGCTGTTTGCGAAGCTGGAATCACTTTAAGCGTACGAAAACCGTAGCCGGAACCCTCGATATCGAAGGACGCGCCGGGCGAGCCCGCCCGCTCCATCTGCGTGACGATAAGCGGCTGGATGGCCTGGTGATCCTCGGCCCGCAGCGTGATGCGGTGGAAGCCGTTGTCGAGTGATGCGCCTTCCAGCGCACGTGCCACGGCCGCAGCTTCCGTGGAGCCGGCCCGCTCGATGGCGGCGGCCAGCATGTTCACCATCATCTGGTCGCGCAGCAGTGGGTAATCGTCGGCCGGTGCCGGATAGCGGGCGCGGAAGGCCTTATAGAACGCATCGGACTTCGCGCCACCCAGGTTCGGGTGCCACTCTGCCACGGCCACCACGCGACCGACACCGGCTTCGCCCATCGCGCCTGGTGCGCCGAGCGAGTTGCCATAAAACGTAAAGAAGCGCGCCTTGAGCCCGGCATCCCGTGCGGCCTTGACGAGCAACGTCAGATCGTTGCCCCAGTTGCCGGTGATGACCGTATCCGCACCCGACGCGGCAATCCGGGCCACGTACGGCGCAAAGTCCTTCACCTTGCCGATCGGGTGCAGCACCTCGCCAACGATCGCTATGTCCGGCCGTTTTTCACTCAACTGCTGGCGCGCCGATTGCGCCACTTGGCGACCGAACGTGTAGTCCTGCCCAATCAGGTAGACCCTTTTGATGGCCTTGTCCGCGCGGATCACTTCCGTGAGCGCGTGCATGCGCATGTCGGCCGACGCATCGAAGCGGAAATGCCAGAAGCTACATGCCTCGTTGGTCAGCGACGGATCGACGGCGGCGTAGTTCAGAAACAGCACGTGCGCGTCCGGATGGCGGTCGTTGTAGCGCGAAATCGACGTCGACAACGCGGCCGCGGCCGCCGAACTGTTGCCCTGCAGCACGAAACGGATACCCGCATCCGTGGCGGCCTGCAATTGCAGCAACGATTCGTCGACGGTGTTCTTGCTATCGAAGCGCACGAGCACAAGCGGATGACGGCCATCGGGCAGCTTCACACCGCCGCGCGCATTGACGTTCTCAATGGCCATGCGCAGATTGCGATCCACTGCCTCGCCCGCATTGGCAAATGGGCCCGACAACCCTTCAATCAGGGCCAGCCGGATGGGCGCGGCTTCAGGCTGGGCAGTTGCTGCGCCACACAATCCTATAGCCGCCAGCGCGGCCACAAACCAACGAAACACCATGGCAAATCTCCGTGAAGCGCGGATGGTAAAGCGCCGTTGCATGTCGGCACAAGCCAGCACCACTCGCTCGGGCTCCTACACTGAAAGCCCCGGGAGAATCATTGTGAACATTCGATCGACGTGGCGCAGCGCGGCGCTCCTCGCCACAGCGCTGATATCAATGTGCGCGTGTACCGTGCTTGCGCCCGTACCAACGGGCGAAGCGCTAGTCGGCCAACCCGCTTCGGCTGTGGAAGCTCGCTTCGGCAAACCACCCGAGCGGTATCCGCGTGCGGATGGCGGCACGCGCTGGCTATATCCGACGCAGCCCTATGGGCAATTTACTTATGCCGCCGACTTCGACGCCAGCGGGAAGCTCGTCTCGTTCCGGCAGATTTTGACCACGATGGATTTTGCGCAGATCCGCGTCGGCACAGCGACGCGAGTTGATGTGCTGCAGGCGTTCGGCAAGCCCGAAGAGACCGCCTATTTCCGGCTGATGGATCGGCAGGTGTGGTCGTATCGCTTTAGGCACGAGGGCGTGTGGCCATCGCTGATGAACTTCTATTTCGATCGCGACGGCATCGTGCGCCTCACGCAGGTCAGCCCCGACCCGATGTACGACCACGATCACGATTCCAGCCGGTAAGCCAGGGCTAAACGCCAGAACGGCAACATCCACGCGAGGCGCATCGCCTGGCGTGGACATTCGGGTCGGCCATGTCGTGGATCGCACAGACATCGCTCTCAAAGACGGCTGGCATGGCACACGCTCCTGACGTGTCCGGTGCCGCCGCACCCGCTTCGCATTCCGGTGGATAACCGGGTGCGCGCTCAGTGGCAATCGTGTTGGGGTCTGGGCTGACTCCTGCGTGTGTTGGCAGAACCCGCGATCAGATCTGCGGGTTGAGTTTTTCGCTGCTCTTGTCTTGCAGCTTGTTCAGCGCGGCAAGGTAGGCCTTGGCCGAGGCTGCGACGATGTCCGGATCGGTACCCACACCGTTGACGATACGGCCCGACTTGGACAGCCGTACCGTCACTTCGCCCTGCGCCTGCGTGCCCGTCGTGATGGCGTTGACCGAATACAGCAGTTGCTCGGCGCCGCTGGCGACCTTGCTCTCAATCGCGTTGAGCGTCGCGTCAACCGGGCCATTGCCCTCCGCCTCGCCCGTCACTTCCTTGCCGTCCACAACGAAGACGATGCGCGCGTGCGGACGCTCGCCGGTTTCCGAACGCTGGGCCAGCGACACGAAACGGAAGTGCTCACCCTCGCTGTGCTGTGCTTCGTTCGAAACGATAGCGACGATGTCCTCATCAAAGATCTCGGCCTTCTGATCGGCCAGCTCCTTGAAACGGGTGAAGGCTGCGTTCAGTTCGGCTTCCGATTCAAGCTCAATGCCCAGCTCCTGCAGGCGCTGCTTGAACGCATTGCGACCCGAGAGTTTGCCCAGGACGATCTTGTTGGCCGACCAGCCCACGTCTTCGGCGCGCATGATTTCGTACGTGTCGCGCGCCTTGAGCACGCCATCCTGGTGGATGCCCGAAGCGTGCGCAAACGCGTTGGCGCCCACGACCGCCTTGTTCGGCTGCACGACGAAACCGGTGATCTGCGAGACCAGCTTGGACGCCGGCACGATCTGCGTGGTATCGATACCAACGTCGAGATTGAAGTAGTCGCGACGCGTCTTCACTGCCATCACCACCTCTTCGAGGCTGGTGTTGCCGGCACGCTCGCCCAGGCCGTTGATCGTGCATTCGATCTGGCGTGCGCCGCCCAGTTTGACAGCGGCCAGGGAGTTCGCGACCGCCATGCCAAGGTCGTTATGGCAATGCACCGACCAGACCGCCTTGTCGGAATTCGGGATGCGCTCGCGCACCGAGCGGATCAGCGCGGCATAACCTTCCGGCACCGCGTAGCCCACCGTATCCGGCAGGTTGATAGTGGTCGCGCCCTCGGCGATCACGCCTTCCAGTACGCGGCACAGAAAATCCATGTCGGAGCGGCTGCCATCTTCCGGCGAGAACTCGATGTCGTCGGTGAACTGGCGTGCGAAGCGCACCGCCAGGCGCGCCTGCTCGTACACCTGATCCGGCGACATGCGCAGCTTCTTCTCCATGTGCAACGCCGATGTGGCGATGAACGTGTGGATACGGAACTGGCCGGCCGGCTTGAGCGCCTCGGCGGCGCGGGAAATATCGCGGTCATTCGCGCGAGCCAGCGAGCAAATACGCGAATCCTTGACCGACTGCGCAATCGCCCGGATCGCCTCGAAGTCACCGTTGGAGCTGGCCGCGAAGCCGGCTTCGATCACATCCACCTTGAGCCGCTCAAGCTGCTTGGCGATGCGGATCTTCTCTTCCTTGGTCATCGAAGCCCCAGGGGACTGCTCGCCGTCGCGCAAGGTGGTATCGAAAATGATGAGTTTGTCGCTCATGGCGGCTCCTTGGTGGGGGTGACGTTTTTGGCGTCGGTCTTAGTGGATGTCTCGAATGGTTTTTTGCGGCGCAGAATGCAAAACGCCCCGGCGTGCATGGTTGCAGGCCGGGGCGCTGTGAATTCTGGTTCGCGAAAACTTGGCGGTTTGTGCTTGCCTTGTCTTGCGATTTCCTATGCGCGTGTCCCGACCTGACGACCTAGTAGGCCACCAATCGAGACTAGCGTAATCAGAATGGAAATCGGGTGCGAAAGCATGCAAACGACTATAGACGAATTCAAAAATCGGCGCAAGCGCACATTGGTGCAGCGCATCGGTCACTCATGCGCGTCGCCCGATGCCTGTTTCGGCAAGCGCGGGCTGCCCTGTTGGCCGTGCAGCGCACGCCAGCCCCACAGCAGATAGCCCGATACCGCGTAACCAACAAACAGGCCAAACAGCGCAACCGGCGGATCGCTCGATATCACCACGAACAACACCAGCACGAGCACCATCACGCCAAACGGCACGCGGTGACGAACGTCGAGCGCCTTGCCGCTATAGAACGGCGCGTTCGACACCATCGACAGCCCTGCATACAGCGTCAGCCCGAAGGCCACCCACGGCATCCACAGCTCTTTGACCGGCAGCTTGTTGTCGATCGCGAGCCAGACAAAACCCGCGATGAGCGCTGCGGCTGCCGGGCTCGGCATGCCCTGGAAAAAGCGCTTGTCGACCGACCCGATGTTCGTGTTGAAGCGTGCGAGACGCAATGCCGCGCCAGCGCAATACACGAACGCCGCGAGCCAGCCCCACTTGCCCAGGTCGCGCAGAATCCATTCGTACATGACCAATGCCGGCGCGACGCCGAACGACACCATGTCGGACAGCGAATCGTATTGCTCGCCGAACGCGCTTTGCGTATTGGTGATTCGGGCGACGCGACCATCCATGCCATCGAGCACCATCGCCGCGAAGATGGCGATCGCAGCCGTCTCAAAGTTCAGGTTCATCGCCTGCACAATCGCGAAAAAGCCGGCGAAAAGCGCTGCGGTCGTGAATGCGTTGGGCAGCAGATAGATGCCGCGACGGCGCGGACGCACGATCTCAAGATCGTCATCATCCGAACGCGGCTGGTTGTGCCGCAGCGGACGCAAGTGCGTCACGTTGCCGGCGGTAAAACGCTTCTTGCGTCGGTTGAACGCGGGCATGGCGGCCTCCGGATCAGTCCAGCTCAGCAAGCACCGTAAGCGTGGCGGATACTTTCTCGCCGATGGTCACGCGCGGGCGTGCCGTCAGCGGCAGGTACACGTCAACGCGCGAGCCAAAGCGGATGAAGCCATAGCGCTGGCCACGCGCGAGCGCTTCGCCTGCCTTGGTATAGCAAAGGATGCGCCGCGCGATCAATCCCGCCACCTGCACAGAAGTGACGAGCTGGCCATCGGCACGGCGCAGCACGATGGCGTTGCGCTCGTTTTCGAGCGACGCCTTGTCCAGGTCCGCATTAACGAACTTGCCCGGAAAGTACTGTACCTGTTGCACCGTGCCGTCGACCGGCGCGCGGTTTGAATGCACGTTGAACACGTTCATGAACACGCTGATCTTCAGCGAGTCGCGATCGGCATATGGGTCACGCACCTGCTCGACGGCGACGATGCGACCATCGGCCGGCGACAGAATCGCATTGGCCTGCGTGGGCACGGCGCGCGCCGGATCGCGAAAAAACTGCAGCACAAACAGCGTCAGCACCCAGAACGGCCAAGCCCAGCCGAAGCCAGCGGCGGCCTGCACGATGAGCGTGACGATGAAAATCCCGCCCAGGTACGGCCAACCCTCGCGGGCGATGATGGGATGCGGATACGTGTTGTTCAAATCAGACCTCGACAGCGTCTTGAAGGAAATGCGGCATTCTAGCCGACACGGGGCCGCGCCAGCACTTGAAACAATGTTTGCCGCCCTGGAATCAGCATAAAAAAAAAGCCAGCCCGGAGGCTGGCTTCTTCTCGCACAAGTCGCGGGACGATCAGTTCTTCGTCTGGTCGACCAGCTTGTTCTTGGCGATCCACGGCATCATCGCGCGCAGCTTGGCGCCAACTTGCTCGATCTGGTGCTCTTCGGTCAGGCGGCGGCGCGAGATCAGCGTCGGCTGGCCTGCCTTGTACTCCAGCAGGAAGCTCTTGGCGTATTCGCCGGTCTGGATGTCCTTCAGGCATTGCTTCATGGCCTTCTTGGTCTCTTCCGTCACGACGCGCGGGCCGGTGACGTACTCGCCGTATTCGGCGTTGTTCGAGATCGAGTAGTTCATGTTGGCGATGCCGCCTTCATAGATCAGGTCGACGATCAGCTTCAGCTCGTGCAGGCACTCGAAGTAAGCCATTTCCGGAGCGTAACCGGCTTCCACCAGCGTCTCGAAACCAGCCTTGATCAGTTCGACGGTACCGCCGCACAGCACGGCTTGCTCGCCGAACAGGTCGGTTTCAGTTTCTTCGCGGAAGTTCGTCTCGATGATGCCGGCACGGCCGCCGCCGTTGGCGGTGGCGTACGACAGGGCGATATCACGTGCGGCGCCCGACTTGTCCTGGTGCACGGCGATCAGGTGCGGCACGCCGCCACCTTGGGTGTACGTGCCACGCACGGTGTGGCCCGGAGCCTTCGGGGCAATCATGATGACGTCCAAGTCGGCGCGCGGGATCACGGCACCGTAGTGCACGTTGAAGCCGTGGGCAAATGCCAGTGCGGCGCCTTGCTTGATGTTGCCGTGCACTTCGCTCTTGTACACGTCGGCGATCTGCTCGTCCGGCAGCAGGATCATGACGACGTCGGCTTCCTTCACAGCCTCGGCCACTTCCTTGACCTGCAGGCCGGCGTTGACAGCCTTGTTCCACGACGCGCCATTCTTGCGCAGACCGACGGTCACCTTCACGCCCGAGTCGTTCAGGTTGAGGGCGTGGGCGTGGCCTTGCGAGCCATAGCCGATGATGGTGACGTTCTTGCCCTTGATCAGGGAGAGGTCGGCGTCCTTGTCGTAAAACACTTTCATGTTGATGTCCTAATTTTCAAATATCGATGGGGTCCGGCAGCACGCACGCGCCGGCTCAAACCTTCAGAATGCGCTCGCCGCGGCCGATGCCCGAGCCGCCCGTACGGACGGTCTCAAGAATGGCAGTGCGATCGATGGCATCGAGAAACGCGTCGAGCTTGCTGCCGTTGCCGGTCAGCTCGATCGTGTAGGTCTTCTCGGTCACGTCGATGATGCGGCCGCGGAAGATGTCCGCCGTACGCTTCATCTCCTCGCGCTCCTTGCCGACCGCGCGCACCTTCACGAGCATCAGCTCGCGCTCGATGTGCGCACCTTCGGTCAGGTCGACGACCTTGACGACTTCCACCAGGCGGTTCAGGTGCTTGGTGATTTGCTCGATGATGTCGTCCGAACCGGTCGTGACGATCGTCATGCGCGACAGCGAAGCGTCTTCAGTCGGGGCGACCGTCAGCGTCTCGATGTTGTAGCCACGCGCAGAGAACAGGCCGACCACGCGCGACAACGCACCCGGTTCGTTTTCCAGCAGGACGGAAATGATGTGGCGCATTAGAGGTCCTCCGCGCCGAGCAGCATTTCAGAAATGCCCTTGCCTGCCTGGACCATCGGCCAGACGTTTTCTGTCGGGTCGGTCTGGAAGTCGAGGAACACGGTGCGATCCTTGAGTCGGAAGGCTTCGCGCAACGCGGGCTCGACGTCGGACGTCTTCTCGATGCGCATGCCAACGTGGCCATACGATTCGGCCAGCTTCACGAAGTCAGGCAGCGCCTGCATGTAGGAGTGCGAGTAACGATTGTCGTACTCGATTTCCTGCCACTGACGCACCATGCCCAGGTAGCCGTTGTTGAGCGAGCAGATCTTCACCGGCGTGTCGTACTGCAGGCAGGTCGACAGTTCCTGGATGCACATCTGGATTGAGCCTTCACCGGTGATGGTGACAACTTCCTTGTCCGGGAACGCCTTCTTGATGCCCATCGCGTACGGCAGGCCCACGCCCATCGTGCCCAGGCCGCCGGAGTTGATCCAGCGGCGCGGCTCGTTGAACTTGTAGAACTGCGCGGCCCACATCTGGTGCTGACCGACGTCGGAGCAGACGAAGGCGTCGCCATTGGTCAGTTCCCAGATTTTCTCGACCACGTACTGCGGCTTGATGATCTCGGAGGTGCGGTCGTACTTCAGGCAATCGACGCTGCGCCACTGCTCGATCTGTTCCCACCACTTGGCCAACGCCGTCTTGTTCGGCTTGGCTTCGCCAGACTGGATCTGGGCGATCATCTCCTGCAGCACGTCCTTGACGTTGCCGACGATGGGGATGTCGACCTTCACACGTTTGGAAATGGACGACGGATCGATGTCGATGTGAATGATCTTGCGCGGCTGCGACGAGAAGTGCGCCGGGCTGCCGATCACGCGATCATCAAACCGCGCACCGATGGCAATCAGAACGTCGCAGTTCTGCATCGCCATGTTGGCTTCGTACGTGCCGTGCATGCCTAGCATGCCCACGAACTGCTTGCTGGTGCCAGGGAACGCGCCCAGGCCCATGAGCGTATTCGTCACGGGGTACCCAGTCAGCGCAGCCAGTTGGCGCAGTTCTTCGCTGGCCTCGGCAAGCACCACACCGCCACCCGAATAGATGTACGGGCGTTCAGCCTGCAGCAGCAGACTGACCGCCTTGCGGATCTGACCCGAATGGCCCTTGTTGACCGGGCTGTACGAGCGCATCTCGATGGTCTTCGGATACTCGTACTTGCAGAGTTCGCGCGAGACATCCTTGGGGATATCCACCACCACCGGACCCGGACGGCCCGTTGCGGCGATGTAGAACGCCTTCTTGATGGTCGAGGCGAGGTTGCGCACGTCCTTGACCAGGAAGTTGTGCTTGACGATCGGGCGGGTAATGCCGACGGTGTCGCACTCCTGGAAAGCGTCCTGGCCGATGGCATGCGTCGGCACGTTGCCGGTGATGATCACCATCGGGATCGAATCCAGGTAAGCGGTGGCGATGCCAGTCACGGCATTGGTCACGCCCGGGCCGGACGTCACGAGGGCGACACCGACCTTGCCCGTGGCGCGCGCATAGCCGTCAGCCGCATGGACTGCCGCCTGTTCATGGCGCACCAGGATGTGTTCGATCTTGTTTTGCTTGTAGAACGCGTCGTAGATATAGAGCACCGCGCCGCCGGGGTAACCCCAGACGAACTCGACGCCCTCTGCCGCGAGCGCATTGACGAGGATGTCAGCCCCCATCATGTCGGCAGATGAACCGCTATTGGCGTGGGAAAATTCCGCGCTTGGCATATTCATGTCAGTCCTTTGCAATTTTCGGCAAAAAATTGTTTGGATGCTCTCTACCGGGCTTGTGGCGCGGATTTGAGCGGTGCGCGTCTGCATGGATGGTCCGCCTGATGGGCGGCCAGATGAGACAAACCACAGATGTTGTGAACCGAGGATAATACTGCAATGCCGCATGGCGGTCCAGCGCCGGCGCGACTCCCCTCTCCGGGCAGAGCACCCGGCAGCCGGACTGTCCGCGGAGCCGCATTTTTGCTAGCATCGCAACATTTTTCACGGCCAAGGCCGTTGACGCCACGCGGCGTGATCATCACATCCTGTGAATGTGAATTTTCGCGCGGCTGCCTCACAGGATTCGCACCCGCCGTTGTATGGCCTCTGAACAGGAACTGTCGGCCTTTCTTTTAAGCGTCGAAAAACGCGCCTTTAAGCAGGCGGTCTTCGCGGTCCGAGACGACGATTCCGCGCTCGACATCGTGCAGGACGCCATGATCAAGCTGGCCGAGAAATACGGCGACAAGCCAAGCGCCGAGCTGCCGCTGCTGTTCCAGCGCATTCTGCAGAACACGATTCACGACTGGTTTCGCCGCTCCAAGGTGCGCAACACCTGGGTGAGCCTGTTCTCCAGCTTCCGCACGGACGCTGAGGGCGACGACACCGACCCGCTTGAACTGATCGAAAGCGAAGCCGGCACCACAGCGGCGGAAAGCAGCGCCGACAAATTCGAGCGCTCGCAGATGCTGGAAATCCTGGAACGCGAAATCGAGAAGCTGCCCACACGTCAACGGGAGGCCTTCCTGATGCGTTATTGGGAGGACATGGATGTTGCCGAGACAGCCCAGGCAATGGGCTGTTCCGAGGGCAGTGTAAAGACGCACTGCTCGCGGGCAACACACGCCCTGGCCCAAGCGCTGCGGGCGCGAGGGATCCGACTATGAATAAGGTAGAACTCCGAGAACGCCGTTTTGTGCATGCCGTCCGAACCGCTCTGAATGAGTCGGCCGGACAGTTGCCGCCCGACGTACGCGACCGCCTCGCAGCGGCACGCCGGACAGCGCTCGCGCACAAGAAAGCGGAAGTGCCCAGCACAGTGCGCTCGCCCGCCTTGGCCATGCCGGGCGTCGGCTCCGTGTCTTTTGAGACGGAAGGCGAAACGCCCTCCCCGCTGCAACGCGCCGCCGCAGTCCTGCGTCGCCTCGGCCTGCTGTGGCCGACCATCGCTCTGGTGGCGGGCCTCGCAGGCATCTATCAGTGGCAACAGCAGCAACGCGTGGACGAGCTCGCGGAGGTCGATGCCGCGATGCTGCTCGATGATCTGCCGCTGGCCGCTTACGCCGATCAAGGCTTCCATCAGTACCTCAAGCACGATCAGTGAAAGGCTGATCGATGAGCGACTTCCAGCACACCCACGGCCAAACACCGCGAGGCGCAAAGACCCTGTGCCTGCGTGCCAGCATCGTTACGTTGATCGGTGCCGCCAGCCTGATGGCAGGCCTTGCGATCGCGCAGGTTCCGGCCACTTCGTCGCCTGCGGCGGCATCGGGCGTGACAGTCAACGCGCCGGTTGATCTGCCGACACCGCCCGCGACCAATCCGCTGCCCGCCGTCCACCCAAACTGGGCCGAGTTGACCATCGTGCAGCAGCGCATCTTCGCGCCGCTGGCCCCGGAATGGAACGGCCTGCCGGAACTGGCCCGCCAAAAGTGGCTGCAGATCGCCCGGGTATATCCGAAGTACACACCGGCTCAGCAGCAGCGCCTGCAAACGCGCATGGCGGATTGGGTCAAGCTCACACCGGAGCAACGCCACCGCGCGCGTGAGAATTTCCAGACCACCAAGTCGCTGCCAGTACAGAAGAAGAGCGAGGCCTGGCAGAGCTACCAGCAACTGACTGAAGAGCAGAAGAAAGCGTTGGCTGCCGCGGCCAAGGCGCAAAAGCATCCGACAGCAGTGACAGCGCTGCCGGGCGGCGCACGCTTGGCGAAGGACGCGGCCAAATCCATCCATCATGGTGCGCGCACCAAACCGGGTACGACCAAGTCGGCGCCGACGAGCAAGCCGACCGCTACGGCATCCGCGCCGGTTGCAGCCCCTGCGCCCGAACCTGCCGCTACCGCACCTGCACCTGCAAGCGCGCCGCTCACGCCTGTGCACCCTGTTGCACCTTCCACGACCACCGGTGGAGAATCAGGCAATCCGCCACCCTCCACGGTGTTGGGCGGCTGAGGCCGGCAAACCCTTTGGCATAATCCGAACCACGTGCCACGCGACCCTGCTCGCCGGCACATGATGGACTGCGCTGACGGCGCTCACACTCTGTTCGATGGCCACCTCCGTTTCCTCATCTTCACCCGTTGCGGCGCCTGATCCGCTTGCCGCGCCCACGCTGCGCCGCCGTCTTGCCGCGATGCTCTACGAGGGCCTGCTGCTGTTTGGCGTGATGTTTGGCGCCACGGCTGTCTTTCTGCTCCTGCGTTTGATCTTGCCGCCCCTGGCGCGCACCGGCGATGTGGGGCTACAGGTATGGGGCTTTTTGGCGCTGGGTCTGTACTTCGTTTGGTTCTGGCGCAAGCGCGGCCAGACGCTGGCGATGCAGACGTGGCGCATGCGCGTGGTCAACGCCGATGGATCCCGTATTTCGCTGGGCCGCGCAGTTGCGCGCTATCTGCTGGCGTGGGTGTGGGTGGCCGTGGCAGTCGGCGTGATCCACCTGAGCGGGGTGTCCCGCTGGGCTGGCGCGGGTGTCGCTCTGGCGTGCCTGCTGGCTTGGGGCGCGCTGGCGTGGCTCGATCCGCAGCGCCAGTTCCTGCACGATCGCCTGGCCGGCACGCGCCTGGTGCGCGACTGATCGGTTTCACGCGCAGCGGCGACCTCCACCATGACGCGCGCCGATCTGCCCCCCTCGCCTGTTCCCCTCGCTTTCCTGACCGCGGCCACTGCGCGCCGCATTGCCGTGGCGCTGCAATGTGCGGCGACGCTGGCGGTTGGCTGGGCGGCGCATTACTGGGGCGGCTGGAGTTGGCCGGCTGCGAGTTTGCTCGCTGGTGCGGCGCTGGGGCTGGGTTATCTCCTTTCGGTCGGATGGGCGTTCCTGGTGTCGCTGAAGAGCCTCGGCACCGCGATACCGGACGACCCCGTGTGGGACCGCGTGCCCGTCCCGCGCGAACACCGCATCGGCGTCACCGGCTTCATCGGGTGTTGGCTGCGCGAATGTGTATCCGTGGCGTGGATGTTCAACGTGCTGCAACCGTTCCGAGCGCGCGCCGCGTTCGATTTACCTGCGGGCGACGGCAACCGCGTGCCTGTTCTGATGATCCACGGCTACGGCTGCAATCGCGCGGTGTGGTTGCCAATGCAGCAATACGTGGCCGCCGCCGGGCACCCCACGGATGCTATCGATCTCATGCCGCTGCTGGGCGACATCGACGACTACGCCCGCGACATTGCGGCTGCCGTCGCGCGCCTGACGCGCATGCATGGCCGCGCACCCGTTCTGCTCTGCCACAGCATGGGCGGGCTCGCCGCGCGAGCGCTGCTGCGCCAATCGGATCCCGGCTCCGTTGCTCACATCATCACGCTAGGCACACCGCATCGGGGCACGGCAATGGCGCGTACCGGGCGCGGTCATAACGTTCGCCAGATGGCTTGGGCAAGTCCTTGGCTGCGCCAGCTTGCAGCGTCCGAAACGCCAGACGTGCGAGCACGCATCACGTCGATTTTTTCGTGGCACGACTCCATCGTCGGCCCGGCCGGTGCGTCCTGGCTGCAAGGCGCGCGGCACATTCCGTTTGCGGGCATCGGTCATGTGTCGCTGCTATGCGACGCACGCGTGCGCGACGCTGTGCTGACGGAACTCGCACGCATTGAAGGCATCGTCGCGATCCCATCAGCCTGAAACGCGCGCCTGGCGCAGGTCTTGGGCGCACGCATGCCCCCTTCCGGCAAACACGTCATGTGACGGTCATGTTTCTGACACGGCGCTTTCATGCGGCGATGGCGAAATCCGTCCAACGCAGCCTCTGTTGCCGACATGGTCCTGCCCAAACTGCCATCGCGCCCTGGTTTCCTCCGCCGCATTGCGCAACGCTTTCGCGCTGCTCCCCTCACCGGTTCCGACTGGAACGCTCCACCGCCTCTGATGCAAATGGCTGCCGGACTCGCCGCTGCCGGCGCGCTGGGCTCGGCTGTGCCGGCGGGCCGCGGTGATGTGCGCGAGCACGAAGCAACCGTCGCCACGCCGGCTTCCACGTTGGCGCCCGACCGCTCGGCTGACACGGATACTGACCCGCCCGCCGAAAAGATCCAGCGCTACCGCACGATCTGGCTGTCGGACATCCACCTCGGCACGCCGGGTTGCCAGGCTGATTACCTGCTCGACTTTCTCAAGCACCACGAATCGGACACGCTGTATCTGGTGGGTGACATCGTTGACGGCTGGCAACTGCGCAAGGGATGGTACTGGCCCCAAGCACACAACGACGTGGTGCAGAAGGTACTGCGCCGCGCGCGCAAAGGCACTCGCGTGGTGTTCATCCCGGGCAACCACGACGAGATGGCGCGTCAGTTCCACGGCCTGAACTTTGGCGATATCGAAGTCGCTGAAGACGCGGTGCACGTAACCGCCACCGGCAAGCGCCTGTGGGTTGTGCACGGCGACCTGTTCGACGGCGTGATGCAGCACGCGCGCTGGCTGGCCTACGTGGGCGACTCGCTCTACACCTTCATCCTGGCGATGAACCGGCACTTCAACCGCATTCGCGTGCGGCTTGGCTTTCCGTACTGGTCTTTGTCGCAATACCTGAAGCATCAGGTCAAGAACGCAGTCAACTTCATCAATTCGTTCGAGCGCGTGATGACGGACGAAGCGCGCCGCCGCGGCTGCGACGGCGTGGTCTGCGGGCATATCCACAAAGCCGAGATCCGCGAGATCGACGGTCAGCTTTACTGCAACGACGGCGACTGGGTGGAGAGCCTTTCTGCCCTGGTCGAAACCATGGAAGGCGAACTGCAGATCGTCTACTGGACGCATCTGCTCGATGCGCCGCGCACTTCCCGCCGCGCACGCCGTGCCGCTGCGGCCGCCGCCTAATGGAAGCCCCTATGACCAACACCAGCATCGACCTCGTGCAGCACACCGCAGCCCAACCTACCCCCCAAGGAGAGCCTGTGAAAGTCATGATCGTCACCGATGCCTGGGAACCGCAGGTCAACGGCGTCGTCCGTACCCTCACCCAGACGCGCCGCGAACTGGAAGCCATGGGACACATCGTCGACATGATCACGCCGCTGGAATTCAAGACGGTGCCGTGCCCGACGTATCCGGAAATCCGCCTGTCGATCCTGCCGGCCAAGCGCGTGCGCGAGCGCATCGAGAAGTTCGCCCCGCAGGCGCTGCACATCGCCACCGAAGGGCCGCTGGGCCTGGCTGCACGCGCCTATGCGCTGCGCAACAAGCTGCCCTATACGACCGCGTACCACACGCGCTTTCCGGAGTACGTGCAGGCGCGCTTCGGCATTCCGCTGGCGTGGACGTATCGCTTTCTGCGGTGGTTCCACAGCCCTGCCCAGGCGGTAATGGCGCCGACACCCGTAGTGCTGAAAGACCTTGCCGACTACGGCATCACCAACGGCGTGCTGTGGACGCGCGGCGTCGATCTGGACATCTTCACCGCCCAGCGCAGCAACGTGCTCAACACGGCCCATCCGATCTTCCTGTACGTCGGCCGTGTGGCCGTGGAGAAAAACGTCGAAGCCTTCCTGGAACTGGATCTACCGGGCTCCAAATGGGTGGTGGGTGAAGGCCCCGCCCTGGCCGGGCTGAAGGCAAAGTACCCGAACGCCAGCTACCTCGGCGTGCTCAAGCAACCGGAGCTGGCCAAGGTGTATGCCTCGGCCGACGTGTTCGTCTTTCCGAGCCGCACCGACACGTTCGGCCTGGTACTGCTGGAGGCCCTGGCCAGCGGCCTGCCGGTTGCCGCGTATCCGGTGACGGGTCCGATCGACGTGCTGGGCGATTCGCCGGCCGGTGCGTTGCGCGAAGACTTGCGCGAAGCGTGCCTGGAAGCGCTGCGTATCGACCGCGCCACGGCGCGTGCGCACGCCGAGAAGTTCTCGTGGCGCGCGGCCTCGGAACAATTCCTCGCGCACCTGCGCCCGATGCCCGCCACGCCGGCCGGTAACACCAAGGCCGCCGCGCCGTCCACTGCCGCGGGTGCTTGAGCGTTGCGTTCCATGAAGCCCACCACCCCGCCAGATCAGCGACTGGAAAATCCGGCCGCACCGCCTGCTGCCGGGGCGTACTCGCCGGCCGACAACCCACATAAAGGCAATCGCGGCATCACGCGGGCGTGGTTTGCGCTCAAGAACTCCATCAGCGGCATCCGCTTCGCCATCGACGAGGAAAGCGCGTTCCGCCAGGAACTGACGCTATGCGCAATCCTGCTGCCGTGCGCGTTCGTCATTCCCGCCACGGTGGTCGAGCGCATTCTGATGCTCGGCACGCTGGTGCTGGTGCTGATTGTCGAGCTGCTCAATTCGAGCGTGGAAGCGGCGGTCGACCGTATCTCGCTGGAGCAGCACGGGCTGTCCAAGCGCGCCAAGGATTTCGGCAGCGCAGCCGTCATGCTGGCCCTGCTGCTGTGCGCGGGGACGTGGTTGGCGATCGCCTGGCCATGGGTGGCGTCGCTGTTGCATTAGGAACACCAGCGAAAACCAGCGACAACGTTTGGTAATGTCTGCCCCACAGCATGTGGGGGTCGTTGCACGGGCACGATCTCTTATAATCCGGGCACCAATACGCCACGGAGACAGGGCCACCGGCCTTGGCAGTCAATGGAAACCAAGCAGCATTCCACCGGCCCGCGCCGCACGCGCGATCGCATCCTCGAAGTGTCGCTGCGCCTGTTCAACGACCTGGGCGAGCCCAACGTCACCACCACGACGATCGCCGAAGAGCTGGAGATCAGCCCGGGCAATTTGTACTACCACTTCCGCAACAAGGACGACATCATCAACTCGATCTTCGTGCAGTTCGAGCAGGAGATCGCGCGCCGTCTGAAGCTGCCGGATGACCACAAGGCCACACTCGACGAGACCTGGGGCTACCTGCAGTACATGTCGGAGTTCCTGTGGAACTACCGCTTCCTTTACCGCGACATCAACGATCTGCTCGCACGCAACCGCATGCTTGAACTGAACTTCAAGCGCATCGTCGAGCAAAAGCGCCACTTCGCCATGGACATCTGCCACCAGTTCATCGAAGACGGCGAGATGGAAGCCACGGCCGAGCAAATCGACGTCATCTGCACCAACATCGTAGTGATCGCCACTTACTGGCTGTCGTTCCAGTTCGTGCAGCACCCGCGCCAGTACAACGACCAGAACGCGATCCGTGACCACCTGCACGGCGCGAGCTACCACATCCTGTCGATCCTTGCGCCTTACCTGCGCGGCAAGCCGCGGCGGGCGTTCGATTTGCTGGCGGTGAGCCGCAGCAACGATCCGCCCATCGGCACCCCCAGCAACAACACGCCTGCTCAATGAAATCGATCTGCGTCTATTGCGGTTCCAGCCCGGGCGAGCGCCCGGAATACAAAGCCAATGCCATCGCGCTGGGCAACGAGATGGTCAAGCGTGACCTCACGCTCGTCTACGGCGGCGGCAACGTTGGCTTGATGGGCGTGGTGGCCGACGCGGTGCTGCAAGGCGACACCCCGGTCATCGGCATCATCCCGAAATCGCTGGTGCGCAAGGAGGTCGGCCATAAAGACCTGACCGAGCTGCACATAGTCGACAGCATGCACCAGCGCAAGCAGATGATGGCCGATCGTGCAGATGCCTTCATCGCCATGCCCGGCGGCGTTGGCACGTATGAAGAACTCTTCGAAACGTTCACGTGGCTGCAGCTCGGCTATCACAACAAGCCGATCGGCCTGCTGAACGTGGCGGGCTTTTACGACAAGCTGCTCGCCTTTATCGACCATGCTGTGCAGGAAGGCTTCCTCAAGCGCCACCACGCTGACCTGCTGCACGTAAGCGACGACCCCGCCGCGTTGATCGACATGCTGGCGCGCGCCCCGCGCGAGACGGTCGACAAGTGGTCGGAGCGTCGCGAGCGCACGTAGGGCCCATGCAAGATTCGTTGCTTACGATGGCGCTGTACGCGTCCCTGGTGCTGATCATGCCGGGGCCGACGAACACGCTGCTGCTCTCGTCCGGCCTCAAGGTGGGCGTGCGGCGGACAAGCCCGCTCATTGCCGTAGAGGCGCTGGGCTATGTCACTTCAATCTCGCTGTGGGGATTTTTCCTGACCGCCCTGTCGGTCAGTCAGCCGTGGCTGCCGGCCGTCGTCAAGCTGCTGAGTTCTGCTTACATCCTCTACTTGGCCGCAAAGATCTGGCGACAAAGCAATGCGCTGCAGCACGTTGCAGCGAATCCTGTCAGCTTGCGCGATATGTTCGTCACCACGTTGATGAACCCGAAGGCGCTGCTGTTTGCAAGCACGCTCTTTCCGCTCGCAGCATTCCAGTCCGCAGCCGATTTTGGGCGGACCATCGCCACGTTCCTGGTCGTGCTGGTGCCCATTGCTATCGGCTGGTCGTATCTGGGCATGCTGCTCACGGCACGGCGCACGTGGGCGTCTCACACTCCCAAACTGTTGCGCGGCGCAGCGCTGGTACTGCTCACCTTCTCGGGAACGCTGATGTATTCGGTGCTGAGCCGTTGAGCGGAAAGGCGCCGTTGGCCTAAAACGACGACCCTGGCTGGGTCAGAAACGCAACTTCCTCGGGTGTGGAAACGCGCCCGAGGGCTTCGTTGCGATGTGGAAAACGCCCGAAGCGCGCCACGATCTCGCGGTGTTTCTCCGCCCAGATGAGCGAGTCCGCGTCACCTTCCTGATCGCGCAGGCGCGTGTAGAGGCGAATCGATTCATCCTGCGCAGACAGTGCCTCGCTGTGCTCAAACGGCAGGTAACAGAACATGCGGTGATGGCGCGTCGGCAGTCGCGCATCCCAACCTGCGGCCACGACGATCTGCGCGGTGTGCAACGCAGCCGCGTCGCTGGCAAACGCGCGCGCACTGCCGCGAAACATGTTGCGCGAGAACTGGTCGAGCACGACGATGCGCGCGATGGCTTCGAGCGGCGTATCCATCCAGGTGTCGGCGTCGCCCGTGGAAAGCGCTTCCCACAGCGGCATGAAGCGCGCGCGGATCTCGGCATCGAACGCGTCGGATTTGGTGAACCACTCCGGCCGTGCGTCGACCAGCGGCGCGTTACCGAACCAGAACGCGAGCACGTCGTCGGCGGTGGGCAAACCGATCATCGGAGTCTCCTTGAATCTGTTTTTGTACGGTGCGCTCTAGCGCGGCACCTTAGCGCTGCACGTTCCGCATCCAGTCGGCGGTCTGCCAGAACGCCTGCATCAGTCGCATCTGCAGGGCTTCGTCCAAGCCGATGTCTTGCATGGCGAGTGCCATGCAGCGCATCCACTGATCACGCTCCTGCGTGCCAATCTCGAACGGCAGGTGGCGCGCGCGCAAGCGCGGGTGGCCAAAGCGTTCGATGAAATGATTTGGGCCGCCCAGCCAGCCGCACAGGAACCAGAACAGCTTGTCGCGCGATCCATCCAGACTTTGCGGATGCAGCGAGCGCAGCACGGCAAACTCGGGCTCCAGATCCATCAGGTCGTAGAAGCGGTCAACGAGTTCGCGCACACGCGCTTCGCCGCCAATGAGGTCAAACGCCAGGGGTTCCTGGCCGGAAGTTGCGTCAGTCATACAGCGTCAGTCACATCAAAAAATTCGGGCGTCGTCATGCGTCACGAAGCGTTGCCATGGCCGGGCGACGCAGCACGTCGCGCAAGCCTAGCCAGCCGCCGATGAAAGCGCACGCCATGCCACTCACGATGCCCACCGGCAGGATCGCCGGGTTGAAACGATACGGAAAATCGAACACGTGCGCCGAGAGCACCCAGCCGATGGCGATTGCGCCCACGCCGGCCATCAGCCCGGCCAGGCCGCCAACGATCAGCACTTCCGCATACTGCGTCTGGCGCACCACGGCGGAGCCCGCGCCCAGCGCGCGCAGCACGCCGGCATCGCGCAAGCGCTCGTCACGCGAGCCGGAGAGCGCGGCATACAGCACCAACACACCCGCCGCCAGCGTGAAGACGAAGAGGAATTCCACCGCCGCCGTGACCTGATCCAGCACGCCCTGCACCTGCTGCAGGATCAGTTCGGTATCGACGACCGTGAGGTTCGGAAACTCACGCACGAGCTTGGCCGGCAGATCGGCCTGGCCGGCAGGAATGCGGAACGCGGTCACGTACGTCTGCGGCATGTCGTGCAGCGCCACAGGCGGCAGGATCACGAAAAAGTTCACGCGCATCGAGCTCCAATCGAGCTTGCGCAATGACGTGATGGGCGCATCCACCGTCTGCCCCGCGACGTCGAAACGCAGCACGTCACCCAGGCGCAGGTTGAGCGTCTTGGCAATGCCCTCTTCCACCGAGGCCTCGGGCTTCTGCCCGCTGAACCATCGGCCGGAGACAATGCGATTTTCAGGCGGCGGCTCGGTAGCGTACGACAGGTTGAATTCGCGTTCGATCAGGTTGCGGGCGCGCGATTCAGCATAGGTCTGGCGGTCGATCACCTGGCCATTCACCTGCGTCAGGCGCCCGCGCACCATGGGGTAGAGCTTCGGGTCGGCCACGCCGGCCTGGGCCAGGGCTTGCGCCACGGGCGTCACCTGATCGGGCTGGATATTGATGATGAAACGGTTGGGCGCATCGGCAGGGGTGGCGTTGTGCCACGAGCGGATCAGGTCATTGCGCGTCATGGCAAGCAACAGCAGCGCCATCAACCCGACGGCAAGCGCCACGGTTTGCAGCACGCTTACGCCACGACGGCGCTCCAGTACGGCCAGCGCAAAGCGCCAACCCACGCCGAGCGCACGACCACGTCCCAGCGACACCGCCAGCGCGCGCAATCCGCCGGCAGCCAGGAGCGCAAATACGACGATGGCGCCGGCAAACCCGGCGGCCGTCAGCGCCCCAAGCTTCACGTCGCGCGCGGACACCACAAGCAGCGCAAAGAACGCTGCCGCTCCTAGCGCATAGCCAATCCACGCGGCAACGGCGCGCTCCGCCACATCGCGCCGCAGCACGCGCAGCGGTGCGACGCGCACGAGGCTCAGCAACGGCGGCACGGCAAAACCAATGAGCAGCACCAGCCCCGCCGTCACGCCCACGACCGCAGGCCAGATAGACGGCGCGGGCAATGTCACCGTGACCAGATCACCGAGCGACGCCAGCAACAACCAGTGCGCGCCATAACCCAGCGCCACGCCCACGGCCGAACCCAGCACGCCGATCAACAAAAACTCCAGCGCGAACGTGCCGAGAATCTGCCCCTGCTTGAGCCCCAGGCACTTGATGACGGCCACCGCATCGGTATGCCGCGCGGTGTAGCGGCGCGCGGCCATGGTGATCGCCACCGCGGCAATCATCGCGGCCAGCAAGGCGACGAGCGAGAGGAAGCGCTCGGCGCGGTCCAGCGTTTCGCGCATCTGCGGCTGGCCGTTCTGCAACGATTCAACGCGCACGCCACGCAGCTGGCGCGTTTTCGCTTCGTTCTCGGCCCAGGTACGGAACGCGCTGGCAGCGGCATCGGGGCCAGCCACCAGCAGGCGATACGTGACCCGGCTGCCGTAGGTGACGAGGCCCGTCGAACCCAGATCCGACATCGGCAGCATCACCCGGGGGGCGAGATTCATGAAGCCGGCGCCGCGATCAAGTTCCTGGGTGATGACGTGAGCGATCTTGAAGGTGCGCGTGCCCAGGCGCATCGCATCGCCCACGCGAATGCCGAGCGCTTCGAGCAGCGGTGCGTCCACCCACACCGTGCCTGCGACAGGAATGCCCTGGAAGGGCGCGCCCAAGGTATCGCGCCCGTCATCGCTCACCTTGAGGGTGCCGCGCAGCGGGTAGCCGACGTCGACGGCCTTGATGGCGGCGAGTTGCGATACCGGTTCGCCCGAGGCGCCCTTGGCCAACGTGCTCGCCATGCTGGGGAAGGTGGCGGTATGCGTGACTTGCAGGCCGCTCGCGCGCGCATGCGCCTCGATGTCGGGCGGCAACGGCTGGTCGGACACAATCAGCACATCCGCGCCGATCAGCTGACGCGCGTCGCGCTCCAGCCCCGCATGCATGCGGTCGGCCAGGAAACTGACGGACGCCAGCGCGGCCACGGCCAACACCAGCGCGACGAGCAGGAGGTTCAGTTCACCGGCGCGCCAGTCGCGGCGCAGCATGCGCAGGGCTTGGGTCCAGACGGAAAAACGTGACATGGGCAGAACATGGACGGGGCGCTCGATCGCGCAAACCCCGTCATGTTCGCACGACTTCAGCGGACCAGCGTGCGGGCCTCGTCAGCATGCCAGGGCAGCGCCTGCTCTGCGGTCAGCAGCGAAACGTGCTCGGTCGGCCGGTAGCCTGCGAGGTGGCCCAGTCCTTCGCGAAAGGCCGGCTGACCGATGCGCTCGATCAGCTCGCGCACCCAGGGCGACAGCGCGTCATTGCGGCGCACCGCCAGGTAATACGTTTCGCGCGTCAGCGGAACAAAGTGCAGGCCGTGGGCTTCGGCGCCCGGGCGCAGGCCGAAGCCGACGTCCGCCCGACCTTCCTGAACGGCCACGGCGACCTTGTCGCTGGAGAACTCCTGCTCGTCATACCCGTGGATCTGGTCGGGATACAGCCCTGCAGCCACCAGCAACTGATCGAACAGCAAACGCGTGCCCGAACTGCGCTGGCGGTTGATGAAGCGCGCCTGGGTACGCGCCAGGTCGCCCAATGACTGCACCCGCCCGGCCCATTCCGCCGACATCATCAGCCCCTGCTCGCGATCGGCCAGGGCGATCAGGCGCACGGCGGTCGGGCGCAACCACTTGCGCAACGTCTGATGCGCGATCGAGCCTGCACCCTGCTGCGGTGCCACATAGAAGCCGGCCACCTCGCATTGCTTTTCCTGCAGGCAGATCAGCCCTTCAACAGCGCTGCAAAACACGGTATCGATGTGTGCCCCGTGGCTTTGCCGCGCAAACGTCTCGGCCAACACTTCCACGGCCGGGTCGTGGCTGCCCGAGAAACGGATGCGCGCCTGCGACTGGGATGCATCTTCCAGCTCGGAGAGGAACTGGCCCATGGCTTGGTGCAGCGCCGGATCGAGCTGCTCGCGCAGGCGCATCTCGGCGCGCAGCATGCGCTCGCCAAAGAGCGTGAGCGAAGCCCCCCGGCCACGCTCCATGTCGAGCAGCGAGCGGCCGAGCATTTCTTCCCACGACCGCATCACCCCCCAGGCGTGCCGGTACGACAGCCCCACCTGCTTCGCCGCCCGGTGCAGCGACCCCGTCTCGCGCACCGCCCGCAGCAACTGAAACACCTTGCCGTTGGCGCGCGGGTTGTCGTCCGGCCCCACCACCGGAAATACTTCGAACTGGAATGTCATTATGTTTATGGTTTCCTATTTACTTCCGCCGTGGCCCGGGAGAACAATCCTGCTCATCCCCGGGGCGGGCATATCGTGGCCGCTGACCGCCCCCGACGTTGCTGCCATCATGCAGCATCCGACATAAAGCGTCCACGCCTTCCCGCTACCCCCACAACATGCCCAGATTGTCCCAAACCCTTCGGCTGTCTGCAGTCATCTGCATGACACTCGCGCTCGCCACCGCTGCATATGCTGGCGATCTCCGCATGGCCACCACCACCAGCACCGAAAATGCCGGGCTGCTGAAAGTCCTGTTACCAAAGTTTGAAGCGGCCACTGGCATCCATGTGCAGGTGATTGCCGTTGGCACCGGCAAGGCGGTCAAGCTGGGCGAATCGGGGGATGTGGATGTGGTGCTCGTTCACGCCCGCCCACTGGAAGACGCCTTCGTCGCCTCAGGCGGCGGCATCGACCGCCGCGACGTGATGTACAACGACTTCATCCTCGTCGGACCCGAGGCGGACCCGGCTCACGTACGCGGGCAGAAAAACGTCATCCAGGGGATGGAGACCATTGCCGCGGCAGGCGAAAAAGCCGGCACCAAGTTCATCTCGCGCGGCGACAACTCCGGCACCGACGTCATGGAAAAGGCCTACTGGAAGACAGCCAACATCGACCCGAAGGGCAAGCCGTGGTACGTCAGCGCGGGGCTCGGGATGGGTGAAGTGCTGAACATGGCCGCGCAGATGAACGCCTACACGCTCTCGGACCGCGCAACCTACGGCGCCTACCGCGCCAAGACGGGCCTCGACATCGTGCTGGCCGGAGACCCGCGCATGTTCAATCCGTACGGCATCATCGCGGTCAACCCGAAGAAATACCCCAGCGTCAACTACACCGATGCGACCAGGCTGATCGAATGGATCACGTCACCCGCCGGCCAGCAGGTGATCGCCGGTTTCAAGGTCAACGGGGAACAGGTATTTTTCCCGGACTACGGGAAGGCGGTCGCAAGCGGAAAGTAGCCCCCGCGCGGCGGCATGGCAGAGCAGCGGCGGTGCAGCTTCAGGCCACCGCCGATTCCAACTGCGAATGCTGCGGCAGCTCGGCCGCCACCTCGCCGATCATGCGGCGCAGCCACATCACATCGGGCGCGGCATGGCTGCGTTCATGCCAGAGCTGGTAGAAGCGCATCTTCGGGAACGCCATGGGCGTCGGCAGGATGCGGATCGGCAAATACTGGGCACAGTGCGCAGCGAACTGGCGGCCGGTGGTGAAGACCAGATCGGTGCGCATCAGCACATATGGCACCAGCCCGAAGTACGGCAGTGACACCTGGATCTGCCGCTTCAGCCCTTGCTCCGCAAGTGCCTGATCGATCATGCTGCGCTGCATGACGGCATACGGCGCGGGCGCCAGATGTGGCATTTCCACGTAGTGCTTGAGCGAGATCCCCTTGCGCGCCAGCGGGTGCTGCGCCCCCAACATGCAGACGACTTCATCGTCGAACAACGGCGAAATGTGCAGATGTTCGGGCGGTGACAGCCAGTTGCCGATCACCAGGTCCATGCCGCCCTGCTCCAGCGCGGCAAGGTAATCGACGCCCGCATTGAGCGGATGCACCACCAGCTTGGCCTGCGGCGCCTGCTTGCGCAGACGCTCGACGATGTTGGGCAGGAAAAAGGCATCAAGGTAATCCGGCGCACCGAGGTGAAACGTGCGGGTGGTGTTGCCGGGGTCGAATTCTTGCGACGGGCGCGCGATGCGCTCCATCGCCTCCAGGCTCTGCTGCGCGAGCGCCAGCAAATCATGGCCGCGCTCGGTCGGCACCATGCCGTTCTTGCCGCGCACCAGGATGGCGTCGCCGGTGATCTCGCGCAGGCGCTTGAGCGTGTTGCTGATGGCCGGCTGCGACTGGCCGAGCTTGACCGCCGTACGCGTCACGCTCTGCTCGGTGAGCAGCGTGTAGAGAACGCGCAGGAGGTAGGTATCGAGGTGATCTTTGCCGTGCATCTGGAGGCGGGTAACGGCTGCGCCGACCCTTCTAAAAGAAGTGCTTGGGGACGCTGTCAGTGTATGTCACCTGCACGCCGCGCCGCCAGACCGCTACCGGCGGGTATACCCCGGATTTTGGCTTTCCGATGCGGGTTATCACATGGGCCAAATATTGCATTCCTGGCCCGGTGCTATGGTTCCGTTACACACACAAACAGGCGTAGAACCCCCATGGAGACTCAGCCCATCCGCTTCTTCCACCGCGGCCAGGTCCGCACCGTCACGGACGCCCCGATCACCCGGACGGTGCTTCAATACCTGCGTGAAGACGCACACTGCACCGGCACCAAGGAAGGGTGCGCCGAGGGCGATTGCGGTGCTTGCACCGTCGTGCTCGGCGAACTGCAGGAAGACGGCAGCGTCGGCCTGAAGGCCGTCAACGCGTGCATCCAGTTCCTGCCCACGCTCGACGGCAAGGCGCTGTTCACCGTGGAAGACGTGCGTGGCAAGGATGGCACGCTGCACCCGGTGCAAGAGGCCATGGTGGAGTGCCACGGGTCGCAGTGCGGCTTCTGCACGCCAGGCTTCGTCATGTCGCTCTACGCCCTGTACGAGAACACCGGCAATCAGGCGCCCATCCCCTCCCGCCAAACCATCTGCGATTCGCTCACCGGCAACCTCTGCCGCTGCACCGGCTACCGCCCGATCATCGACGCCGGCGAACGCATGTTCGAGCTGCCCTCCCCGGCCGGCATCGATCGCACGCAATTGGCCGACACGTTGCGCAAGCTGCAACGTAAGGACACCTTCAGCTATGCGCCGGTCGGCACCGAAAACGCATCGCGCTTCTACGCACCGCGCACCGCATCGGCCTTTGCCGCCATAAAAGCCGCGCATCCGAACATCCGCATCCTGGCCGGGAGCACCGACGTCGGCTTGTGGGTCACCAAGCAGTTCCGCGATCTGGGCGACATCCTGTACATCGGCCAGGTAGCCGACCTGTACGCACTGGAAAAGCGCGACGGCTGGATCGAGATTGGCGCCGCTGTCTCGCTGGAAAAGGCCTACGAATTCCTGGCTGCGGACTACCCTGAGGTGACGGAATTGTGGAAGCGCTTTGCCTCGCTGCCGATCCGCAATGCCGGCACGCTGGGCGGCAACGTCGCAAACGGCTCGCCGATTGGTGACTCCGCGCCTGCGCTCATCGCCATCGGCACGCGTGTCGTGCTGCAACGTGGCGAAGTCCGGCGCGAGCTGCCACTCGAAGACCTCTACCTCGCCTATCAGAAGAACGCGATGGAAGAAGGGGAATTCGTTGCTGGCCTGCGCATCCCCGCGCGTGAGGGCCGCGATGCTCTGCGCTTCCGCACGTACAAACTGTCCAAGCGCTTTGACGAAGACATCTCTGCCGTGTGCGCGGCGCTGGCCATTGAGCTGGACGACCAGGATGGCGAAACCCGCGTGCGCAGCGCACGCATTGCCTACGGCGGCATGGCGGCAACATCCAAACGCGCGACGGAGACGGAAAACGCCATCGTCGGCCAGCCGTGGAACGAAGCGACGGTGCGAGCTGCCATGGCAGCCATGTCGCGCGACTACACCCCCCTGACCGACATGCGCGCCACCGACAACTACCGCCGCATATCTGCCGCCAACACGGTGTACCGCTTCTGGCTGGAAACCCGCACCGATGAGCCGCTCGCGCCCGAACAGATCAATGTGCGCGCGGTCGAATTGAATACCCTCACAGCAGCGTAAGAACATGAACAAGCAAACCGAAGCCTTCCTGCTGGCTGAAGCTGATATTGCTGCGGCCATGCCTGGCCAGCGCGGTGCTGTGGTGGGCGTGTCGCGCCCGCATGAGTCTGCGCACCTGCATGTTGCGGGCACTGCCACGTACACCGACGACATTCCCGAACTGGCCGGCACGCTGCACGCGGCGCTCGGCATGAGCACGCAGGCGCATGCGCGCATCGTCAACATGGATCTGGGCCGCGTGAAGGCCGCGCCCGGCGTGGTGGCGGTGTTTACATCTGCCGACATTCCCGGCACGAACGATTGCGGCCCGATCATCCACGACGACCCTATCCTCGCAACCGACACGGTGCACTTCATCGGCCAACCGATGTTCATCGTGGTGGCCACATCGCACGACGCGGCGCGCCGCGCGGCGCGTCTGGGCAATATCGAATACGAAGTCCTGCCCCCGCTTCTGACGCCTGAAGAAGCGCGTGCCGCTGGCAAGTCGGTGCTGCCGCCGATGCACCTCAAGCGCGGCGAACCGGCTGAGCGCATCGCCGCAGCACCCCACTCTGAAGCCGGCAAGATGTCGCTGGGCGGCCAGGAGCAGTTCTACCTCGAAAGCCAGATTTCGTACGCCGTGCCGAAGGAAGACAACGGCATGCACGTGTGGTGCTCGACGCAGCATCCGACCGAGATGCAGCACATGGTGTCGCACATGCTGGGCTGGCACGCCAATCAGGTGCTGGTCGAGTGCCGCCGCATGGGCGGTGGTTTCGGCGGGAAGGAATCGCAGTCGGGCCTGTTCGCCTGCTGCGCTTCGCTGGCGGCATGGAAACTCGCCTGCCCCGTCAAGCTGCGTCCGGACCGCGACGACGACATGATGATCACCGGCAAGCGGCACGACTTCCGCTTCGCCTATGAAGCCGGCTACGACGACGACGGACGCATCCAGGGCGTCAAGGTGGACATGACGTCGCGCGCCGGTTTTTCGGCCGATCTCTCGGGCCCCGTGATGACGCGCGCCATCTGCCACTTCGACAACGCCTACTGGCTGCCTGAGGTGGAAATCGACGGCTTCTGCGCGCGCACCAACACGCAGTCGAACACGGCCTTCCGCGGTTTCGGCGGCCCGCAGGGCGCATTTGCCATCGAGTACATCATGGACAACATCGCGCGCTCGGTGGGCAAGGACGCGCTCGATGTACGCCGCGCCAATCTGTACGGCAAGGACAAGAACAACGTCACGCCGTACGGGCAGACCGTGGAAGACAACGTCATCCATGAACTGCTCGACGAACTGGAAGCGACGTCCGACTACCGCGCCCGCCGCGAAGCGATTCGCGCATTCAATGCGACGAGCCCCGTGCTCAAGCGCGGGCTGGCGCTGACGCCGGTGAAGTTCGGCATCTCGTTCAACGTGAAGCACTTCAACCAGGCCGGCGCGCTTGTGCACGTCTACAACGACGGCTCGATCCTCGTGAACCATGGCGGCACCGAAATGGGCCAGGGCCTGAACACCAAGGTTGCGCAGGTCGTGGCACACGAACTGGGCGTGTCGTTCACGCGCATCCGCGTGACGGCGACGGACACCAGCAAGGTCGCCAACACGTCCGCCACGGCTGCATCAACCGGGAGCGACCTGAACGGCAAGGCCGCCCAAGACGCTGCACGCCAGATCCGCCAGCGTCTGATCGCGTTTGCCGCCGAGCATTACGAAGTGCCCGTCGAGACCGTGGCAATCTTGGGCGACCATCTGGAAATCGGTGCACGCCGCGTGCCGTTCAACGAACTGATCGGTAAGGCCTACGTTGCCCGCGTGCAATTGTGGTCCGACGGCTTCTACGCCACGCCCAAGCTGCACTGGGATCAAGCCAAGCTCAAGGGCCGTCCGTTCTACTACTACGCCTATGGCGCGGCAGTCTCGGAAGTGGTGGTTGATACGCTCACAGGCGAATGGCGCCTGCTGCGTGCCGACGTGCTGCACGACGCCGGCCGCTCGATCAATCCGGCCATCGACATCGGCCAGGTGGAAGGCGCGTTCATTCAGGGCATGGGTTGGCTGACGACCGAAGAGCTGTGGTGGAACAAAAACGGCAAGCTGATGACGCACGCGCCGTCCACCTACAAGATCCCGACGGTCAATGACTGCCCGACGGACTTCCGCGTGCACCTGTTCAACAACGCCAACGTGGAAGACAGCATCCACCGCTCCAAGGCGCTGGGTGAGCCGCCGCTGCTGCTGCCGTTCTCGGTGTTCTTCGCCATTCGCGATGCGGTGGCTGCCGTGGGCGATGGCCGCACGAGCCCACCGCTGAATGCACCGGCCACCAGCGAGGAAATCCTCAAGGCCGTCGACGCCATCCGCAGCGCCCCGCTGTCCGCCTGAGTTGGGAGCCCCCATGGACCACACGCAACTGCGCCCCTTCCGCTTCGCCGATGTGCTTGCCACCGTGCAGGCCGGGCAGCCGTGCGTGCTGGTCACGGTGACGGACGTGCAGGGCTCTGCCCCGCGCGAGCCAGGCACGCTCATGCTAGTGGGCACCGACGGTTTCTTCGGCACCATCGGCGGTGGCCATCTGGAATGGCGCGCGATGGAAATCGCCCAAGCCATGATTGACGCGCCCGAGGCCACCGGCGAAGCACGCCGCCAGTTCGTACGTATTCCGCTTGGGCCTGCGCTCGGCCAATGCTGCGGCGGCGTGGTGCGGCTGTCGCTAGAACGACTCGACGCGCGCGATGTGGAGTGGATCGCAATGGCCGACGACGCCATGCGCCAACGCCGAAGCCTGCGCCGCGTCGTCTGCGCTGATCCTGCGGTGGCGGTTGAAGCAAGCATCGGCGACGCAGCCGCGGCCGGCGTGCAACTGGACGCCAGCGGCTTCACGCAAACCGTCCTGCCGCCCGACATGTCGATCGTGCTCTGCGGCGCGGGCCATGTCGGGCACGCCATCGTGCGCGCGCTGGCGCATCTGCCCTGCCGCGTCACGTGGGTGGACGAGCGCGATGCGATGTTCCCCTTCCCCACGGAAGTGCCGTCGAACGTCGTCATCGAATCCACCGATACGCCGGAAGCCGTGATCGACCAGGCGCCCGCCGGCAGCTACTTCCTGGTCATGACGCACAACCATGCGTTGGACCTCGCGCTGTGCGAACGCATCATGCGCCGCACGGACTTTGCCTACTTCGGCCTGATCGGTTCCAAGACCAAGCGCGCGCGTTTTGAGCACCGCATGGTCGAGCACGGCGTGGACCCGGCCCGCCTGCCGGAAATGGTGTGCCCGATTGGCGTGGCGGGCATCGTGGACAAGGCGCCGGATATCATTGCGGTATCCGTCGTCGCGCAACTTCTGCAGGTGCGAGAGCTGCAACAGCATGCGCTCACCAGCGCCAGCAGCGGCGCGGCGGTCCCTTACCGAGTCCCCACGCCTGTCTAATCATGCCGATCTCTTCCGCGCTTGCAGAACGCATCGCCACCAGCCCCAAAGCTGAACTGCACATCCACATCGAAGGCTCGCTCGAACCCGAACTGATGTTTGCGCTGGCCGAGCGCAACGGCGTGAAGCTGCCGTATGCGTCGGTTGAAGAGGTACGTGCCGCCTACGCCTTCGACGATCTGCAATCGTTTCTCGACCTGTATTACGCGGGCGCCAGTGTGCTGCTCACCGAGCAGGATTTCTACGACATGACGGCCGCTTATGTGGCGCGCGCGCTTGCCGACAACGTCCACCACGCCGAAATCTTCTTCGACCCGCAGACCCATACCGCGCGCAACGTGCCCATGCATGTGGTCATTCACGGCATCGTCCGCGCGTTGGATGACGCCGAGCGCGAGCACGGTTTTTCCAGCGCGCTGATCCTCTGCTTCCTGCGCCATCTGAGCGAGGAAGACGCATTCGACACACTTGAAGCTGCGCTGCCCTATATCCAGGACCCGACCAACCGCATCATCGGCGTCGGCTTGGATTCGTCTGAGCGCGGCAACCCGCCGGAGAAGTTCGCGCGCGTGTTCGCACGCTGCAAAGAGCTTGGCCTGCGCCTCGTCGCCCACGCCGGTGAAGAAGGCCCGGCGCAATACGTGATCGACGCCCTCGACATTCTCAAGGTGGAGCGCATCGATCACGGCGTACGCGCTATCGACGATGCCGCACTCGTCAAACGTCTCGCCGCCGAGCGCATCGCGTTGACGGTCTGCCCACTGTCGAACGAAAAACTGAAGGTTTATCCGGACCTGCGCGACCACTCGCTCAAGCAACTGCTGGACGCCGGCTGCGCAGTGACGCTGCACTCCGATGATCCGGCCTACTTTGGCGGCTACATGAACACCAACTGGCTCGCCACCTTCAATGCCCTCGACCTGTCTGCGGCCGATGCGCACACGCTCGCACGCAACAGCTTCGAGGCGTCCTTCCTGCCCGAACAGGACAAAGCCCTGTGGCTTGCCAAGGTCGACGACCACTGGAAAGCCACACACTAAAAATCCACAAAACGACGATGACCACGATGCCCCCGACTTCCAACAACGTTCACGCTTACCGCGGCCGCGTGCTGCATTTCCTGCACGATCCGCAGTATCGCGAGCGCGATGCTTATGAGTACTGGGAAGACGGCTTGCTCGTGGTCACGGGTGGCAAGGTCGTGCAAGCCGGCGACTACGCCGCACTGCGCGAAAACCTGCCCGCCGGCACGCAACTGCACGACTACAGCGGCAAGCTGATCGTGCCCGGATTCATCGATACGCATATCCACTTCCCGCAGACGGACATCATCGCGTCGCCGTCGCCGGGCCTGCTGCATTGGCTCGAGACATACACCTTCCCGGAAGAGCGCCGCTTCGAGAGCGTGCAGTACGCCGCCGGCGTCGCATCGTTCTTCCTCGACGAACTTCTGCGTAACGGCACGACCAGCGCGATGGTGTGGAGCACCGTGCATCGCAGCTCGGCCGAGACGCTGTTCACGCAAGCACAGCAACGCGGCATGCGCATGATCACCGGCAAAGTGATGATGGATCGCAACTGCCCGGAATACCTGCGCGACACGGCTGAATCGGGCGCGCGTGACACGGCTGACCTGATCTCCCGCTGGCACGGCAAGGACCGGCTGGCTTACGCCATCACACCGCGCTTTGCGCCCACGTCGAGCGAAGCGCAACTGCAAGCGTGCGCAGAGCTCGCCAAGCAATACAAGGACGTCTTCATCCAGACGCACGTCGCAGAAAATCCCGACGAAGTGAAATGGGTGGCCGACCTGTTCCCGAACGCACGCAGCTACCTGGACGTCTACGACCGCTACGGCCTGCTGCGCAAAGGCGCCTTCTACGGCCACGCCATCTGGCTGGACGACGGCGACCGCCAGCGCATGGCCGAATCCGGCGCGGCCGTGGCGCATTGCCCCACGTCCAACCTGTTCCTGGGCAGCGGCCTGTACAACTTCCACAAGAACGACGCGCACCGCCTGGCGCTCACGCTGGCCACTGACGTTGGCGGCGGCAGCTCGTTCTCGATGCTGCGCACGATGGGCACGGCGCATAAGGTCGCGCGCATGGGCGGCTATCACCTGACTGCGCTGCGCATGTTCTACCTGGCCACGCGCGGCGCCGCCGAAGCACTCGGTTGGGAAGACCGCATCGGCAGCTTCGTGCCGGGCGCGGAGGCCGATTTCATCGTCCTGGACCCGGCGGCCACGCCGCTGCTGGCCCGTCGCAATGCGCGCTCGGAAACGCTGGAAGAGTTGCTGTTTTCGTTGGCGCTGCTGGGCGAGGATCGTGCGGTATCCGCCACTTACGTGCAGGGTGAACCCGCGAAATTTGCGGTTGGCGCCAACGCTTGATGCACTTATAATCGCGACTTCCATTGGGGAGTAGCCGCTCGAAGTCGTCACTTCGAGGGCCACGTCAACAGACTTGACCGCCGTCGCAACGACAGGTGGTTATGGCGTGGTCAGCCGCACTCAGGGTGCCACCCCGGCACCCGGTGACGAGCCTGGCGAGACCGATGACAACCCACTGCGGACAGGGCCGGCAGTGGCGCGTCATTGGTTCGCACACGGCCCGGACACCACAACAACATGGAAGCCTTTCTCGTCTCCACCGGCATCGTCGCGCTCGCTGAAATCGGCGACAAGACGCAATTGCTGTCGATCTTGCTGGCTGCGCGTTTCCGCAAACCAGTGCCGATCATCCTCGGCATCTTCATCTCCACCCTCGTCAACCATGCCCTGGCCGGCGCCGTCGGCGGTTGGATCACGCACATGCTTGGCGAAAACGTGCTGCGATGGATCCTGGGCGTGGGCTTTATCGCCATGGCCGGGTGGATGCTGATTCCAGACAAGCTCGACGACGAAGAGGCGCCCTCAACTGCGCAGCGCGGGCTGGGCATTCTCGGCACCACCATCGTCGCCTTCTTCTTTGCCGAGATGGGCGACAAGACTCAGATCGCGACCGTGGCACTGGCAGCACGCTTTAACGACGTGTTCTCGGTCGTGGCAGGCACCACCGTCGGCATGCTGCTGGCAAACGTGCCGGCTGTGCTGATGGGCAACAAGTTTGCTGCGCGCATGCCGATCACGCTGGTGCATCGGATTGCCGCGCTGATCTTTCTGGTGCTGGGGGTGTTGGCGTTGCTGGGGGTCGGGAAGTAAGTCGTCAATCCGAGGCTCTGGGGCTGCCCTGCCGGCGCCCCTTGCGGCCGATGAGGCAGCGGCGAATCGAGCCCAGCCAAGGACACATCGCTGCAGACGCTTTAGGCGAAAAAAAACGGGGCCGTAGCCCCGTTCAACCCTCACCGGTCATGCCACCCGCTAGGGAACGAATGGCATGCTCCGATAAACCTTTCTGTTGTTGCTCAGCGTGCGCCTCAGTTCGTCTTGGCGCCGCCTTCGAACCATTTGGCGATGATCGCGCGCTCGTCATCGGTGATCTGCGTCACGTTGCCCAGCGGCATCAGCTTCTGCTGCACGACCTGCTGGTAGATGAGCTGCGCATGCTTGCCCAGTTCTTCCGCCGTATCGAGCAACACGCCCTTAGCCGGCGAAGGCATCAGGGTAGGGTGAGCCGAGTGACATTGGTAGCACCGTGCGGTAACGACTGCCTGTACTTTGGCGAAATCCGAGCCGCCAGCGGCTGTCGGGGTGGCCGCTGCGGCCATACCCGTCGCTGCTGCAGCAGGCGTGCTTTCGGCGGCAGGCGCTGCCGGACGCGACACCGGAGCAAGCCACACCGCAACACCCAGCAGCACTGCCACGCCTGCTGCCGGATAGCCCCAGTTCACGACGCCCTTGTGCTTGAGGATGAAGAACTGACGGATCAGCACCCCAGCTAGCATGATCAGCACCAGCACGGCCCAGTTGTACTTGGCGGCGTACGTCATGCTGTAGTGGTTCGACAGCATCGCAAACAGCACCGGCAGCGTGAAGTACGTGTTGTGCACGCTGCGTTGCTTGCCGCGCTTGCCGTGGATCGGGTCCGGCTTCTCGCCTGCCTTGAGCGAAGCAACCACCTTGCGTTGCCCCGGAATGATCCAGAAGAACACGTTGGCGCTCATGATGGTCGCGATCATCGCGCCGATCAGCAGGAACGCTGCACGGCCCGAGAACAGGTGGCACGCTGCAAACGCCGCGAGCACCACATAGATGGCCACCAGAATGCCCACCACGCGATCGTTCTTGCCGAACACGCGGCAGATGGTGTCGTACACCAGCCAGCCGACCACCAGGAAGCCCAGCGCCAGCAGCACAGCGGTCGTCGCCGTCATGTCGAACACGCTGCGATCGATCATGTAGACGTTGGCGTTGAACAGGTACACCACCGTCAGCAGGGCAAAGCCCGACATCCAGGTCGAGTACGACTCCCAGTAGAACCAGTGCAGATGGTCGGGCAGTTGCTTCGGTGCCAGCAGGTACTTCTGCGGGTTGTAGAACCCGCCTCCGTGCACGGCCCACAGTTCGCCATCGACGCCCTTGTCCTTCAGGTCCGGTGCGCTCGGCTTGGTCAGGCTGTTATCGAGCCAGACGAAGTAGAACGACGAACCGATCCACGCGATCGCGACGATCACGTGCAGCCAACGCAAGAGCAAGTTGGCCCAGTCGAGGATATAGCCTTCCATGATGACTCCCTGCCCTGTTAGCTGCCGCGATAGGTCGAATACGACCACGGCGACACCAGCAGCGGCACGTGGTAGTGCGCGCTGGTATCGGCCACGCCAAAGCGCAGCGTCACCACGTCCAGGAACGCGGGCTCGGGGAGTTTGACGCCGGCGGCGCGGTAGTACTCGCCCACGCCGAAGTCCAGTTCATACACGCCAGCCTGCAGCGCGTCGCCTTCCAGCAGCGGCGCATCGCAACGGCCATCGTGATTGGTGCGAACCGATTTGATCGGTTGCCGTTGATTGTCGACAATTTTGAACAGTGCGATCGCCAGGTTTTGGCCCGGCGTGCCTGCAGCGGTGTCGAGCACATGGGTGGTCAAGCGTCCCATTTGTCTTCCTCTGTAGTTCGAATTTTCAGAAGCGCCGCTGCCTCCACTTGCACCTCGCGCCAAACCCTTGTGTGGCAAGGGTTGGCGTCGGGGCCCGCTCGGTACGTACTGTGCACGCATCCCGGCGCGCGTCCAGCCGGTTTACGCCTGCCCTCCATATGGGGAGGGGCATGCCAAACCGGCAAAGCCGTCGCTCGTTCTGGGTCCGACGCCGTGTCTCTGCCGTGTCCCTAGACCAGGCTCGAAACAGGGATTTCCCTAGTTTGTCGGATTCCCGAACGCATTTTGTTGACAATATTGAAGGCGGCTATGAATAATTGTCAACAGGTTTTCGCGGCGGCCCATGCTGCGGCGCACTAATGAAAGGCAGGTCTGCCATGTCCAAGAATCTCAAGCTGGTCTCCACGGAAGTGGTGTCGAAGTCGGGCGCCAAAGCATCGGGGGCAACACGCATGTCGGTCGAAGAACGGATGTATCACGAGATCTACGACGCGATCATGGAACACCGCCTGCCCCCGCGCACGAAGCTGACGGAACATGCGCTTTGCGAAATCTATGCCACCGCCCGTCATACGGTGCGCAAGGTCTTCTCCCAACTGGCCGCCGACGGTCTGGTTGACCTGGAGCCGAACCGCGGCGCGTTCATCGCGGCGCCCTCCATCGACGAAGCCCATGCCATGTTCGAGCTGCGCCAGATCCTGGAGCGCGCGGTGCTCGACAAGGTTGGCCATAGCAGCAACCCCAAGGCGGCCGTTGCGCCCCTGATGGAACTCGTCAAGCAGGAGCGCCAGGCGTTTGTCACGCAGGATCGCCCGCGCTGGATTCGCCTGTCTGCGGAATTTCACGTGGCGCTGGCCGAGCAATCGGGCAATCCGCTGGTGGTCGAAATGATGCGCCGGCTGGTGTCGCGCACCACGCTGATGATCGCCAGCGTCGAGGCCCCGGGCAACAACGCATGCTCGTTCGACGAACACCTCGACATCCTCAATGCCCTGGAGCGTGGCGACGCCAGCGCTGCCCAGGCCCACATGGCCCAGCACTTGCAATGTTGCGCCGATCGCGTGCGCCCCGAAGCGCCCGCTGATTTCGATCTGCGTTCGGTATTGGGCCCGCGCGGCGGGAAGGACAAAGTCTAGGACCGGTTTTGCTGTTTCGGGCGAGCTGGCACGACAGAGGCCGGCCGTCCAAGAACCTGTTCACGCTCCGCAGCAACCACCCCAAGGTTGGCCCGGGAAACACAGCCCTGCATGCGCACGGCGGGTGTCACAAGGCCAAGCCAGGGGTCGCGCAGCAGAAACGTGTGCAGGCTCCAAGCCGGACGCCGTCCGGCTTACCACCCAAAGGAGACCTTTATGGCAAGCAGTACCATCGCCGCCCCCACGGCGGACCTGACCAATGAGCGCGTGGCGTACGGACGCCTGCTCGCATTGGGCCTTCAACATGTATTGGTGATGTATGCAGGCACCGTGGCAGTGCCGCTAATTGTGGGCGGTGCACTGCATCTGCCCAAGGAACAGCTTGCGTTCCTGATCAACGCAGATCTCTTTGCCGCCGGCCTTGCCACACTCATCCAGGCCTTCGGTGTGTGGAAGTTCGGCATTCGCATGCCGGTCATGATGGGCGTGACCTTCGCGTCGGTGGGCCCGATGATCGCCATCGGCACTGACCCGAGCATCGGCCTGCTGGGCATTTACGGCGCTGTGATTGCGGCGGGGATATTCGGCATCATCGTCGCGCCGCTCATGGGGCGCGTACTTGGGCTCTTCCCGCCGGTCGTGACGGGCACCGTGATCACGCTGATCGGCATGTCGCTGATGGGCGTGGGGATCAACTGGGCTGCGGGTGGCCAGCCGACCATGAAGACGATGGTCGATGGCGTACTCAAGACCGTGCCCAATCCGGCCTACGGCGATCTGAGCGGCCTGGGCATTGCGCTGGCAGTGCTCGTCATCATCCTGTTGCTGACGAAGTACGGCCGCGGCCTGATCGGCAACATCGCTGTGCTGCTGGGCATCGTGATCGGCACGTTCATCGCCATGGCGTTCGGCAAGGTGAGCTTTGCCGGCATCACGGAGGCCGACTGGGTGGCCGTGATCACGCCGCTGCACTTCGGCATGCCCACCTTCCACTTCGGCGCCATCGCTTCGATGTGCATCGTGATGATGATCACGCTGGTGGAATCGACCGGCATGTTCCTGGCGCTGGCAGAGATCACCGGCAAGAAGCTCTCCACCGATGACCTTACCCGCGGCTTGCGCGCCGACGGTCTGGGCACGGTCATCGGCGGCCTGTTCAACACATTCCCGTACACCTCGTTCTCGCAGAACGTGGGGCTGGTGACGGTCACGGGTGTGCGTTCGCGCTTCGTGGCAGCCATGGGCGGCCTGATCCTGATCGCGATGGGTCTGTTCCCGAAGATGGCGCACATCGTGGCGTCGGTTCCCTCGTTCGTATTGGGTGGCGCGGGCATCGTGATGTTCGGCATGGTGGCCGCCACGGGCGTGCGCATTCTCGGCTCGATCGATTTCAACAAGTACCGCCACAACCTGTTCATCGTGGCGATCTCGATCGGCTTCGGCATGATCCCGACGCTGGCACCGACCTTCTTCCAGTACCTGCCACATTGGCTGGAGCCGATCACGCACAGCGGCATCGTGCTGGGCACGCTGGTCGCGGTCATCCTGAATCTTTACTACAACGGCATGCAGTCGGCCGAGCACGCAATGCGCGACGCTGCTGCCAACACCCACGGCACGGAGTAATTGCATGAACGCCACTGTCGCGCACAACGACCCGCTTCTGATCGCCCGCCATGCCGACGTGCTGGTCACCATGGATGCGCAACGCCGCGAGATCCCCGACGGCGCGCTGGTTGCGCGCGGTGGCGTGATCGAATGGGTCGGCGCCACGGCGGATCTGCCGTCGCAGTATCGCGAGGCCATCGGCCAGCCCAACGTGCGCGTGATGGAGCTGCGTGACCACGTGGTCACGCCGGGCTTCGTCAACACGCACCATCACATGTATCAGAGCCTGACGCGTGCCCTGCCCGCCGCGCAGGATGCGGAACTGTTCGGCTGGCTGACGAACCTGTATCCGGTGTGGGCAGGCCTCACACCGGAAATGGTGCGCGTGTCCACGCTCACGGCGATGGCAGAACTGCTGCTCTCGGGTTGCACGACTTCCAGCGACCACCTGTACCTCTATCCGAACGGCAGCCGACTCGACGATTCCATCGAAGCCGCGCAGCAGATCGGCATGCGCTTTCACGCCGCGCGCGGCAGCATGAGCGTGGGCCGCAGCCAGGGCGGTTTGCCGCCGGACCGCGTGGTCGAAGGCGAAGAGGCGATCCTCAAGGAAACGCAACGCCTGATCGAAACCTGGCACAACGCCGATCGCCATTCGATGCTGCGTGTGGTGGTGGCGCCATGCTCGCCCTTCTCCGTCTCGCGCGACCTGATGCGCGAATCGGCCAAGCTCGCGCGCAGCTACGGCGTGTCGATGCACACGCACCTGGCCGAGAACGATAACGACATCGCATATTCGCGCGAAAAGTTCGGCATGACGCCGGCCGAGTATGCGGAAGACCTCGGCTGGGTCGGCCGCGACGTCTGGCATGCGCACTGCGTGAAGCTCGACGCGCACGGCATCGACGTCTTCGCACGCACCGGTACCGGCGTCGCGCATTGCCCGTGCTCGAACATGCGGCTGGCCTCTGGCATTGCGCCCATCCGCACCATGCGCGATGCCGGCGTGCCGGTCGGCCTGGGCGTGGATGGCAGCGCGTCGAACGATGGGGCGCACATGCTCGGCGAAACACGCCAGGCCATGCTGCTCGCGCGCGTCGGCTTTGGCCCCGCGGCGATGAGCGCGCGCGAGGCGCTGGAGATCGCCACGCTCGGCGGCGCACGCGTGCTCAACCGCGACGACATCGGCGCCCTCGCTCCCGGTATGTCGGCCGACTTTGTCAGCTTCGATCGTCACCAAGTCGGTTTTGCCGGCGCCGACCACGACCCGGTCGCGGCGCTGGTGTTCTGCGCCCCATCCAATGTGGCGCACAGCGTGATCAACGGGCGCGTGGTCGTCGAAGACGGCCGCCTGAGCACGCTCGAACTCGACGCCCATCTCACGGTTCACCGGAGGCTCGCGCTGGAACTGGCGCAGGCTGCCCGGGCAGTCCCGGCCTGACGCGATGGCGCCTTGCCTGGTTCATGACGCCGCTGTGATGTCGTGAATTTGGAAAGCCGCATTCCACTGTCTGACCGGTGTTGTATGAAGTCTCCTCGACATGAAAAAACCATGACAAACAATAACTATCCGCGCGATCTCATCGGTTACGGCAAGAACCCGCCGAATGCCAATTGGCCGGGCGGTGCGCGCGTCGCCCTGCAGTTCGTCCTCAACTACGAGGAAGGCGGTGAAAACTGCGTGTTGCACGGTGACGCCGGCTCCGAGCAGTTCCTCTCCGAAATCATTGGTGCCGCGGCCTACCCCGACCGCCACATGAGCATGGAGGGCATCTACGAATACGGCTCGCGGGCGGGCGTGTGGCGCATCCTGCGTGAGTTTGAAAAGCGCGGCCTGCCGCTGACGATCTTCGGTGTGTCGATGGCCCTGCAACGGCATCCGGACGTGACGCAAGCCTTTGTTGATCTGGGCCACGAAATCGCCTGCCATGGCTGGCGCTGGATTCACTACCAGAACATCGACGAAGCCACCGAGCGCGAGCACATGCGCATCGGTGTGGAGATCATCCGCGAACTGACCGGCAACGCACCGCTGGGCTGGTACACCGGCCGCGACAGCCCCAATACGCGCCGCCTCGTGGTCGAGCACGGCGGCTTTGCCTACGACGCCGACTACTACGGCGACGACCTGCCGTTCTGGACCGAAGTCCAAACCTCATCCGGCGAGGCCAAACCGCACCTGGTGGTGCCGTACACGCTCGACACAAACGACATGCGTTTTGCCAGCCCGCAAGGCTTCAACACAGCCGATCACTTCTACCAGTACCTGAAGGACGCCTTCGACGTGCTGTACGAAGAAGGCGATCCCAATGGCCTGGCGCAGCCGAAGATGCTGTCGATCGGCATGCACTGCCGCCTGCTGGGCCGCCCGGGACGTTTCCGTGCGCTGCAACGCTTCCTTGACTACGTGCAATCGCACGACAAGATCTGGATCTGCCGACGCATCGACATCGCGCAGCACTGGATCCAGAACCATCCGTATGCAAAGCAACCCGTTTTGAGCACCGCAGCATGAGCCAGACCACCTACAACCTCTCGCAACTCAACAGCATGGACGCAGCGCAGTTCGTGCAGGTCCTTGGCGGCATCTACGAGCACTCGCCGTGGGTTGCCGAACAGGCCGCCACGCAGCGCCCGTTTGCTTCGGCCGAGGCGCTCGCAACCGCCATGCGCAATGCCGTGGATACCGCCGGCATTGACCCTCAGCTCAAGCTGGTGCGCGCCCACCCGGAGCTGGCCGGCAAGGCTGCCGTGCGCGGTGAACTGACTGCCGAGTCGACGCGCGAACAAAGCGGCGCGGGCTTGAACCTGTGCACGCCAGAAGAGTTTGCGCGCCTGCAGGCGCTCAACACCCAGTACAACGAGAAGTTCGGCTTCCCGTTCATCCTGGCGGTGCGCGGCTATGACCGCCACGGAATCATCGAGAACTTCAGCAAGCGCGTGGAAAACGATCGCGATACCGAGCTGCGTACGTCGCTCGAACAGATTCATCGCATCGCGGGTTTCCGCCTGACCGATTTGATTGCAGCAAACTGATTTTTCAGGTTCATCAGCAAAAACAACGCTGTGGGCGCGGTGTCATGGGGCATGGGACACCGATCGGCATGGAGCCTGACCAGCCGGCCTGCGACCGCATCAAAGAATGCGGCGCAACCCGCAGTGATCTTCAACAACAAAGGAGGTAGCAATGCAGTCGAAATTCAAGCGTGGCGTGGCCGCGCTGGCAGTGGCATCGGCACTGGGGGCAGCAAGTGCCGGTGCGCAAGCGCAATCGTCCGTCACGTTGTACGGCCAGGTGGATGCCTGGGCCGGCGCCACCAAGAGCCTGGGCGCATCGGACCGCGCCTGGGGCGTCAACTCGGGCGGCATGTCGACGTCGTACTGGGGCATGAAGGGCAGCGAAGACCTCGGCAACGGCCTGAAGGCGATCTTCACGCTGGAAGCGTTCTTCCGCCCCGACACCGGCAAGTACGGCCGCTTTGACGGCGACACGTTCTTCGCCCGCAACTCGTTCGTCGGCCTGCAATCGAGCAGCTGGGGCTCGATCAAGCTCGGCCGCCTGACGCCGCCGTACTTCGTCTCGACGATTCTGTTCAACCCGTTCATCGATTCGTACACGTTCTCGCCGATGGTGTTCCACACCTACCTCGGCAACGGTCTGAGCGGCCCCGGCGGCATCTCGGGTCTGGTGGGCGATTCAGGCTGGAACAACTCGATCATGTACTCCACGCCGGACTTCAACGGTCTGACCGCCAACTTCATCTACGGCGCGGGCGAGCAAGCCGGCCACAACGGCCAGAACAAGTGGGGTGGCAACTTCCTGTACTTCCATGGCAACTTCGCGGCCACGGCGGCTTTCCAGCAAGTGCGCTTCGACGGCGCGCCGGGTGACCTGAACGCGCTGGTGGCAGGCTTCTCGCGCCAGACCGCCGCGCAGCTGGGCGCCACGTACGACTTTGGTGTGGTCAAGGTGTACGGTCAGTACCAGTACATCAAGAACGCCATCAACTCGGGCGACGCGAAGAGCAACGGCGGCCAACTGGGCGTGTCGGTGCCAGTGGGCCCGGGCAGCATCCTGGCGTCGTACGCGTACACGAAAACCTCGGGCGCGGCTGACGTGAAGCGCAACACGTGGGCGGTCGGCTACGACTACTCGCTGTCCAAGCGCACCGATGTGTACGCCGCGTACATGCGCGACAAGGTGACGAACCTGAGCTCGGCAGACACCTTCGGCGTGGGCATCCGCGCAAAGTTCTAAGTAGTCGGCAGCAAAGAAAAACGGCGCCTGGACTTTCCCCAGGCGCCGTTTTCTTTTGGGCCGCCAACCTTCAGCGGCCCAGCGGTCGGATCAACCGATCAACGCGTAGCCGACACATCCGCCACAGCCAGCGCCGTCATGTTGACGATGCGGCGCGATGTGGCCGACGGGTTCAGGATGTGCACCGGCTTGGCCGCGCCCAGCAGGATCGGGCCCACCGTCACGCCCTGCCCGCCCGTGATCTTGAGCAGATTGAACGCGATGTTGGCAGCGTCGAGCGACGGCATCACCAGCAGGTTTGCGCTGCCCGAGAAGGCGCTCTTCGGCAGGAAGTGGTGGCGGATATCTTCGGACAACGCCGCGTCACCCTGGATCTCGCCTTCCACTTGCAGATTCGGCGCTTCGGTCTTTAGCAGGTCATACGCCGCGCGCATGCGGCGGGCCGATGCGTTTTTCGACGAGCCGAACATCGAGTGCGACAGCATCGCCACCTTCGGCTCCTGGCCGAAACGACGCACTTCTTCCGCCGCCAGCTTGGTGATGTCGGCCAGCTCTTCTGCGCTCGGCATCTCGTTGACGAACGTGTCGGTGATGAACAGCGTGTGCTTCTCCAGCATCAGGCCGTTCATGGCGGCAAAGACCTTGGCGTTCGGGGCCAGACCGATCACGTCGCGCACGTGTTCCAGGTGGGCATCAAAGCGGCCAACCGTGCCGCACAGCAGCGCATCGGCATCACCCAAACGCACCAGCAGTGCGCCGATCAGCGTGTTCGAACGGCGCAGCGCCGATTTCGCCATGTCCGGCGTCACGCCGTTGCGGCCCATCAGCTCGTGATAAGCGGTGTGGTACTGGTGATAGCGGCGGTCGTCTTCCGGGTCCACCAGCTCGAAATGCACGCCCGGCTTCAGGCGCAGGCCCGCCTTCTGGATACGCATTTCAATCACGTGCGGACGGCCGATCAGGATCGGCTTGGCCAGGCCTTCGTCGACCACCGTCTGCACGGCGCGCAGCACGCGCTCTTCTTCACCTTCGGCGTACACGACGCGCTTCGGGTTGGCCTTGGCGGCCGAGAACACCGGGCGCATGGTCAGGCCCGTGTGATACACGAAGTCGCTCAGCTGGGCGCGATAGGCATCCAGATCCTTGATCGGGCGCGTGGCCACGCCGGACTCTTCCGCGGCCTTGGCGACGGCCGGTGCGATCTTCTCGATCAGGCGCGAATCGAACGGCTTCGGGATGATGTAATCCGGGCCGAAGGTCAGGTCCTGGCCGGCATAAGCCTGCGCCACTGCGTCGTTCGTTTCGGCTTCTGTCAGTTCCGCGATGGCCTTCACGCACGCAAGCTTCATCTCTTCCGTGATCTTGGTGGCGCCGCAGTCGAGCGCACCACGGAAGATGTACGGGAAGCACAGCACGTTGTTGACCTGGTTCGGGTAATCCGAACGGCCCGTGGCGATGATGCAGTCCGGGCGCGCGGCCTTGGCCACTTCCGGGCGGATTTCCGGCTCGGGGTTGGCCAGTGCCAGGATGATCGGCTTCGGAGCCATGGTCTTGACCATGTCGGCGGTCAGCACGCCGGCGGCCGAGCAACCGAGGAACACGTCTGCATCGCGCACGATGTCGGCCAGCGTACGGGCCGACGTGTCTTGCGCATAGCGTGCCTTGTTCGGCTCCATCTTGGCGTCGCGGCCAACATAGATCACGCCCTTCGAATCGACCACGTAGACGTTTTCACGCTTGACGCCCAGACCCACCATCACGTCCAGGCAGGCGATGGCCGCGGCGCCCGCGCCCGACACGGCCACCTTCACGCTGCCAATGTCCTTGCCGACGACCTTCAGGCCGTTGAGCAGCGCCGCCGACGAGATGATCGCCGTGCCGTGCTGGTCATCGTGGAAAACGGGAATATTCAGGCGGTCACGCAGCTTCTGCTCGATGTAGAAGCACTCGGGCGCCTTGATGTCTTCGAGGTTGATACCGCCCAGCGTCGGCTCCAACGAGGCAATGATGTCGACCAGCTTGTCCGGATCGCGTTCGGCCAGTTCGATATCGAACACATCGACACCGGCAAACTTCTTGAACAGGCAGCCCTTGCCTTCCATCACCGGCTTGCTGGCCAGCGGCCCGATGTCGCCCAGGCCCAGCACAGCGGTGCCGTTGGTGATCACGCCGACGAGGTTGCCGCGCGAGGTGTACTCCGCGGCCAGCGACGGGTCTTGCTCAATCGCGGTACACGGATACGCCACGCCCGGCGAATATGCCAGCGACAGGTCGCGCTGGTTGATCAGCGCCTTGGTCGGGCGCACCTCAATCTTGCCGCGCGTCGGGGCGCGGTGATATTCAAACGCCGCGCGGCGCAGTTCGGCCTCGGCCCCTTGGTCTTGGGAATCCGGCGAGGCGTCGTGAAGCTTGTCGTTCATAGCAATGAATCCTGATGGGGAGTTCCGCAGATGAGGCGCACATGCGCTCAGGCAGAAACTCCCTGAGACGAAGTGGCAAAAAACAGTGGGAACAGAGAGAAACCGGGGGTGAGGCCGCACGCGTTGCGCAGCACCGTCAAGAGGGTAGCGACGGGGCGGAGGCAGCGCCGGCCAGGGGTGGCGGTCGGCGCGAGACGGGACGAAGTGACAACGCTCAAGCGGGGTACGGCTGGCGGCCTACAGATTAGGTCATGCATTCTAACGTAGACCGTCGGCCAAAACCCACCCTGGCGCACTACTTGAGTGCCGGCCCGGATGCCGGTTTCGCCGCCGGTTTCACCGATGGATCAACAGGCAGCTCTACGACGATGGGCTGCGCATTCGGCGCCGGGAAATTGGCAAATGCGCTGCGTACAAGGTACGGCATCACCGCCGTCAGCGATCCATCCCCACCCTGCGTTTGCGCCGTCACCTGATAAACGCGCTTACCGATGGCTGCCTCGTCAATTTCCACGTGATAGGCATAGAACGGCACCTGCACGTTGGTATCCACATATTGCGGCCCCCACGGGCCCCAGGGCCCCCAAGGACTACGCCATGGCCCCCAGGGCCCCGGCCCCCAATACGGATCCGGGTACACGGGCTGGCGCACCTGCACGAGGCGCGTGGCGGTCGAATAGTCCAGGCGGACCAGATAGCGCGCGCTGGCGCGCGGCACGCTGGTAAAGCCGTGGACGGCCAGTTGGTCTGATGTCCAGGCCTCGTAGGTCTGGCGTTCGAGATCATTTTGCTGCGCTGCGGTGTGCTCGAAGGCATAGGTGCGCGGCGGGTTATCGGTCCAGCCGGGTTGCCGGAACGCCGTCACCTGGCTGGTGACCGTGCTCGCGCAGCCCGCCAGCAGGCTGGCCGCCATCAGGGCGCCAGCCATCGGCCAGACGCCCGATGTCTTGATCCATTTCCACATAGAAAATCCCCCTACTCTCAATCAGACAGATGGTCGCGGGCCCCGGAAGCGGGCTGCGGGCACTCTGTTACTCAGAGTGACGCCCTGCGCGGAAGATTCCCGCCAAGGGCCTGAGTACAATGGCCTTTTGCGTACCGCTACGAGGATGTTACCGATGTTGCGCACCGATACCGCCGTCACGATTTACCGCAAGGACTACACCGCGCCCGCTTTCCGCATTGACGAAGTGGCCCTGGAGATCGATCTCGTGCCCGAGCGCACCCGCGTCGTCAACCGCATGCGCATGACGCGCACGGACGCCGGCAAGCCTCTCGTGCTGGTGGGTGAAGGGCTGGAACTGGCCGCCGCAACCGTCGACGGTAAAGCGCTGTCCGGCCTGCAAGCCTCGGGCGACACCCTCACCATCGATGCCGTGCCGGCCGATGTTGGCACCAGCTTCACCCTGGAACTCACCACCTACTGCAATCCCGCAGCCAATTCGTCGCTGATGGGCCTGTACGTTTCTAACGGCAACTTCTTCACGCAGTGCGAGGCCGAGGGCTTTCGCAAGATCACCTACTTCCTCGACCGCCCTGACGTGATGACGGTCTACACCGTCACGCTGCGCGCATCGAAAGCGGACTATCCGGTGCTGCTGTCCAACGGCAATCTCATGTCGGAGCGGGACCTGCCGGACGGCCGTCACGAAGCAGTGTGGCACGACCCGTTCAAGAAGCCGTCGTACCTGTTCGCGTTGGTGGCGGGCAAGCTCGAGTGCATTGAAGAACGCATCCAGTCAGCTTCGGGCAAAGAGAAGCTGCTGCAGGTGTGGGTGGAAGCGCAAGACCTCGACAAGACGCGCCACGCGATGGATTCGCTCATCCACTCGATCCATTGGGACGAACGCCGCTTCGGCCTGGAGCTGGATCTCGACCGCTTCATGATCGTCGCCGTAGGCGACTTCAACATGGGCGCGATGGAAAACAAGGGCCTGAACATCTTCAACACGAAATACGTGCTGGCCAATGCCGAGACGGCAACCGATGTGGATTTCGCCAATATCGAATCGGTGGTCGGCCACGAATACTTTCACAACTGGACGGGTAACCGCGTCACTTGCCGCGACTGGTTCCAGCTGAGCCTGAAGGAAGGCCTGACGGTGTTCCGTGATCAGGAATTCTCCGCCGACATGGCCGCAGCCGCCGGTAACGAAGCCGCCGCAGCCAGCGCCCGTGCCGTGAAGCGCATCGAAGATGTGCGCGTGCTGCGGCAGGCGCAGTTTCCGGAAGATGCCGGGCCGATGGCCCACCCGGTGCGGCCCGACAGCTACGAAGAGATCAATAATTTCTACACCGTCACGGTGTACGAAAAAGGCGCGGAAGTCGTGCGCATGTACCAGACCCTGCTCGGCCGCGACGGCTTCCGCAAGGGCATGGACCTGTACTTCCAGCGCCACGATGGCCAGGCCGTCACCTGCGACGACTTCCGCGCGGCCATGGCCGATGCCAACGGCCGCGACCTCTCGCAATTCGGCCGCTGGTACAGCCAGGCCGGCACGCCGATCGTGGCCGTTGACGGTCACTACGATGCGGCCACGCACACCTACACGCTCACGCTGCGCCAGCGCTGCGAGCCGGTCGGCATCGAGACCACCAGCGGCATCCAGAAGCAGCCGTTCCACATTCCGTTTGCGATCGGGCTGATCGACAAGCAGGGCCACGATTTGCCGCTGCGTTTGCGTGGCGAGGCCACATCGCCCTCGCCCGTGACCACGCGCGTACTGGACTTCACTGAAACCAAGCAGACCTTCGTCTTCGAAGATGTGGCCGAAGCGCCGTTGCCCTCGCTGCTGCGCAATTTCTCGGCGCCGGTAGTCGTCGAATACGGCTATACGACCGAGCAGCTCACGTTCCAGCTCGCGCACGATTCAGACCCGTTCAATCGCTGGGAAGCCGGCCAGCGCCTGGCCACCGACACGCTGCTGCGCATGGTGACCGACATCCAGCACGGCCGCGCGCCGGTGGTTGATCCGGCGCTGGTCGAAGCCCTGCGTGCCGTGGTCGCCGACACCTCGCTTGATCCGGCCTTCCGCGAGCAGATGCTGATCCTGCCGGCCGAAGGCTATCTGGCCGAGCGCATGGACGTGGCCGATCCGGCTGCCATCCACACCGCCCGCCGCACGCTGCGCCGCACGCTGGCAGAAAAGCTCAACGCGGAACTGCTGCGCGCCTATCAAGACAACCAGACAGAAGGCGCCTACTCGCCCGATGCTGTGTCTGCAGGCAAGCGCGCGCTCAAGAACATTGCCCTCGGCTATCTGGTGGAAACCGAAGCTCCCGAAGCACTGGCCCTGGCCGAACAGCAATATGCCCGCGCCACCAACATGACCGACCGCATGGGCGCCCTCTCCGCCATGGTCACCAGCTATGCCCCGGGCCGCGAAGCGGCGCTGGCTGATTTCTACACGCGCTTTGCCGACGATGCCCTCGTCATCGACAAGTGGTTCTCGCTGCAAGCCATGCAGCCGGGCGCCGCCGGCAAACCGACGCTGGCCACCGTGCGCGCGTTGATGGCCCATCCGGCCTTCACGTTGCGCAACCCGAACCGCGCGCGCTCCCTGATCTTCAGCTTCTGCTCGGGCAACCCCGCGCAGTTCCACGCCGCCGATGGTTCCGGCTATGCCTACTGGGCCGAGCAGGTGCTGGCGCTCGACGCCATCAACCCACAGGTCTCCGCCCGCCTGGCACGCGCGCTGGACCGCTGGCGCAAATACGTGCCCACGCTGCGCGACGCCATGCAGGACGCGCTCAAGCGCGTGGCGGCACATCCGAGCCTCTCGCGCGATGTGCGTGAGATCGTCGGCAAGGCGCTGGCCTGAATGTCACCGCTTGTATCGTAAAATCGCGCCCGTCTCAGGAGAACCCATGAAGCGCATCAACCTCACCCGCTACCTGATCGAAGAGCAGCGCGAGCACAACACCATCCCGGCCGAGCTGCGTTTGCTGCTCGAAGTCGTGGCGCGCGCCTGCAAGGCGATCTCGCACAGCATCAACAAGGGCGCGCTGGCCGGCGTGCTCGGCTCGGCCGGCACCGGCAACGTGCAAGGCGAAACCCAGCAGAAGCTGGACGTGATCGCCAACGAAGTCCTGCTCGAAGCCAACGAATACGGCGGCAACCTGGCCGCCATGGCCTCGGAAGAGATGGAATCGTTCTATGAGATTCCGCACCGCTATCCGAAGGGCGAATACCTGCTGCTGTTCGATCCGCTCGACGGCTCGTCCAACATCGACGTGAACGTGTCGATCGGCACGATCTTCTCGGTGCTGCACATGCCCCAAGCAGGCCAGGCTGTGACCGAAGCCGATTTCTTGCAGCCCGGTGCAAAGCAGGTCGCTGCCGGTTACGCCGTGTACGGCCCGCAGACCACCCTGGTGCTGACCGTCGGTAATGGCGTGCACATGTTCACGCTGGACCGTGAAGTCGGCAGCTTCGTACTCACCAGCCGCGACGTGAAGATTCCGGTCGACACGAAGGAATTCGCCATCAACATGTCGAACATGCGCCACTGGGCCCCGCCCGTGCGCCGCTACATCGACGAATGCCTGGCCGGCACCGAAGGCCCGCGCGGCAAGGATTTCAACATGCGCTGGATCGCCTCGATGGTGGCCGACGTGCATCGCATCCTCACGCGCGGCGGCATCTTCATGTACCCGTGGGACAAGCGCGAGCCGGGTAAGGCCGGCAAGCTGCGCCTGATGTACGAAGCCAACCCGATGGCCTTCCTGGTGGAACAGGCCGGCGGCGCAGCCACCAACGGCGAGCAACGCATTCTGGACATCCAGCCAGAACAACTGCACCAGCGCGTGGCGGTAGTTCTGGGGTCGAAGAACGAGGTGGATCGCGTCACGCAATATCACCTCGAAGCCAAGAAGACGGCGTAACGCCGCCGTGTAAGACTGTTGTTCCGGCGGTTCTTGCAGAACGATAAAAAGTTCTGTTAGAATCGCTGTTTCCGACGCCGCTGTAGCTCAGTCGGTAGAGCAGCGCATTCGTAATGCGAAGGTCACCAGTTCGATTCCGGTCAGCGGCACCAGAATTAAAAAGCCCAGTCTTCATCGACTGGGCTTTTTGCTTTGCGTCTTCCGAAACGAATCACGCCGCCGGAATGCGCAGCTTCTGCCCCGGATAGATCTTGTCCGGATTCGACAGCATCGGCTTGTTGGCTTCGAAGATGGCGGGGTACTTGTTGGCATCGCCGTAGAACTTCTTGGCGATGGCCGAGAGCGTGTCGCCGCGCTCCACGGTGTGCCATTGCGATTCCTCCGACTCGGTGTTGACCGACATCTGGTCATCCACCGACTTGATGCCCTCGACGTTGCCACAGCACAGGATGATCTTCTCTCGCGTGGCTTGGTCGGGCGCTACGCCAAATACCTTGGCAGCATCGCCTTCAACCTGCACTGACAGCGCCGTGGCGCTCAGGCCCTGCTGTGCGATGTAGTCCTGGATGGCTTGGCCCTTGGCATCGTCGGCTGCCTTGGCGGCGTCGGCGTCCGCCGATGCATCGGCCGGCGCGGCCGCAGCGCTGCCGTGGAAGAGCTTCTCGCCAGCCTCTTTGATGAAGTCAAAAAAACCCATAACGACCTCCATAAGTACACAACGGGGAACGGGAAAGCAGAAGGGCATGCCCGGGGGGGCCTGGCCCGTCGCGGCAGTGTAGCCGCTCACCTGCGGTGTCTCCATGACAGTCTCACGCGCAATTGCAAACTTTGCGGCCCGATAAGGCGCTCAAGAGGCGCTTCACCCACTTTGAATGCTGCAACGCAACAAAATCACTGGCACACTGTCTTACCAACATCGAAACCACTTGCGGCCCTTCGGAGAGCACGGGCACCATCGTCCTCATCCGCGCCCATTTCCGCCGCCATGCACCGTACTTGGATGAAATCCATCACCCGGCTAGTCGACGCCCTGACCACGCCGGGCTTTGGCCGCCAGTCATGGCCGCCCAAACCGGTCAAGCCGCTCAAGCCAACCGCACGCCGCGACAGCCCGCGCCGCGTACGCCCCACGCCCACCCAGGGAACCTTCGTGCGCGAACAGTTCATCTACGAACCTGAGTCGCCCGCCGTGGTGGCGCGCCGGCCGGAATACTGGCTCTACACACCGCCTACACGCGGCGGCAAGCCGCCCGCCCTGATGGTGATGCTGCATGGCTGCAAGCAATCGGCAGAAGTGCTGGCGCATGGCACACGCATGAACGCACTGGCAGACCGCGAGGGCTTTATCGTGCTGTATCCGGAGCAGCCGCGCCGCGCGCATCCGCAATGTTGCTGGCATTGGTATGACCCGGAGCACGCCGGCGCGCGCGAGGCCGATGGCATTGCCCAACTGATCGAACAAACCCTCGCGCAAACTGGCGCCGACCCTTCGCGCGTGTATCTGGCAGGGTTGTCAGCCGGCGCGGGATTGGCCGGCCTGATGGCATTGCGTCATCCGAAACTGTTCGCCGCGTTGGCACTGCACTCTGGCCCGGCCTTGGGCGTGGCACGCTCACCGGCGTCTGCATTGAACCTGATGCGTCGCGGGGCCCGCGTCGACGCTGTCGAGGCGCTCTCAAGCGTGGTGAACGTGGCCACCTACCCCGGCATGCCGACGATGCTTCTGCACGGCCTGCGCGACGAGGCCGTCAACCCCGCCAACCAGGCGCAGTTGGCCGCGCAATTCCGCGCACTGAATCATCTGGGCGATGGGGGCAACGTCTCACGTCAAACCACGCGCGGCGAGGGCTATGTCCTGCGCAACGACATGCGTGATGGCGAATGCATCGTCAGCCTGTGCCAACTCACCGCCACGGGCCACGCCTGGAGCGGCGGCGACCCGCGCTATGCCTTCCACGCGCCGGGGCCCGACTCGACGTGGCTTTGGTGGCAATTCGCGCGCCGGCACGTTCGCGACACAGCGCTGGCGGCGTAAGCGCGCGTCAGAGATCAATCGACTGCTGGACGGGGTTGCGTCCCAGCAATTCATCGATCAAGCCATAGCCGCGCGTAAGGCCGGCATCTTCGGCGGCTTCGCGCGTGGGCAGCGGGCGCTCGTCATGCGAGTGGGCGACGAGCGTTTCGACGGCCGACGGATCCGCGCCGGACTCGCAGATGCGCACGACAAAATCCCACTGCGTGGGCCCCTGCCCGCCGTTGTCCGATTTGCGCTCGGCACGGGGAATGGCCAGTACGTAGACGTCGAAGTCTTTGTACAGCTCGGTACGCCAATTCGATTCCATTGTCATGTTGCCTCCCGGAAGACGCCGCAACTTCTCACTTGGCGGTTGCGGCATCGACAGACTTGCCCGCAAAAAACAGGCCGGTAAATGACCGGCCTGTCATTGCATCATCAGCATTCGCCCTTGCGCGCGTGGCCCGGGGGGCAGTGGTAGCGGTCGTCGCGATCCCGGCCACGGCCATGCCAGCGGCCGTCGTCGCCGCGATCCCAGCCACCGTCACGCATCTGCCAGCCGTGCGGACCCTGCTCCCAACGCGGCTCGCGCCAGTGGTAACCCGGTCGGCCATGTTCACGATAGCCGCGACGCCACACATAGCGGCCATCGCGCCATTGCCAGTAACCCGGCACCCATACGTAGCCGGGCTGCAAGACCGGCACAGGCTCGTACTGGGGCGCCGGTGGCGCGTAGGTCGGGCCGATCTGCACGCCGATCGACACTTGTGCCTGTGCAGGCAAAGCGATCGACCCGGCCACACCGGCAGCCGCCAAGCATGCAGCGAGAATCCATGCGTTCTTCTTCATGTGAGGACCTCCTTCTCAAACCAATCGAACTTGAATGGATCGTAGCATCGGGTTCCGCCGTCGCCTCTAGGGTGTTACGCGGCGTTACCTCCGTTACCGGAGGGCGGAAACGTGTTCACGTTTGCGTGACGTTGCGGTCGTTCCTCGCCCAGCCACGCGCAAAACGCCTGCACCACTTCGTCACCAAGATTGCGCGCAGGGCTGTACCAGTAGTAACTGCGTGCGACCAGCGAGAGATTCGGGAACGGCGCCACAAGACGCCCCTCCTCCAGGTCATCCGCGATGAGCGCCGATGGGCCCATCGCGACACCCAACCCATCGATCGCGGCCTGAATCGACAGATAGAAGTGCTCGAACGTAAGCGCATGCGCGGGCCGCAGGTTCGGCACACCTGCCAGCACCAGCCAACTGGGCCACACCGAAGGCAGCGTCTCCGAATGCAGCAGCGTGTGATGCCGCAAGTCGGACGGCGTCGATAGCGGCAAGCGCTCCAGCAACACCGGGCTGCACACTGGAAAGCGGCTCTCGTCCAGAAAGCGCCCCGATTGGAAACCCGCGTGAATCTCCGGCCCGCCGCGAATGATCACGTCGAAATGATCGGGCAAGTCTTCGATCTCTTCGATGGACGTGGTCAGTCGAACCTCCACGCGCGGAAAGCGCATCTGAAACGTCGAGAGCCGTGGAATCAGCCAGCGCATCGTGAACGTCGGGATGCTGTTCACACGGAGGATGCGCACAGCATCGCGGTCGCGCAGCGACTGGCTGGCCGTGCTGATGCGATCAAGCGCTACGCCAATCTCGGCAAGGTAGCGCTGGCCCGCATCGGTCAGTTCCACTCGCCGATTCAGCCTGCGAAACAACGACACACCCAGCCACGCCTCCAGTGCCTGAACCTGACGGCTGACCGCGCCATGCGTGACATTCAGTTCCTCGCCCGCACGCGTAAAACTCAGATGGCGCGCCGCCGATTCGAAGGCGCGCACGGCATTCAGAGGGGGCAGCTTGCGCATGTCGCGTGAGTTTTCTGCACAGATCGAGTCAGTATATATCGATTGTTGATCACACTTTGCAGCGCTACGCTGGCGCCTTCTTGCTCTCGCTGACACAGCATCGAGTGAGAAAAATCGACCCGATTCTCACTTCACGCACATCGTCACCGTGACCCCCGCCGTTATCGCCCTGGTTCTCTGCGCCGCCCTGCTCCATGCCTCATGGAATGCGTTGCTGAAAAGCGGCTCCGACCGCCTGCGCGCCATCACGTTGATGACGTTGGCCTCGGGCGTGGCGGCAACACCGATGGCGATTGCGTTGCCGTTGCCCGCGCCGGCCGCTTGGCCGTATGTTGCGCTATCCGCAGTGCTGCACGTCGGCTACAACGTGTTCCTCGCACGCGCGTATCGGTTTGGCGAGTTCGGGCAGGTGTATCCGATTGCACGCGGATCATCGCCGCTGCTGGTAACGATGGGCGCCGCGCTGTTTGCGGGCGAAATGCCGGGTGTGATTGCGCTGGCGGGCGTGGTGCTGGTAAGCGGCGGCATTCTCAGTTTGGCGCGCGGCCGGAAGGCCGACCTTGGCTCGACGCTGGCGGCGCTCACCACGGGCGTATTCATCGCGTGCTACACGGTGTGCGATGGTATCGGCGCGCGAGCAGCAGGCAATGCAAACGCGTACTCGGCATGGCTGTTCATGCTCGACGGTCTGCCGATGGTGCTGCTCTATCGCGTGTGGAAAGGCCCGTTGAACATCGACCTGCGAGACGCAACTACGCTCAAGACGTTTGGCGGCGGCGTGGTCTCGCTCATCGCGTACGGCATCGTCATCTGGGCCGTGACGCTCGCGCCGATGGGGCCTGTGTCGGCCCTGCGCGAAACGTCGGTGGTGTTTGCCGCGCTGCTCGGCCGACTGTTCCTGAAGGAATCGCTCACGGCGCGGCGTCTGTCGGCCTGCTCGGTGATCGCCTTCGGCGCTTACTGCCTGGGGCACCCGGCTTGAGTACAAAACTCAGGCTGAGCGCGGCGGATATTTGACCTCGAGGACGTCGATCTGCTCGACGCCCGTGGGTGTACGCAGCGGCACCGTATCGCCCTCGCGCGCCTTGATGAGCGCACGCGCAATCGGCGAGATCCAGCTCACGTGCCCGATGTCCAGATCGACCTCGTCCATGCCGACGATGGTGACGGTAGTCTCATCACCACGCTGGTTGACGTAGGTGACCGTCGCACCAAAGAAGATCTGATCGTTGTCGCCCTGCAAGCTGGCGTCGACCACCTCCGCCTTCTCGATACGGCGCGTGAGAAAACGGATGCGACGATCGATCTCGCGCAGGCGCTTCTTGCCGTAAAGGTAGTCGCCGTTCTCAGAGCGATCACCATTGGATGCAGCCCACGACACGATGCCAACCACTTCGGGCCGCTCCGTGTCGATCAGGTGCATCAGCTCGGTGCGCAGGCGCTCGTAGCCCGCTGGCGTGATGTAGTTCTTGGAACCCGGCGGCAAGGGCGCAGCGCCCTCGGGCAGATCGTCTTCGTCATCGCCGGAATCTTCCCGGACGAAAGCCTTGTTCATGATGGAAGCCACGGTGGATCAAGGCTCCATTATAGAAAGCTGGCCCCTCTCGAAGAAAAAGTGAAGAAGGGGGTTCACAAGACCGAAAATCTCTGTATAATCTCATTTCTCGGTTGCGGCTGTAGCTCAGTTGGATAGAGTACTTGGCTACGAACCAAGGGGTCGTGGGTTCGAATCCTGCCAGCCGCACCAACCTAATACGAGAACGAAAAGGGCTTCCAGAAATGGAAGCCCTTTTCTTTTGCCCGCATCCGTCTCGCATACGCGCAATGTCACAGCGCTCTTGCGTTCGGCGCAAGCGAGCCACAAACAAAAAAGGCGAAGCCCTCTGGCCTCGCCTTTTTGTTTTTGCGTGGAGCATCAATCTCCGCCGCGATCTCGCGCGATGCGAATCACATCCGGGTTGCGTCGAAGCGCGCGCATCACATCAGCCAAGTGCACGCGGTCGTGCACCTGGATCAGGAACGTCATATACGTCGCCTCCTGATGACCCTCTTGCTCCATCGATACGTGTGCCACATTGGCGTCGGCCGAGGTCAAATCCGCCGCTACGCGCGCAAGAATACCCTTCGTATTACGCACCAGCACCTTGATTGACACGTCGAACGCACGCGTCGTGTGCTCGGCCCACATGACGTCGATCCAGTGCTCCGGATCCTTGCCATGCAGACGCTTGGCCACGCGGCATTCCTGCACGTGGATCTGCAACCCCTCACCCTTGCCGATGTAGCCGACGATCGGGTCGCCGGGAATCGGGCGGCAGCACGACGAGAACACCATCGCCATGCCTTCGTCGCCGCTGACGGTGACGGCGGGGGCTTCTTCGCCAGCAAAGGTGTGTACGGCCGCCATCAACGCCTCGTCGCCGTCGTGGCCACCTTCCTGCAGAAGGATTTCGAGGCGACGCGCAACCACAGCGGCCACCCGCCGGCCGAGTGCGAGATCCGCGAAGACATCTTCACGCGCCTTGTTGCCTGTCCATTGCACGATGCGTTCCCACACCTGGGCAGACACGGCCTTCATGTCGATGCCGATCTGACGCAGCGCCTGTTCGAGCAAGCGCTCGCCAAGTTGAATCGCCTCGTCAAGCTTGGCCGTCTTGAGGAAGTGCCGGATTGCTGCACGCGCCTTGCCGGTACGTACGAACGTGAGCCACGCCGGGTTCGGCTTCGAGTACGGCGCCGTCACCACCTCGACGATGTCGCCGTTCTTCAGCTCCGTGCGCAGCGGCAGCAACTCGTTGTTGATCTTGACCGCCACGCACTGGTTGCCCAGGTCACTGTGCACCGCGTAGGCGAAGTCCAGCGCCGTGGCGCCGCGCGGCAGTGCACGTATCTCGCCCTTGGGCGTGAACACGTAGACCGCATCCGGGAACAGGTCGATCTTGACGTGCTCCAAAAACTCCTGCGAATCCCCCGTCTGGCTTTGAATATCGAGCAGCGATTGCAGCCACTGATGCGCTTGTTGCTGCGCGCGATCGGGCTCGTCGTGGTGCTGCTTGTACATCCAGTGCGCGGCCACGCCGGCTTCCGCAATCTGGTTCATCTCACGCGTGCGGATCTGGAACTCGACCGGCGTGCCGAACGGGCCCACCAGCGTCGTGTGCAGAGACTGATAACCGTTGATCTTGGGGATGGCGATGTAATCCTTGAACTTGCCGGGCATCGGCTTGTACAGGCTGTGCAGCGCGCCCATCGTCATGTAGCACTGCATCTGCGTGTCGACCACCACACGGAAGCCATACACGTCCAGCACCTGCGAGAACGACAACTGCTTGTCGTGCATCTTGCGGTAGATGCTGTATAGCGTTTTTTCGCGGCCGGTCATTTCAGCCGGGATGCCCGCGTCTGTCAGCGCACGCTGGGCCGTTTCAAGAATGCGGCTCACGACTTCGCGTCGATTGCCACGCGCGGCCTTCACCGCCTTCTCAAGCGTGGCGTACCGGAACGGCGAGCCGATGCGGAAGCTCAGTTCCTGCAACTCACGATAGGTCGTGTTGAGGCCCAGGCGGTGCGCGATCGGCGCGTAAATCTCCATCGTCTCGCCCGCAATGCGGCGGCGCTTTTCCGGCGGCACGTGGTCGAGCGTGCGCATGTTGTGCGTACGGTCGGCGAGCTTGACGAGAATCACGCGCACATCGCGCGCCATCGCGAGCAGCATCTTGCGGAAGCTCTCCGCCTGCGCCTGCTCGCGGCTCTGGAATTCGAGCTTGTCCAACTTGGTCAGGCCGTCGACCAGTTCTGCGACTTTGGGGCCGAACTTCTCGGCCAGTTCGCTCTTGGTCACGCCCTGGTCTTCGATCACGTCGTGCAGCAGCGCCGCCATGATCGACTGCACATCCAGCTTCCAGCCTGCGCAGATCTCTGCCACGGCCACGGGATGCGTGATGTACGGCTCGCCACTCTGGCGGTACTGCCCGAGGTGCGCCTCGTCGGAGAAGTGGAACGCTTCCTTCACCAGCTTGAGATCAGCCGGCTTCAGATACGACAGTTTCTCGGCCAGCCCCGAAATGGAGACGACCTGCTGGCGAGGCGGTGCCGCGGGCTGCGAAGTCGGGCCGAACAGATGCCGATAGGTCTGCTCAAGCACCGCGTCGATGAAAAGGGTGTCAGCGCCCTCGAGCTTGGCCGTCTGCTCAGGTGCCTCGGCGCTTGTGCCCTTGTGCGATTTTGGCGGCAGGGCTGCCCGCTCCCCTACCAGGTCGGCACCACGCGGATCAGGCAAGTTCGGCGCGCCCGTACGAGGCGACGCGGGGCCGGAGCCGGAAGCGGAGGACGGCATGGAAACGATGGAAGCGGTGGAAGACCCGGAAGGACCCGTAGAGACGTCCAGCGCAGGACCGGACGACCTCGCAGACGATTCCACCGACGGCACGTTGTTGCCGTGCGTGGCGGAATGTTGGGTCCTGGGCGAAGAAGCGGGCGAGGTAGGCATGCCGGGGTCTAGTGCGTTCGCGGCTTTCACATCCATGAAAGATCGCCAGAACGATCAGTGACCGAGGCAGCGTACCACGCCAGGTAATGCCAAGTTAATGCGTGTCAGCTCAGGACGGAACCTTCTTGAGCATCTCGATACCAACCTGGCCGGATGCGATTTCGCGCAATGCGGTCACGGTCGGCTTGTCCTTGGCATCGACCTTGGGCGTGTGGCCCTGCACCAACTGACGGGCGCGGTACGTTGCGGCCAATGCCAGTTCGAAGCGATTCGGAATCTGTTTCAAGCAATCTTCGACGGTAATACGCGCCATGAAAACTCCACCTGGTGGCAAATCTTGTTGATCTCGATATTTTAGCAGCAGCGCAGCACTTCCCTCGGACAGCACGGGGGAACGGCCGCTACCACACTTTCGCAATCACGCTGAAAAACGCGATTGCGCTGCTTGCTCAGTGAATGCCCAGCTCGACGAACAGCTCGCCGTGGCGCGCCTTCTGGGCACCGAAGCGCAGACGCGTGGCCTGCACCACGGTGCTCAACTCGGCCAATGCGGTATCGAACACTTCGTTGATGATCACGTAGTCGGCTTCGGGGGCGTGCGCCATCTCGGAGCCGGCAGCCAGCAGGCGGCGCACGATCACGTTGGGCTCGTCCTGACCGCGCTTCTTCAGGCGCTCTTCCAGCGCCGTGAGCGATGGCGGCAGGATGAAGATTTCGACAGCATTGGAAAAACGCTGGTGCACCTGTTGGGCGCCCTGCCAGTCGATCTCGAGCAGCACGTCGGTGCCGGCACGCATCTGTTCTTCGATCCACACGCGTGAAGTGGCGTAGTAGTTACCGTGCACCTCGGCCCACTCGAGAAACTCGCCGCGATCACGGCAAGCCTTGAACTCTTCGACGGTCATGAAGTTGTATTCGCGGCCGTGCTGCTCGCCCGGACGCGGCTTGCGCGTCGTGGCCGAGACCGACAGGCGGATCGACGAATCCTGCGCCAGCAGCGCATTCACCAGCGTCGACTTACCGGCGCCCGACGGCGCCACGACCATGAACAGGCTGCCCGGAAAATGATTCTCGATGGGCGTATCGACGGCAGAGTGCGCTTGAGAGGATGGCATGTTCTAGTTCTATCGTTTCGAGTTATTCGAGGTTCTGGACCTGCTCGCGCATCTGCTCGATGAGCAGCTTGAGTTCCATCGATGCATCGGCAAGCTCCTTCGCGGCGGCCTTCGAGCCAAGCGTGTTTGCCTCGCGGTTCAGCTCTTGCATCATGAAGTCCAGGCGCTTGCCGATCTGGCCGCCCTTCTCCAGGATGTGGCGCGTCTCACGCAAGTGCGCTTGCAGGCGCGAGAGTTCTTCGGCGATGTCGATGCGGATGCCGTAGACGGTGGCTTCCTGGCGGATCCGCTCTGACAGCTCATCGCGCGTCAGCGCCGGGGTGCCCTCGGGCGCAGCCAAGCCAAACGCTTCGCGCAGGCGCTCGGTCAACTTGTCCTGATGCTGCTGGATCAGAACAGGCACCATCGGCGTCAGTTTGTCGACGATGGCGAGCATTGCGTCCGCACGGTCAAGCAGCACGGCCTTGAGCGCATCGCCTTCGCGACGGCGCGATTCCAGAAGTTGCTTGAGCGCCTCTTTGGCAGCCTCGATCACGGCATCGCGCAGCGCGTCTTGCGTCAGTTGGGGCTCGGCCAGGACGCCGGGCCAGCGCAGGATTTCGCCCATGCGCAGCGAACCCGATGCCGGCAGGTGGCGCGTGACCGCCTGCTCCAGTTTGGCAAGTTGTTGCAGCAGGTCCACATTGAGCGCCGCGACATCACTGGCGGCTTCCTGGCGCTGCAGGTTGATTCGGCATTCCAGCTTGCCGCGCGACAGTGCGCTCATCAGCATTTCGCGCAGGGCCGGCTCGAAGGCGCGGCACTCCTCCGGGGCGCGGAACAGCAGATCGAGAAAGCGTGAGTTGACGGTGCGGAATTCGACCGAGACGGTAGCGACGCTCCCGCTGGGTGCGCCATGGGCGTCGGTAAAGGCTGCTTGGCGTGTGGCAACGCCGTAGCCGGTCATGCTGTAGATCATGGAATCCGTGGTGTGTTGTGCTTGGTCGAATCAGGAAATCCGGCGGCGGTTATTTAACGCCCGGAATTGGCGGGGAATCCCCCACCTTTTGTCGCTTTACAACGTGTGGACTGGTCAGGGAGAATCCGACAGCCATTTCGCCACACAAACCCATGACAGAGTCAAAAGGCTCAGGACAGCCACGCAGTGCCCCGTTGCCGGTCGGTACCTTGCTGTCCAATTATCGTATTGTAAAGAAGTTGGCCAGCGGGGGGTTCAGCTTCGTCTATCTTGCGACCGACGAACATGGGACGCCGGTGGCCGTGAAGGAGTATTTGCCGTCTTCGCTGGCGCGTCGTGCGCCGGGCGAATTGATTCCGGTTGTGCCAGAAGAAAGCGGAAGCGCATTCCGCCTCGGGCTCAAATACTTCTTTGAAGAAGGCCGGTCGCTGGCCAAGATTTCCCACCCTGCCATCGTGCGCGTGCTCAATTTCTTCCGGGAAAACGGCACCGTCTACATGGTGATGACGTATGAGCAGGGTAAAACGCTGCAGGAGCACATCCTCACCGCGCGTCAGCAAGGCAAGCTGAAGATGCTGCGCGAGCGCTTCATTCGCCAGGTCTTTCATGACCTGATGAGCGGCCTGCGCGAAGTCCATATCCACAAGCTGCTGCACCTCGACATCAAGCCCGGCAACATCTACCTGCGCGAAGACTTTTCGCCGATCCTGCTCGACTTTGGCGCCGCACGGCAGACGCTCACCGCCGAGGCCTCGCGCTTCCAGCCGATGTACACGCCGGGCTTTGCCGCGCCGGAGCTGTACCGCAAGCACAACGAGCTGGGCCCGTGGACGGACATCTACAGCATCGGCGCCACGATCTATGCCTGCATGGCCGGCACGCCGCCCCAAGAAGCCACGCAGCGCGAGAAAGACGACAAGCTGGAAGAAGGCCTGGAACGCCTGCGCAAGGTCTATACGGCCAGCCTGATCGATCTGGTTGGCTGGTGCCTGAAGATGAAGCCCGAAGAACGCCCGCAGAGTGTGTTCCGCCTGCAAAAGGTGCTGCGCGAAGAAAGCAACGCGCTGACCGAGTTGCAAGCGCTGACCGCTGTCACTCAGGGCGGCCCCGTGCCAGAAGAAAAAGAGGCCTTGACGACACGTTTCATGTCCCGCCTGTTGCGCCGCCGGGACAGTTGACAGCCAGGTTGCCGCCAATAGGCGGAGTATGATTTCAAACGGTGCAACACTAGGCGGGACTTGCCGCTGCACCGCATCTCCACATCGAATACTCATCTAGCCGCAATGCGATTCTCGGTTTATCAGGAAAGCAAAAAAGGCGCGCGACGCGTCAACCAGGACCGCATGGGCTATTGCTTCACGCGCGATGCCATGCTGATGGTGCTATGCGATGGCCTGGGCGGGCATTCCCTGGGCGAAGTTGCGGCCCAGCAAGCCCTGCAGACCATGGCGCGCCAGTTCCAGCGCCACGCACGTCCGTCGATCCGCAATCCGCGTGACTTCCTGCACGAGAGCATCATGCTCGCGCACCGCGACATCCATCGCTATGCCGAGACAAATGGCCTGCCCGATGCGCCGCGCACGACCATCGTCTGCGCGCTGGCCCAGCGCGGCTCGCTGCACTGGGCGCACGCCGGCGATTCGCGCATGTATCTGATGCGCAAGGGCGAACTGGTGACGCGCACGCGCGATCACTCCAAGATCGAGAACCTGCTGCAACAGGACCGTGTGCTGCCGATGCAGGTGGCGCACCACCCCGAGCGCAACAAGATCTACAACTGCCTGGGCTCGCCCAATCTGCCGCTGATCGACATCGGCGGGCCGGTCAACCTGGAGCCGGGCGACGTTGCCATGCTGTGCTCCGACGGCCTGTGGGGCAGCGTGGAGGAAGACGAACTGGTCGATACCTGCACCAGCTTCTCGGTCACGCAGGCGATTCCCGAACTCATTGCCCGCGCGCTGCGCAATGCCGGCGACACCGCAGACAACACCACCGCCATCTCCATGATGTGGGAGCTGGACGCGGTGACCACCACGCAGGATTCGGTGCAGACCGACACCCTCCCCCTGAACGCCTTCACCACGTCCATCCTGGATGCACCGCAAAGCGAATCGGGGCTGATGTCGGAAGAGGAAATCGAGCGCTCCATCGCTGAAATCCGCGCCGCCATCGACAAGACCAGCAATCTGACGCGCTAAGCACGTCGCACCGTCTCCATCCGGCCCGCCCTGCTAAGCGCAGCGCGGGCCGGTATCATGTCGGGCTAACCGTTTTCCTCAGCGAGACCCCACATGCGACCCAGCGGCCGCCAGCCCGACCAACTCCGTCACGTCACCCTCACCCGCAACTTCACGCGCCACGCCGAAGGCTCGGTGCTGGTGTGCTTTGGCGACACGCAAGTGCTCTGCACAGCCAGCGTGCTGCCCAAGGTACCGCCTCACAAAAAAGGCAGCGGCGAGGGCTGGGTGACAGCCGAATACGGCATGCTGCCGCGCTCGACGCACACGCGCTCCGACCGCGAGGCCGCACGCGGCAAGCAGACCGGCCGCACGCAGGAGATCCAGCGCTTGATCGGCCGCGCAATGCGCTCGGTGTTCGATCTGCGCGCGCTGGGCGAACACACGCTGCATCTCGACTGCGACGTGCTGCAGGCCGACGGCGGCACGCGCACGGCCAGCATTACCGGCGCGTTCGTCGCTGCCTATGACGCTGTCTCGGTCATGCGCGAAAAGGGCCAGCTGGTGGGCAACCCGGTCCGCGACTTCGTGGCCGCCGTATCGGTGGGCGTGGTCGATGGCGTACCGGTGCTCGACCTCGACTACCCCGAAGATTCCGCCTGCGATACCGACATGAACGTTGTCATGACGGGCAGCGGCGGCTTTGTGGAAGTGCAAGGCACTGCTGAAGGCACGCCGTTCTCGCGCGCTGAAATGGATGCACTGCTGAACCTGGCAGATCAAGGCATCCGCACGCTGATCGGCCTGCAAAAGCAGGCGCTGGGCCTGTGAACGACACTGCCATGCGCAAGATCGTCCTCGCATCGAACAACGCCGGCAAGCTGGCCGAGTTCAACGCGCTGCTGGGCACCCTCGGGTTCGACGTGACGCCGCAAGGCGCGCTCGGCATTCCCGAGGCGGAAGAGCCTTACGCGACGTTCGTTGAAAACGCGCTCACAAAGGCGCGCCACGCTAGCCGCGCGTCCGGCCTGCCTGCGCTGGCAGACGACTCCGGCATCTGCGTGCATGCGCTGGGCGGCGCGCCGGGCGTGTATTCCGCGCGCTATGCGCAATTGGTGGGTGGGCCGAAATCGGATGCCGCCAACAACGCCCGCCTCGTCCGCGAACTGGCCGGTAAGGCCGATCGCGGCGCACACTATGTTTGCGTACTCGTCTACGTGCGCCATGCAGATGACCCGCAGCCGATCATTGCCGAAGGCAACTGGTTTGGCGAGGTGATCGACACCCCGCGCGGCGACGGCGGCTTCGGCTACGACCCACACTTCCTGCTGCCCGACCTCGGCAAGACCGCCGCCGAACTGACCAAGGCCGAGAAGAACAGCGTGAGCCATCGTGCACAAGCCCTCGCGCAGCTCGTTGAACGGCTGCGCACCTTTGAAAACGCCTGAAGTTCCGATGATCCCGATTCACCCCGCCGGCTCAGCCAAGACGCCTTCCGCAACCGCCGCTGAGACCGGTGACAAGGTCACCTCCGTCTTCCTGCAGCCGGGCAAGATCAGCCTGCCCGCCTCGCCGCCGCTGTCCTTGTACGTGCACGTGCCGTGGTGCGTACGCAAGTGCCCGTACTGCGATTTCAACTCGCATGCGGAGCCGGACCAGGGCATCCCGGAAGAGCGCTTTCTCGCTGCCGTGCGGCAAGATTTGGAAGCTGCGCTGCCGATGGTGTGGGGCCGGCATGTGCATACAATCTTCATCGGGGGCGGCACGCCCAGTTTGTTATCGGCGCAAGGCCTGGACCGCCTGCTGTCGGACATCCGCATGCTGCTGCCGGTCGACGCCGATGCCGAGATCACGATGGAAGCCAACCCGGGCACGTTTGAGGCAGAACGCTTCCGCAGCTACCGCGCCAGCGGCGTGAACCGCCTGTCGATTGGCATCCAAAGCTTCAACGACGCGCACCTGCAGGCGCTTGGCCGCATTCACAGTGCCGCTGAAGCGCGCGCCGCAATCGACATCGCCCGCGCGCATTTCGACAACATCAACCTCGACCTGATGTTCGCCCTGCCGGGCCAGACACCGGCCGAATGCGAGGCCGATGTGGAGGCCGCGTTGTCGTTCGATACGAGTCATGTGTCGCTGTACCACCTGACGCTGGAGCCGAACACGTACTTCGCCAAATACCCGCCCGCGCTGCCGGATGACGACACCGCATTTGCGATGCAGGACTGGATTCACGCGCGGCTGGCTGCGGCGGGCTACGAGCACTACGAGGTATCGGCGTATGCCAAGGCGGGCAAGCGCTGCAAGCACAACCTGAATTACTGGCAATTCGGCGATTACCTCGGCATCGGGCCAGGCGCGCACGGCAAGCTGAGCTTTCCGCACCGGGTCATCCGCGAGATGCGGCACAAGCATCCGGACACGTATCTGCGTCAGGCCGAGACGGCCGGCGGCGCGGCGGTGATGCAGGAGCAGCGCGAAGTCGACGCCGCCGACCTGCCGTTCGAGTTCATGCTGAACGCGCTGCGCCTGACCGACGGTTTCCCGGTCACGCTGTTCCAGGAGCGCACGGGCCTGCCGCTGCGCTCGATCGAGCGTGAACTCGATACCGCCGAGCAGCGCGGCCTGCTCACGCGCGACCATGTCGCCATCCGCCCGACCGAGCTGGGCCAGCGATTCCTCAACGATTTGCAGGAATTGTTCTTGGCTGACGACGAAAACTAACGGTAACCGGTGCCAAGTTGCGACAAGTGCCGTTACAATGGCGCCCTTGCTCGCAACGAGCAGCGCATCACGAAGGAAGCGTGGCCGAGTGGTTTAAGGCAGCAGTCTTGAAAACTGCCGATGGGGTGACCCATCCGTGAGTTCGAATCTCACCGCTTCCGCCAGTCCCTGCCTTGCTACAAGGCAATCCCGATTTCTCCCGCACTCCCTCGCCGCGTCGATTGACAACGCCGTTCTGCAGGCATTTCCACTTGTGCCAGTTGCGGGTCTTCAATAGCGCGTGCCGTGTTAGTGCCGCGCCATTGGCCAAAGCGCATCGGGATCTTCTCCAAGCGCCTTGGCAATGGCCAGACGAACGCGCTTCGCCCCATTGCCCGCGATGGAAGAAGACAGCAATTGCGGCGTGACGTCTTCTAAGCCCAGCTTTTCTGAGAGTTCGCGCAAGGTGGCCTTGCCGAAACGCTCGTTGAGCAGGCGTTTTACGGTGGGTATGGCGCGGGGAAATTCGCGAGGATGGGGCGAGGGCCCTGCTACCTGACTTCCTCTCTTGCGCTCCTTCGGCTCTATTGAATCGACCGGTTGAGGGAGAGGATTCTCGGCCATAGACCGGCCTAGATTTGTTAGAGCTTCAGCTGCGTTTCGGCCTGTGCTGGAGCACATCGTGTCCGGTGCGACCAACACCGCAAAATAGCGTCCACGATCTTGATACAGCCTCACCTTGCAAATCAAATCCATAATATTCGGGCGCTAAATAAAAACGGGCTTACTGATTATTCTTTTTTTAAATGGAATAACCTGACCGCGGCTGCTGCGCGCCGTTAACCGAAGCCAAGAAAGCAAGCGCCGCCCCAAGCCCCCCCGGGCTTGGGGTTGGTCGAGCGCATGAAGACTCTTCCCCATTCTTCAAAAAAGGTACAACTCTTTTTATTTTTCTCTCACCAATTAGCTTATTGGTGAGGGCTTGCGCATCAACGCCGAAGCAATGTCGCCGGATCGCCGACTCGAAGAGACCCGGGAGAATCCGCTTACCCCGTGTCAACGAGTCGGGCTTGGCCTGTGACGGCCAGACGACTTGCTGTTTTCCCCGTTACCCGCCCCGCGTCGGTCCCATGGAACCGCACGGGTGCTGAACATTTTTATTAGGCATGATGCTGACGCCGTATATTGTGGGCAACGATAGCAGACGCTATTCTGACTGGCAGCCTGCTAATTAGAGGGCATGAACCTGCCAGCAGACGCCGCTCGTGCCTGCTGCTTTTTGGTGCAGCGGGCACGGATCAGCATATTCCGGGACGCGGCAAACGCTGGCAGCGCTGTCAATGATCACAGCCTTGTGCAACCGTTTGTCTCTGTCTGGGATTGCAACCCAGCTTGGTCATGCACATCGGCGCCTGGCCATCAGTTCTTTTGTATTGCAACCAAACGCGGCAGACCATGGAAGTCCTCAATGATGTGAGCGCGATCGCTTTGGCCAATAGTCTTCCGGATGGCGTCTTTCTGGTCGACGAGCGTGGGCGGATCCGTCACGCCAACGCGGCCTGGCAAGACCTCCTTGGTTATCGGCCAGCCGAGCTGGTCGGGCAAAGCATGCTTGAACTCGTAGCGCCGGACGACCGCGACAGAACCCGAAGGGAGGCCGGTCGCGTCCAGGCAGGTGCAAAGTGCACCGGGTTCGAGAATCGCTATCGCCACCAGCTTGGCACCGATGTCCAGTTGTCGTGGTCGGCGCAGTGGAGCGTCGAGCACCGACTGCGCATCGGCGTGGCGCGTGACGTCACCGCAACGCGGCCCCTGGCGGAGCAGAGCCACCTGGTGCAACTGCAAGCGCGTCTGGCGCCTCATGAATCCAGGGTATTGCAGCTGTTGTTGACCGAGGCCGCAGAAAAGCAGATTGCGGAACAGCTTGGCCTTGCCGTTTCAACCACGCATTCCTACATCACGAACGTCTATCGCAAGTTCGGCGTGCGCGGCCGCGCTGGGCTGATGAGCCTGTGGCTCAAAGAGATGCAGAACCGCTGACACCCGCCCTCTCCTTCGCCGTGCCTTGGCGAGGGAGCATTTACGCGCCGCCCGATCGGCATCGGGGCTTCTCAGCTTCACGACTTGGCACAAAGAGCGCGCAACCCCTGCGCTATACTGCCGCCCGTCACGCACACAACGTGACCTCGGATTGGCGTCCGGGAATGTTGTAGGCGGGCAACCGCCGGCTGGCGGTTTTTTTGCGCCCGTACATCATGTGCCTCCTTAGGTCGGGCCTTGGTGGGGGAGCGCTCGCGCTCGCCGGTTGCCTACGACGCCGGTACGCCAACTCTGCCTTGTGCCCGGCCACCCCGATTGGCGTCGGGGAGCGGGTATTTCAGCCCGTCGTAGGAGGCATCGACATGCGTCACGCCCTCGCTCGTCCCGAGCAATCGCAATCCCCTTCCCCACAAGCCAGTCGCAAGCCCGAGCGCGAGATTGAATCGCTTCAGCAGCAACGCGCCGACCTCGTGCGAGCGTTGGCAGCGGCCGAAGCATCCGTAAGAACATTCCCCATCGGCTCATCGCAACAAACCAACGCGCGGGCCCGTGTCACGCGTTTGCAGAGAGAATTGCGCCGCTTGAAAGCCGCGCTTGGCACGTCGAAGCGGCATCAGGACGTCGGCGACTTTCTGATCGAGATGTTCCGCGAGCGCGTTTCCCGCAACGAATGGCAGTGCATCGTGGCTGAGGCGCGACGCCGCCATGATTCAAAAGCTGCGGAACGTCAAATCGGACCGCTTGCTGCGGGGCCTGGAGCGCAAAGCTGATATAGTCGCGTCGCCTCCGATTTCTGAACTTTGCGATGTCCCTCGTACTCCGCCGAACCGCCCTCTTGTTCGTTGCCGCAGCCTCGGTTGCAGGCGCCGGCTTCGTCCACGCACAAGCCAGCGCGCCACAAGCGCCGGCAGTGTCCACGGCAGCGTCGGGCGGCACCGTTGCTGAACTACAGCAGTTGCTGGCGCAGAAACGCCTGACCGAACTGCGCACGACCTACAACGGCGACTATGGCACCAGCCTGCTGCTCGTCAACGAAGACACCACGGCCTACGTTGCCCTGTCGTATCGCAAAGAACTGTGGCGTGTGTATAAGTTTGCGTCGGTCGCTCCGGCCGAAGGCGCATATGACACGCTAGCCAGCCAGACCCGCACGTGGGCCGACGATGATCTGCGCCGCGCCGTCACGGCGGGCCAGAAGGCGCAACTGGAGCGCGAAGCCCAGGCAGCTCAGCAGCGTGCCGCATCGCTCAGCCAGGAAGTGCGCATCATGCAGGTGCAGCGCCAGAAGATGCTGACCGAGCAGCAGACCATGCGCCAAGAGACCAAAGCCCTGGACATCGAGCGCCGCGCGTATCAGACCCAGGTCGAATCGCTGCAGCAACAGATCCGCCTGCTGGAAAAGCAACTCAACGATCCGCACTGGTCGCCGGCACCGTAAAGGTCCGCAACATTCACATTCCTGGCCTGGCGCAGAAGCGGCAGGCCAGCGACCTCCCCGCCTTCGATGCAGCCCGCATCGACTTAAGAGCAATCTGATCGACCACCGTTTATCCAACGCTTAGCATGGCGCCTGCTTGCGCAGCCGGCTTTGCTTTGACGTCCGCTGCGGCCATCAGCGGAGACGGATTTTGGAATCCCCCAACTTCATCATCGACGGACACCTGCGCCTACCGGGCCTGGTGCGTATGCCGCCGCCTTTCGGGCCACCGCTCGACGATGCGCAGACCGACGTCGCCACACAGGTCAGTGCGGCCGCCGACCCTGCTGCCAAAACGTGCGGTGAAGCGGGCAAAGCCACCCGCGGCCAGTGGCGTCAACGCATGACCGCGCTCGCAACTGGCACGGCCTGCACATTGGCCGCTGCGCTGCTTGGCTGGCAGACCGGGCAGCATCGGCCGCCAGCCGCAGAGCCGAATCAGACCATTGTGGCCGCCGTCGCCCAGCCGACCACACCGAACGTTCTGCTTGAGAACCTTCCGGCCGAGCCCGTCGCGTCAGCGCAAACCCATGAACCCGAGGAATCCGAAACCGTTATCGCAGCCGCAACGGCGGTCGCGCAGGCTCCCGACATGGCGTTGGACGACGCGGAAGTCACTAGGCCGGTCATCGCTGCTGCATCGACGGTGGTGACGCAATTGCCGGTGAAATCGATCCGGACGCGCATGCTTGTGCGGGTCGTCGAGCCAGCCCCGACGTACGAGTCGGAACAACCAGGCGCACTGCACGACGATGAATCTGCGTTCATCGAATTCGAACCGGCACCGATTGACATGGCGCCAATCGCCTCAGGCTATGCGGCCCCAGGCACGCCGGTGCGCATCGAACTGCAACGGCATACGCGCTTCACGGACTGACCGGCGCGCGCTGCGCCGCCGCGTTGGCTCAGTGCAACTGGCCGCCCGTTTCGCGTACGTCGTGCAACGTGCGCAGCGTTGTCTCGATGGCAATGCGCAGGCCGGTGACGATGGTGTCGTGCGCCATGCTCGGTTGCCCCGGGTGCTTGGCTGCCTGCGACGGCAGATACGGAATGTGGATGAAGCCGCCGCGCGTCGGCAGCTTGTGGCGGACGATGGCATGCATCAGCCCGTAGAAGACGTGGTTGCAGACAAAGGTGCCCGCCGTCTGCGACACCGACGCAGGAACGCCGCCCGCACGCAGTTCGCGCACGATCGCCTTGATCGGCAACGTTGAAAAATACGCGGCCGGCCCGTCGCTTGCGATAGCGATATCGATGGGTTGCTTTCCGGCGTTGTCGGCAATGCGGGCGTCGTCGACATTGATGGCGATGCGCTCGATGGCCATCTCGGCGCGGCCGCCTGCCTGCCCCACCGCGATCACCACCTCCGGCTGCAGCGTCTGCAGCAACTTGCCGAGCACTTTGTTGGACTCACCAAAGATGGTCGGCAACTGGCGTGCGACGATCTCGGCGCCGGCAATTCCTTGGCCATCGAGGGTGCGCACGGCTTCCCACGACGGATTGAGGGGTTCGTTCTCGAACGGATCGAAACCGGTGACGAGGACGGTAGGCATGACGTTCTCCTGCGTGCTGCGTAAGACTAAAACGATGATAAACGTCCGTCGAACATCATGCCCAAGCGCGTTGCGGCGTCAGTTTGCCTTGCTGCGCTTGTTCTCGAAGTTCAACAGGATGTCGACTTCTTCCGTGCCCGCGGTGTGCAGCCATTCGCGCGTCAGACGCTCGCCCAGGCGGCGCATGTCGCCCTGCAGCGTCACGTCCGGATTGAGCACGCGCACGCCAGTCTTGGCGAGCTCGGCCTCATCGCGCTCATAGGTCTGGCGGCTGGCGTCCCAACCCCGCGTTTCGTAATCCTTGGCGAGCTTGAGCACGGCCTGCTGCATCGCAGGCGGGAGCTTGGCGAAGCGCGCCTCGTTGACGAACACGGCGTTCTTCGGGATCCACGCATTGACCTTGTAGTAATAGGTCATGCGCTGGCCAGCCTTCGTCTCCAGACCGGTGGACGGCGAGGTGACCATGGTGTCGATCCGGCCGCCTGCAATCGCGGCGGTCAAGTCGGCGGCCTCCACCTGCACGGCCTGCGCACCGTACAGCTCGGCAATGCGTTTTTGCGCCGCGTTATAGGTGCGCAAACGATGTCCCTTCAGGTCGGACAAACGGGTGATCGGTGTTTCGGAATACAGGTTCTGCGGCGGCCAGGGCACGGCGTACAGCAGGCGCAATCCGTTGGCCTTCATCAGCGCTTCGATGTGGCTGCGCGAGGCATCCCACAGCAGGCGCGCATCGTTGTAGCCCGACACCACGAAGGGAATCGAATCCACGCCGAAGAGCGGATCGCGCTGGGCCAGCGTCGAAAGCATCACCTCGCCCGCCTCAGCCTTGCCGTCCTTGACGCCATCAAAGATGGCGGCCGGCTTGAGCAGCGTGCCGTTCGGATAGACGTCAAGCTTGAGCCCGCCGTTGGTGGCGCTGCTGACGGCGCTGGCGAAGGCCTGCAAGTTTTGCGTATGGAAATTGAGGGCCGGATACGGCGTGGCCACTCGGAGCGTTTCCGCGCGGGCTTGCGCGGCGGAAATCAGCGACAGGGCGCTAACTGCAAGAACACAAAGAAAGCGGCGTCCCGACATGGAACGGCCGCTCGTCATCTGGCTGCTCATGAATCCCCCCGGAGAAAGAGCACGATGCGAGGTCTACGACCGCATGCCCTTGTCTCGCGGGCAGCGATCGCGCTTGGTGGCGTCGGCGGGCGAAGACCCGCCGCGTGACGCACACCGCACGCGACGCATTAAACACGATTAGTGAAGCATCAGGAAGTACAAGAGCAGGATATTGGCTGTAAGCAACAGCAGCGCGGTCGGGACTTGCGCTTTGATCACAGCGTTCTTATCGGACAACTCCAGCAGCGCAGCCGGCACGATATTGAAGTTGGCCGCCATCGGGGTCATCAACGTGCCGCAGTAGCCCGAGAACATGCCTACGGCCGCCATCACCGCCGGGTTGCCATGGAACACGCCCACCAGGATCGGCACCCCCACGCCGCCCGTCATAACCGGGAAGGCAGCAAAGCCGTTGCCCATGATGACGGTGAACAGCGCCATGCCCACGCAATAGACAACGACCGCAACGAGGCGATAGTCCATGTTGATGTAGGCGGTGGTCAGGTGCGCGACAGCCTTGCCCACGCCGGCATCGGCAAAGACGAGACCCAGCATGGCCAGCATCTGCGGCAGCACCAGCGCCCAGCCGAGCGACTCCGTCAGCCGACGCGATTCACGCATGGCTTGCACCGGCGTGTCGCGTGTCAACCAGCACGCCAGCGCGAGCGAGATGATGCAGCCCAGGCCCAGCGAGACAAAGGTCTGGTTCTTCGGATCCAGCAGCAAATCGCCACCGATCTTGATGTCCTTCAGGAACACGCTGCCGATGACGGTGACCAGCGGAATGGTCAGCGCCGGAATGAACAGGCGGTTGCCCAAGCGTTTGGCGGATGCACGGCGCTCTTCTGCCGGCAGTTCGCCATGCTTGCCCAGTGTCACGCCGCCCGTGCCGGCCAGCAGTGCCATCAACACGGCGCCGACGCCCACCGCGATCGGCGGGATCTTGTCGCCAACGAGAAAGATGACGGCGAAGATCGCCCAGAACAGGCCCGTCGTCCAGCGACGCGGGTGGTTCTTGTCGGCAAAGGTCATCAGCGCAGTGATCGTCAGGATGATCCCGGCCAGCCAGTACAGATAGTTGATCGACAGAATCATGGCTTACCCCTGCTTGGCCGCGGCCGCGTTGGTGTTAGCGGCGGCACCCATCTCACGGGCAAGCCAGCCGTCCAGGCGCTTGAGGCGCACCGAGTGGATCAGGAACGCACAGACCGCAGTCGGGATGCCCCACACCGCGATGTGCAGCGGTTCCACGTCGATGCCCGAGCCGAGCAGGAACGTGTGCATCAGCGCGATGGCGCCAAAGGCCACGAAAATGTCTTCGCCGAAGAACAGCCCGACGTTGTCGGTGGCGGCGCAGAAGGCCAGCAGGCGTTCGCGCACCGGCGCCGGCAGCTTGCCGAAGCGGTTTTCGGCGGCACCTTCGGCCATTGGGGCCAGCAGCGGACGCACCATCTGCGGATGCCCGCCGAGGCTCGTCAAGCCCGCTGCCGCCGTCAGCTCGCGCACGGCGAGGTAGACGATCAGCAGACGGCCCACCGTGGCCGATTGAATGCGCGAGATCCAGTTCTGCGCGTGCTCACGCAAGCCGTGACGCTCAAGCAAACCCACCACCGCGAGCGGCAGCAGGATGATCAGCGGCAACGTCCGCGTCTTGATGATGCCCGTCCCGATCGCCGTCAGGATTTGGTCGATGGACATCGATGCCGCAAAGCCGGTAGCGATGGCGGCCACAGCCACCACCAGCATCGGATTGAATCGCAGGATGAACCCCGCGATGATGACGGCCACCCCGATCAGCGGCCATAGATTCACTGCCGTACCCATGTGGTGCTTCCCCCCAAGTTAATAAAAAGCCCCGCTGGAAGGACGGGGCCGTGGCTCAGGCGCCGGCGCGAACAGCGATACCCTCGCTGCCAAGCCGTTCCCGAATGCGTCGCGCGAACGCCAGCGCATGCGCGCCGTCGCCGTGCAGACAAACCGTTTCAGCGCGGATCGGAACCCACGTGCCGTCGATGGCCTTCACGCGCTGCTCGCGCACCATCGTCAGCGTCTGGTCCAGCGCGGCATCTTCGCTGTCAATCAGGGCACCCGGCGTGCCGCGTTTGACGAGTGAGCCGTCAGCGTTGTACCCGCGATCGGCAAACACCTCCTCCTTGGCCTCCAGGCCAAGTTCGCGCGCTGCCTTGACCAGTTCGCCGCCCGCCAGGCCAAACACCACCAGCGACGGATCGAAATCACGGATCGCGCGCACGATGGCGACGGCCAGAGGCCGGTCACGCGAGGCCTGGTTGTACAGCGCGCCATGCGCCTTCACGTGGGCCAGCTTGCCGCCCTGCGCGCGCACGATGGCAGACAGCCCGCCAATCTGGAACAGCACGCCCGCGTAGATTTCATCGGGCGGCAGATGCATCTCGGTGCGGCCGAAGTTTTCGCGATCAGGAAAGCTCGGATGCGCGCCGATCGACACGCCCTGGCGCAGCGCCCAGCCGACGGTCTGGCGCATCGTGTTGACGTCGCCGGCATGCCAGCCGCAGGCGATGTTGGCGGAACTCACGAGCGTGAGGAGCGCCTCGTCGGTATCGCAGCCTTCGCCAAGGTCGGCGTTCAGATCAATTGCAGTCATGGTGTTGTCTTCCGGTGCATCAGGCGTTCAGTCGCGTCTTGGCGGTGCGGTGCGCGCTCGACAGAATGCCCTGGCGCTGCCAATCCAGCGCGGTTTCAATTTGCTGCAGATACCGTGCCACGTCGGCGCGGGCGGCTTCGGCCTGCTCCAGCGTCACGCGCTCGAAGCGCACGCGCGTGCCGAGTGGAATCTGCGCCAGGCGCCATTGGTCGGCCAGGATGACGGAACCGATCTTCGGATAGCCGCCCGTGGTTTGCGCATCGGCCATCAGCACAATGGGCTGGCCCGACGGCGGTACCTGGATCACGCCCGGCACCACGCCGTGCGACAGCAGATCGCCGCTGCGCTGCTTCTTGCGCTTGAGTTCCGGCCCTTGCAGGCGAAAGCCCATGCGGTTGCTGTTGGGCGTGAGCGTCCAGTCGGATTCCCAGAACGCGGCTTGCGCATCGGCAACGAAATCGTCGTATTCGGGACCCGGCAGCACACGCATGACGGGCGTGTCCTTCTGCGCACGGTCGAACGTCCAGCGGGCGGCCTTCACGGCAACGGTATCGCCGCTGATGTCGGGGGCGTACGTCGTGTCTGCAGGCAACACCGGCAACCTGTCGCCGTCCTTCAGCGGGCGCCCTTCGAGGCCCCCGAAGCCGGCTTTCAGATCGGTGCTGCGCGAGCCCATCATCTCGGGCACATCGATGCCGCCGGCCACGCAGAGATACGCACGCACACCGCCCTGCGCAACACGCAAGGTCAGCGTCTGACCGCGCTGCACAGGGATGGCGCGCCATGCATGCACCGGTGCGCCGTCAAGCGTGGCGCGGCAATCCGCGCCCGTCAGCGCGATCAGGCCATTGGCGTGGAAGCGCAGCGTGGCGTTGCCCAGCGTAAACTCGATGCCCGCCGCATCACTGCGGTTACCGACCAGGCGGTTGCCCACATACAGCGACAGCGGATCGAGCGCGCCCGACGTGCAAACGCCAAAGCGACGATAGCCGGTGCGGCCCAGGTCTTGCACGGTGGCCAGCACGCCGGCCCGCACGATCTCGATCATGGGTTGGGGTTTCGAAGTCATGCTCGCACCTTCGAGGCAACAAATCGGATGCGGTCTCCAGGCGAGAGCAGCGTGGGGGGATTGCGCTGCGGCATGAAGAGCGCCGCGTCTGTGCGGCCAAGCAATTGCCAGCCACCGGGGGACGCGGCCGGGTAGATGCCGGTCTGCTCACCGCCGATGCCCACCGAGCCGGCCGGCACGGCCATGCGTGGCTCGGCGCGGCGTGGCGTGGCAAGCGACTTGTCGAGCCCGCCCATGTAGGCAAAGCCAGGCTGGAACCCCAGGAAATAGACGATGTATTCGGGCGCGGTGTGGCGACGCACGACTTCGGCCGTGCTCAGGCCGGTGTGCTTGGCCACTTCGCGCAGATCGGGACCTTCGTCACCGCCATACGCGACCTCGATGTCGACGAGTTTGCCGTCGGCCACCAGCGCCTGGCTTTCTTCCCAGGCTTCGCGCAGTTGGGTGGTCAATCGCTGCGCATCGGCCAACGGGCCAAACACGAGCGTGAGGTTGTTCATGCCGGGAACCACGTCGACCACGCCCGCCCAGTTGGACGCGCGCGAGGCCATGGCCCAGATCCGCTGCTGGCAAGTCAGGGTGGCCGGTGGCGGCACTTCGCACAACAGCGCCAGTTCGCCCAGCCGGTGAATCGTGCACTGCAACTTAACCCCCGTCTCGTGTGCGCCGTTGGCGGGGAGATCCCGGCAAAACGATGCGCGATTGAAAACGAAAGCGATACGTTAATAAATTGTCGATAAATTCTGTATAAGAAGTAACCCTTAGTCACTCAGGGCCAAGTCGCGGCTGAACGCGGTCCGGCTTCACCCATCATAGGTGCCGGACACGGTCAGCGTGACAGGCATGTTATGCCCGAGTCATATGAAAAGAGGAAGACGCCTCTAGAACAAGAGGCGTAGAGGAATAGCCGGAAGCGCGAGGATCAGGCGCTGGGCTCTTCGCGCGTGATGCGCAGGCCCAGAACAAGCGCGGCGATGGCGCACACGGCCATCATGCCCAGCAGCGGCAGCGCACTCTGGCCGATGGCGGCGACCACCGTACCGGTCACCATGCCGAGGCCAAACTGCATAGCGCCCATGAGCGCCGAGCCGGTACCAGCACGCGCGCCCTGCCCCGCCATGGCCAGGGCGCCGGTGTTTGGCGAGATGCAGCCGATCGATGCGATGTAGCAGAACAGCGCCGCCAGCACGAGCGGCAGCGGCGTATAACCCGCCGCGGCGGCGGCGGCAGCCAGCACGCTGGTGATAACCGGCACCCAGAGCGCCCGGCGCAACACGCGCGCCGGCGAATACTTGCGCACCAGCCGCACATTCACGCGCGAGGCCGCGATCATCCCTGCCGCGTTGCTGCCGAACACCCACGCGTAGTGCGAGGGCGTCAGCCCATAACCGTCGATCAGCACGAACGACGACACGGTGATGTACGCAAACATGCCCGACAGGAACACCGCGCCGCACCACATATAGGCGGCGTAATGGTGATCGCGCAGGAGTTCCCAGTAGTCGCGCAGCACGTGGCTGACTGCCAGCTTGCGCGCTTGCTCGGGCGCCAGCGACTCGCGCATCAGGTAGTGCACCGCCACCAGCGACAGCACGCCAAACGCCGTCAGCAATGCAAAGATGACCCGCCACGTTGCGAACTGCAGCACCGCGCCGCCAATCATCGGCGCTAGGATGGGCGCCACACCCATCACCAGCATCAGCGTGGAATACGCCTGCGCAGCGCCGGCCGGGTCCATGCGATCACGCACGGCAGCGCGTGCGATGACCATGCCCGCGCAGCCGCCAAACCCCTGCACGCCGCGCAGCACGGCCAGCATCGTGGCGTCTTTGGCAAATGCGCAGCCAATGGATGCAGCCACGTACATCGCCAGACCGATATAGAGCGGCGGCTTGCGGCCAAACCGATCGCTGGCCGGGCCGTAGATGAGCTGGCCGATCGCCAGGCTGATCAGGAAGACGGTCAGCGTGAGCCCCGCCGCGGCCGACGACGTATTCAGATCGCGCGCGATGGTCGGCAGGCTGGGCAGATACATGTCGACCGACAGCGGGCCGATGGCCGTGAGCGCGCCAAGCAGGAGGAGCCAGCCTGGAATCGGGCCGGGCATGCGGGATCGTGCGGGAGCGGGAGCAGTCATGAAGGGAGAGCGGGACGCGGCAGCTGACGTGCGGCCCGCGCCGAAGCAAACCGAGGACTTTAGCGCAAAGTGGCGAACCACGGGGGGTGCGCACCGGTCAGGTGCACGGCGGCGTGCGCGCCCCGTCCAAGGGCTGCGCGTGCAACCTGCATACGTCGGCATGACAAGCTGGAACCCGCAAATGGCCCCCATGGGCCCGGCACGGGATTTGCACTCTGCCACCCCTCGTACGAGGCAGTCGCAAGCGGGCCGAAATCCCCGTCTGGAGCGGTGCCGGACGATATAATTTGTGGTTGATGGCAAGCATCACGCAACCATGATGATTGCTGCGATGCGTCGGCGCGAACCTGCATCGGCGTTACCTGTTGTGAAGTGTCGTCAACACCCAAAAAGAGACCGCCTCCGCTGCGTACCCTGCACGGTGAGCGGCACGGAAACCACGAGCCAACTGTTGTGACACCACTCCCACCACGCCTGTCGCTGACGGGCATGACCAAGCACTACCCGAGCGTGGTCGCCAACGACGGCGTCAGCCTGACTGTCGCGCCGGGCGAGATCCATGCCGTGCTGGGCGAAAACGGCGCCGGCAAGTCGACGCTGATGAAGATCATCTTCGGCGCCGTGCAGCCCGACGCCGGCGAGATGCTGCTCGACGGCCAGCGCGTCGAGATCGCCAATCCGCACCAGGCCCGGGCGCTGGGCATCGCCATGGTGTTCCAGCACTTCTCGCTGTTCGACACGCTCACGGTGGCAGAGAACATCCTGCTCGGCCTGCCCGCTGGCACCGACCTGCGCGACGTGGCCGATCAGGTGCGCAGCACGGGCGAGAAATACGGCCTCCCGCTGGAGCCGCATCGCCATGTCCATACGCTGTCCGTTGGCGAGCGCCAGCGCGTGGAAATCGTGCGTGCGCTGCTCACCAAGCCGCGCCTGCTGATTCTTGACGAGCCGACCTCGGTGCTGACACCGCAGGCCGTCGAGAAGCTCTTCGTGACGCTGCGCCAGTTGGCGGCAGAAGGCACGAGCATCCTCTACATCAGTCACAAGCTCGACGAGATCCAGGCCCTGTGCCACGCCGCCACGGTCATGCGCATGGGCAAGGTCACGGGCGTGTGCGACCCGCGCCAGGAAACGGCGGCGTCGCTGTCGCGCATGATGATCGGCGGCGAGCCGCCGCGCGAATTACGCCCGCAGACCACACCGGGCGAGGTACGCATGGAAGTGGCCGGCCTGTCGCTGCCCAAGGCGCACGCCTTTGCGACGGAGCTGCGTGATATCGCCCTGCAACTGCGCAGCGGCGAGATCGTCGGCATTGCCGGCGTGTCGGGCAACGGGCAGCAGGAGTTGCTGGCGGCTCTGTCGGGCGAAGACACCCGCGCCCCGGCACAAACCATCAGCATCGGCAAGGAGCCAGTCGCCAAGCTCGACCCGCGTGCACGCCGCAAGCGAGGGCTGTCGTTCGTGCCGGAAGAGCGCCTCGGGCGCGGCGCTGTGCCATCGCTGTCGCTAGCCGCCAATACGCTGCTGACGCATCAGCGTGCGCCGCAGGTGCGTGGTGGGCTCATCGACAAGAAGGCTGCGGCCAAACTGGCCACCGGCATCATCAGCCGATTTGGCGTGAAGGCCGGCGGCCCGGATGCCTTGGCCAAGAGCCTGTCGGGCGGCAATCTGCAGAAATTCATCGTCGGCCGCGAAATCGAATGCGCGCCGCGCGTGCTCATCGTCGCGCAACCCACCTGGGGCGTGGACGTGGGCGCGGCGGCCCAGATCCACAACGAAATCCTCGCGCTCAAGGCCGGGGGCTGCGCCATCCTGATCGTGTCGGAAGAACTCGACGAACTCTTTGCGCTGTGCGATCGCCTGCACGTGATCGCCAACGGGCGCCTCTCCCCTTCTACCCCCACGCACGCCACCGACCGCGAACAGATCGGCCTGTGGATGAGCGGCATGTGGGACAAAGCCGCGGCTTCGCCGGCAGCAACCTCGGAGGCGGCCCATGGCTGACGTCATGCATGGCAGCCGCCTGGCGCTGCCGGTTTCGCTGGAGCTGCGCCCAATCCCGTCGCGCACCATGGCCTATGCCTCGCCGCTGATCGCCCTCGTGCTGACAATGGTGTTTGGCCTGCTGCTGTTCGCGTTGCTGGGCAAAGACCCGGTGGCGGGCCTGCGCGTGTTCCTGGTTGAGCCGCTGGCCAGCAAACGCGCGATTGGTGAAGTGCTGCTCAAGACCGTGCCGCTGGTGCTGTGCGCACTGGGCTTGTCGGTGTGCTATCGCGCCAACGTGTGGAATATCGGCGCGGAGGGGCAGCTTATCGTCGGCGGCATCTTCGCGGCGGCCACGATCATTTACTTCGATACGCCCACGCCCGCCATCCCCGGCAGCTTTGCGTTGGTGCTGGCCGTCGTCGCCGGCCTGATCGGCGGGGCGCTGTGGGCGGCCATTACTGCGCTGCTGCGCGATCGCTTTCATGCCAACGAGATCCTCGTCTCGCTCATGCTCACGTACATCGCGCAGTTGCTGCTGCTGTACGTGGTCAACGGGCCGTTGAAGGACCCGAACGGCATGAACTTCCCGCAGTCGATCGTGTTCGACAGCGCATTTGTTCTGCCGACGCTCGTGGCCGGCACGCGTCTGCACGTCGGCTTTCTGTTCATGCTCGTGATGACGGCGGCGATGACGTTGTTCGTGTTCCGCAGCTTTGCGGGCTACCGCCTGCAGGTGGGCGGGCTGGCGCCGCAAGCGGCACGCTACGCGGGTTTCTCGTCGCGTGCGGCGCTGTGGACGGCGCTGCTGGTGTCGGGTGGCCTGGCAGGCATTGCCGGCGCCTTTGAGGTCACGGGCCCGATCGGGCAGCTGCTGCCGTCCATTTCCCCCGGCTACGGCTTTGCCGCCATCGTGGTGGCATTCGTCGGTCGCCTGAATCCGGTCGGCACCGTGCTGGGCGCGATCGTGATGTCGCTGTTCTATATCGGCGGCGAGCTTGCGCAATCGCGCCTGGGCCTACCGTCGGCCATTACCGGCGTGTTCCAGGGCATGCTGCTGTTCTTCCTGCTCGCCTGCGACACGCTCATCGAATACCGCCTGCGCTGGCGCGCGCATCACTGATCAGGCCTCACACATGGAAAGTCTCGCTCCCCTGATCGCCGCGTCGATCAACGCCGGCACCCCGCTGTTGCTGGCCGCCCTGGGCCTCTTGATGAACGAGCGCTCCGGCGTGCTGAACCTCGGCGCCGAAGGCATGATGCTGGTGGCCGCCGTGGTCGGCTTCATGGTCGGCTACCAGACGCAGATTCCGCTGCTGGGTTTTGCCGCCGGCGCGATTGCCGGCATGGTGATGGCGGCCCTCTTCGCGTGGCTGGCGCTGGTGCTCGTTACCAACCAAGTTGCGACGGGCCTCGCCTTGTCGATCTTCGGCACCGGGCTGTCCGCCTTCATGGGGCAGCGCTTTGTCGGCATGTCGCTGCCGGCGCAGGCGCATGGCATTCCGGGGCTGGAGTCGATTCCATTCGTCGGCCCTGCCCTGTTCGCGCAGCACTGGATGGTCTATTTCAGCCTGCTGCTGTGCGGCGCGATTGCCTGGTTTCTGTTCAAGACGCGCGCGGGGCTCACGCTGCGCGCGATTGGTGAATCGCCAGAGTCGGCTCACGCGCTCGGCTACCCGGTGCGCACCATCCGCTTTGGCGCGCTGCTGTTTGGCGGCGCATGCTGCGGGCTGGCGGGCGCGTACCTGTCGCTCGTCTACACGCCAATGTGGGTCGAGAACATGGTCGCCGGCCGCGGCTGGATTGCCCTCGCGCTGACCACCTTCGCCACCTGGCGCCCAATGCGCATCCTGTTCGGCGCGCTGCTGTTTGGCGGCGTGACGATCCTGCAGTTCTACCTGCAGGGGATGGGCGTATCGGTGCCGTCGCAAATTCTGTCGATGGCGCCGTTTGCCGCCACCATCGTCGTGCTGGCCATCATCTCGCGCAATCCGGATTGGATTCGCCTGAACATGCCCGCATCGCTCGGCAAGCCGTTCCGACCGGGGGCTGCCTAAACTGCAGCCTTAGCTTTCGGCATTCCCGCTTTTTGCTTCAACACAGTCAACGAGCCACACAACAGGAGAAATCGATGAACGTTACCCGCAGGATCACGCTGGCCGCCCTGGCCGCCGGCGCTGCCCTGACCCTCTGGGGTTGCGGCAAATCCAACGAAGGCGCTGCCGACAAGACCGCCGCGCCGGCCGCTTCCTCGGCCCCCGCCGCTGCCGCGCCGGCACCGGCCAATGAGCCGCTGAAGGTCGCGTTCGTCTACGTCGGCCCGGTGGGCGATGCGGGCTGGACATATGCTCACGACGCCGGCCGCAAGGAAGTGGAAGCCAAGTTCGGCGACAAGGTGAAGACCAGCTTCGTCGAGAACGTGCCCGAAAGCGCTGCTGACGCCGAGCGCGTGTTCCGCGACCTGGCCACCCAGGGCAACAAGGTCATCTTCGGCACGAGCTTCGGTTTCATGGAATCGATGCTCAAGGTCGCCAAGGAATTCCCGGACGTTAAGTTCGAGCACGCCACCGGTTTCAAGACCGCCGACAACCTCGGCCAATACGACGTGCGCACGTATGAAGGCGCGTATCTGGCGGGCGTGGTGGCCGGCAAGATGAGCAAGTCGGGCAAGCTTGGCGTGGTGGGTTCGGTGCCCATCCCCGAGGTGATCCGCAACATCGACTCGTTCACGCTGGGTGCGCGCAGCGTCAACCCGAAGGCCACCACCCGCGTGGTTTGGGTCAACAAGTGGTTCGATCCGGGCAAGGAGCGCGAAGCTGCCACCACCCTCATCGGGCAAGGTGTCGACGTGCTGATGCAGAACACCGACTCCGCGGCAGTCGTGCAAACTGCACAAGAGAAAGGTGTCTACGCGCTCGGCTGGGACAGCGACATGACCAAGTTCGGCGAGAAAGCCCACCTGGCCGCCTCGATCAACAAATGGGGCGTGTACTACACCAAGGTCGTCGGCGACGTGCTTGAAAACAAGTGGAAGCCGGAAACCGTGTGGTGGGGCCTGAAGGAAGGCGCGATCGATCTGGGCGCGTACAACGCCGTGGTACCGGAAGACGTGAAGGCGCTGGTCGAGACCCGCAAGAAGGGCATCATCGATGGCTCGGCACCGATCTGGAAGGGCCCCCTCAAGGACAACACCGGCAAGGAAGTCCTGCCCGCCGACAAGGTTGCCGACGATGGCTTCCTGCACGGTATCAAGTTCTACGTCGAAGGCGTGGAAGGCAAGATTCCGGGTTAAGTTCACCCCGCCTCGGCAAAAAGCCGGCAACTCGCAAGAGGGCCGGCTTTTTTCATGGGCGATCACACCTCACCTTGAAAACCGGGCCGTTTCCCCAAGCTGATACGATGGTTTGCCGGCCAAACGCCCTCATGTGACGCCGGCTTTTCATCAAGGAGCCCACGATGTTCGGACGACTTTTCCGCCTGTGGAGCGTGGTGCGCAACGACGCGCGCCTGCTGTGGTTTGCGCTGCGCCATCCGGACAAGCCGTGGTGGCTTGCCCCGGCTGCGCTGCTGCTGGTGGGCTATGTGGTATCGCCGATCGATCTGATTCCGGATGTCATCCCGGTGATCGGCTGGGTGGACGACATCGTGCTGGTGCCGCTGGCGCTGCACATGCTGCTGCGTGGCCTGCCCGACCGTGTGCGTGAGGATGCACGCTTTGCCGCCGCCCGGCGTGTGAAGCCCACCGGGCGGTAACTTTCCGCCTTACGGCAAGAGGATCGTCGACCCGGTCGTCTTGCGCGATTCCAGATCGCGGTGCGCCTGCGCCGCGTTCTGCAGTTCGTAGCGTTGGTGAATTTCGATCTTCACCTTGCCGCTGCCCACCACATCAAACAACTCTGCCGCCATCGGTTCCAGCAGCTCGCGCCGCGCCGTGTAGGTCATCAGCGTCGGGCGCGTGATCTTGAGCGAGCCCTTTGCGCTCAGCACACCGAGGTCAACCGGCGGCACGGGGCCCGATGCGTTGCCGTAGGTCACCATCATCCCGCGCGGCGCGAGGCAATCCAGCGAACCCGTAAACGTATCTTTGCCAATGCCGTCGTAGACCACCGGCACGCCCTTGCCGCCGGTGATTTCGCGCACGCGCTCGGTAAAGTTCTCGCGCGTGTAGACGATGGTGTGATCGCAACCGTGCGCGCGGGCAAGTTCAGCCTTCGCATCGCTGCCGACGGTGCCGATCACGGTGGCGCCGAGCGCCTTGAGCCACTGGCACGCAATCAAACCCACTCCGCCAGCGGCTGCGTGGAACAACACCGTATCGCCGGGCTGCACGCGGTAGCTGTCGCGAAGCAGGTATTGCGCGGTCATGCCCTGCAGCATCATCGCGGCGCCGGTTTCAAAATCGATCGCATCCGGCAGGCGCACGAGAATGTCGGCCGGCATCGTGCGCACCGCAGCGTAAGCGCCGGTGGGGCGGCCGGCATAAGCAACACGGTCGCCGGGCTTAACGTGCGTCACGCCCTCGCCCACCGCTTCCACCACACCCGACGCTTCCATGCCGATGCCGCCCGGCAGTGGCTGCGGGTACAGCCCCGTGCGGAAATACACGTCGATGTAGTTCAGGCCGATGGCGTGCTGCTTGACCGTCACCTCGCCGGGGCCGGGCGCGGGCACGTCGACATCGACGTACTGCATCACTTCGGGGCCGCCGGTCTCAAAGATGCGGATGGCTTTCGCTTGTGTCATGCGTGGATCTCCTTCGGATCGGGCGCCACCCGTTGCAGGGCAGACATCACCAGGTCGGCGGTGGCCAGGTTGGTGGCGCAGGGAATGTTGTGGACGTCGCAGGCGCGGACGAGCGCGTTGATGTCGGGTTCGTGCGGCTGTGGCGTCATCGGGTCGCGCAGGAAGATGACGACGTCGACACGGCCTTCGGCCAACTGTGCGCCAATCTGCAAGTCCCCGCCCCACGGGCCGGACAGCATGCGCTGCACGGTCAGGCCGACCTCCTTCTCCAAGCGGCCACCGGTGGTGCCGGTCGCCAGCAGATCGCATTGCGACAGGAAGGCTCGGTGCGTTTGTGCGAAAGCGACCATGTCGTCTTTCTTGTGATCGTGTGCGATCAGGGCGACGCGGCGTTTGCGGGCTGCGCTTTCGGGCGTAAGAGTGGTCATCGTGATTGGCTTAGAAGGTGCCAGGGAAGCTGCCGCCATCCAGCAGGATGTTTTGCGCATTCAGGTAGCCAGCGTGCTGGCTGCACAAGAAAGCACACACGGCGCCAAACTCGGCCGGTTGGCCGAAGCGTCGAGCCGGATTGCCCTGCCGCTTGCGGTCGAAATTTTCTTCTGCGCTGATGCCAGCGGTCTTGGCGCCAGCTTCCAGCGTCTTGGTCAGGCGGTCGGTCTCAAACTGGCCCGGCAGCAGATTGTTGATGGTGACGCCATGCTTGGCGACTTCACGCGCCAGGCCCGCCACGAAGCCCGTCAGCCCGGAGCGCGCGCCGTTGGACAAACCCAGCACGTCAATCGGTGCCTTCACCGCACCGCTGGTGATGTTGACGATGCGGCCCCAGCGGCGCTCGATCATCTTGTCGACGGTGGCTTTGATGAGATCGATGGGCGTGAGCATGTTCGCGTTGAGCGCAGCATTCCATGCCTCGCGGTCCCAGTCGCGAAAGTTGCCCGGCGGCGGGCCGCCCGCGTTGTTGACGAGAATGTCGGGCGAGCCGCCCAGTCGCTCGCATGCGAGCAGCGCCTCGGCGCGGCCTTCCGGCGTGGTGATGTCGGTGGCCACGGCTTCCACGCGCACGCCGTGCGCCGTGCGGATGCGCTCGGCCGCTGCCAACAACGCTTCGGCACCGCGCGCGACAATCACCACGTCCACGCCTTCAGCGGCCAGCGCGTCGGCGCACGCAAAGCCCAATCCCTTGCTTGCGCCGCACACCAGCGCACGCTTGCCTTTCAGCCCCAAATCCATCCTGTCTGACTCCTTGTGATTGTTATCTGGATTGGCCGCCTGTCAGCCGCGACGGCGTGACAGCAGCGCCATCCCGGCAAGCACCAGCGCACTGCCAGCAATCTGCCAAATCGTGATCGGCTCGCCCAGCAGCCACCAGCCAAGCAGCAGCGTTGACACCGGCCCGATCATGCCCGCCTGCGAGGCCACCGGCGCACCCACACGCGCCACCGCCATCATCGTCATCGTGACCGGCGCCACCGTGCAGAACACCGAGTTGATGGCCGACAGCCCATACACCTGCCAGGGCAACACCAGCGCCGACACCGGCCGCAGCACCAGAAACTGGACGATACAGGCTGCGGTCGACACGCACATCGCATAGGCAACCAGCCGCATCGACCCAACGCGCTTGACCAGCTCACCGCTAGCCAGCAGATAGATACCGTAGCTGATGGCGCTGGCGAGCACCAATCCGCCACCCAGCCACACGTTGTTGCCACCCTGGTTGAGGTCGTGCGCGAACACCAGCACGATGCCGGCATAGGCCAGCGCCAGCGACACCCACTGCAAGCCGGTGATGCGCCGCTTGAATACCGTCGATGTAATCAGCAGCACGAACGACGGCGTTAGAAACAGGATCAGCCGCTCCAGCCCCGCCGTGATGTACTGCAGGCCGAGGAAGTCGAGAAAGCTGGAGAGGTAATAGCCGATGAGCCCCAGGCCGACGATGCGCCAGCGGTCTGGCACGGTCAGCGGCTCGGCCCCGCGCGACTGCCACCACCCCATCGCCATGAACAGCGGCGCCGCCAGCAGCATGCGCAGGGTGATGACCATGACGGCGTCCACCTGATAGCGGTACATCAGCTTGGCGACGATGGCCTTGGCGGAAAACAGGACGGCGCCCGCGGAGGCAAGCAGCAGGCCGCCGGTGTCGGTGGTTCTTGCGGAACTGGAAGACGCAGAAGACGCGGTGGTCACAGCGGGGCGCGGGAGAGGAGCGAGAGGCGTTGGAGAGCGTCGTCGATTGTATTGGAATTCAACAAAACGTTCCGACGCGGGGTGCGCTGCGCGTGGCACAGGTTTCGCTTGGATACACCCGGGGCCACCGTACAATCGCGCCTGCATTCCGAAAATCTACAACGACAACGGATCCCACATCGACATGAGCCAAACCACCTCTTCCGCGTTCCCCGCGGGCACCGCCGGGGCACCCGACCCGACCCTCTGGAACGAAGACCTCAACCCGACCCCGCAGGCTGCCCGCACCTGGACGGCGACCAACTACGCCGCGCTGTGGGTGTCGATGGTGGTATCGGTGCCGGCCTACATGCTGGCTTCGGGCCTGATGAGCGAGGGCATGAATTGGTGGCAGGCGGTGTTGACGGTGTTCCTCGGCAATCTGATCGTGCTCGTGCCGATGGTGCTGGTGGGCCACGCTGGCACCAAGTACGGCATACCCTTCCCTGTGCTGGTGCGAGCGTCGTTCGGCGTGCGCGGCGCGCAGTTGCCGGCCATCCTGCGGGCCATCGTGGCGTGCGGCTGGTTCGGCATCCAGACGTGGCTGGGCAGTCAGGCGATCTACACGATCCTCAACGTGGTCACCGACAACATGCTGGTGGGCGGCAACATTCCGGGGCTGGGTATCAACCCGGGCCAGGGATTCTGCTTCCTGCTGTTCTGGGCACTGCACATCTGGCTGATCACCAAGGGGCTCGAATCGATCAAGCGCTTTCAAGCGCTGGCCACCCCGCTGCTGATCCTGGCCGCACTTGGCCTGGTCTGGTGGGCGTATATCAACGCGGGCGGTTTTGGCCCGATGCTGTCGGCGCCGTCGGCGTTCTCGGCAGGCGGCAAGCGCGCCGGCGAGTTCTGGGGCTTCTTCTGGCCGTCGCTCACCGCCATGGTCGGCTACTGGGCCACGCTGGCGCTGAACATTCCCGACTTCACCCGCTTCGCGCGCAGCCAGCGCGATCAGCTTGTCGGGCAGGCCATCGGGCTTCCCCTGCCGATGGGCTTGCTGGCGCTGGTGGCCGTGCTCGTCACGTCGTCCACGGTGGTCATCTACGGTCAGGCCATCTGGGATCCGGTCACGCTGGCCGGCAAGATGACGGGCCCGTCGGTCATCGTGGCCCTGCTGGCACTGATCACCGCCACGCTGATGACGAACATCGCCGCCAACGTGGTGTCGCCGGCGTATGACTTCTCGAACCTGGCGCCGCACCGCATCTCGTTCCGCATCGGCGGCTACATCACGGCGGGCATCGGCCTGGCGATGATGCCGTGGAAGATCCTGGAAACCACCAAGGGCTACATCTTCACGTGGCTGGTCGGCTACGGCGCACTGCTGGGCCCCGTGGCCGGGATCATGATGGTCGACTATTTCCTGGTGCGCCGCACAGTGCTCAAGACCGGCGAACTGTTCCGCATGGACGGCCCTTACGGGTACGGCAACGGCTGGAACGGCCGCGCCATCGTCGCGCTTGTGATTGGCGTGCTGCCCAATCTGCCGGGCTTCTTCAAGCAGGCCGGGTTCGTCGCCAGCGTGCCGGGCGTGTTCGAAGCGCTGTACACGTACGCATGGTTCGTGGGCCTCGCAATTTCGGCCGTGGTGTATGTGATCCTGATGCGCGGGCGCCGTTAAGCGCTTCCAAAATCGACACGGGCGCGCCGGTACAATGCGCCCCATCTGAGAATCCCCTGCCGCCATGAAACAAGATCCGCGCTTTCCGAACCTGTTCATCCTCAATCACCCGCTGATCCAGCACAAGCTCACGCACATGCGCGACAAGGACACGTCGACGCGCACGTTCCGCGAGCTGCTGCGCGAGATTACGCTGCTGATGGGCTACGAAATCACGCGCAACCTGCCGCTGACCAGCCGCCACATCGACACGCCGATGGGCCCGATGGAAGCGCCCGTCATCGCCGGCCGCAAGCTGGCCGTGGTGCCGGTGCTGCGCGCGGGCGTGGGCATGAGCGACGGGCTAGTGGAACTGATTCCGTCGGCGCGTATCGGCCACATCGGCGTGTACCGCGATGACCAACATCGTCCGGTGGAATACCTCGTGCGCCTGCCTGACCTGGAAGACCGCACCTTCATCCTGTGCGATCCGATGGTCGCCACCGGCTACTCGGCCGTCCACGCTGTCGACGTGATGAAGAAGCGCGGCGTGCCCGACGAGAACATCCTGTTCCTGGCGCTCGTCGCGGCGCCCGAAGGCGTGGAGGTGTTCCAGCAGGCGCATCCGGGCGTAAAGCTGTTTGTGGCGTCGCTCGATTCGCACCTGGATGAAAACGCCTACATCATCCCGGGCCTGGGCGATGCGGGCGACCGCCTGTTCGGCACGAAAAACTGATCGCACGCTCCCAGCGCAAACAAGAACAGCCGGCAATGCCGGCTGTTGTCTTTGGTGCGTTGGACGCGCTCAGCGCTTCTTCGATCCGCCCAGAATGCTGCCCAGCACGCCGCGCACGATTTCGCGCCCGACGGTCGAACCGATGGTGCGCATCGTCGACTTGGCCAACGTTTCGACAATCGAATCGCCACGGCCGCTGCGGCCCGTACCCTTCGTCAGGATTGCGCCGACATCGCCAAGCCATCCGCCACTCTCCTGTTGCGCTGGCGCTGGCGCCGGTGCGGGCACTGAACCTGTCGATGCACCGAAATCCGTGCCGATGGAACCCGGTGCCGGCGCAGAGGCCGGCCCGCCCTTTGCCACGCGGCCGCTCAGGATCTCGTACGCCGATTCGCGATCGATTGCCGTGTCATAGCGCCCCGCCACCAGCGAATTGGACATCAGCTCGCGGCGCTCGTCGTCCGAGATCGGGCCGATGCGCGATGCAGGCGGCACGACAAACGCACGCTGCGTAATCTCCGGGCGGCCGCCCTCATCCAGCATGGAGATCAGCGCCTCGCCCACGGCCAATTCGCCAATCGCCTCTTCAATGCTGAATTCCGGGTTCGCGCGCATCGTGGTGGCCGCCGCCTTCACGGCTTTCTGATCGCGCGGCGTGAAGGCCCGCAACGCGTGCTGCACGCGGTTGCCGAGCTGGCCAAGCACCGTGTCCGGCACGTCGGCGGGGTTCTGCGTCACGAAGTACACGCCTACGCCCTTGGAGCGGATCAGCCGCACCACCTGTTCCACCTTCTGCAGCAGGGACGGCGGTGCGTCATTGAACAGCAGGTGCGCCTCGTCAAAGAAGAAAGCGAGTTTGGGCTTGTCCACGTCGCCCACCTCGGGCAGATGCTCGAACAGCTCGGAGAGCATCCACAGCAGGAACGTCGCGTACAACTTGGGCGCATTGAGCAGCTTGTCGGCCGCCAGGATGTTGATCACGCCTTGGCCGCGCACGGTCTGCATCAGGTCATTGATGTCGAGCATGGGCTCGCCGAAGAACTGGTCGGCGCCCTGCTCTTCCAGCGCGATCAGGTTGCGCTGGATGGCCCCGATGCTGGCCGACGAGATGTTCCCGTACTTGTTCGTGTAGTCCGACGAATGCTCGCCAACGTGCTGGAGCATCGCGCGCAGGTCTTTCATGTCGAGCAGCGCAAGGCCTGAGTCGTCCGCAATCTTGAAGACGAGGTTCAGCACGCCGGTCTGGATGTCATTCAGCTCCAGCATGCGCGAGAGCATCAGCGGGCCCATGTCGGACACGGTGGCGCGCACGGGGTGGCCGCGTTCGCCATACACATCCCACAACGTGACGGGGCAACCAGCCCATTGCGGCTCTTCCAGACCGCGCTCCTGCAGGCGGGCCTTGAGCTTGTCGGTGGACTGACCGACTTGCGAAATGCCGGTCAGATCACCTTTTACGTCGGCCAGGAAAACCGGTACGCCGATCTTCGACAGGCCCTGGGCGATCGTTTGCAGGGTGACGGTCTTGCCGGTGCCGGTGGCACCGGTGATCAAGCCATGCCGGTTGGCGAGCTGGGGCAACAGCACCAACTCCGCTTTGGCGTTCTTGGCAATCAGGATGGGATCGGTCATGGCGTTTGGACGAGGATCAATCTGGGGGGATGACACACCAGCAAGTCGACCGGATGGACGGGGCGGCGGGCGTGTGCAGCATGCTAAAATCCGCGACCGATTATAGAGCGTGCAGGTGGCGTCAAACCGCCATCTGGGCGCCAGATCCCACTGCATTCCGCTCGGAGAGTTTCATGGCCGGTCATTCCAAATGGGCCAATATCAAGCATAAGAAAGCCGCTGCCGACGCCAAGCGCGGCAAAGTTTGGACGCGCCTGATCAAGGAAATCACCGTGGCGGCCCGTCTGGGCGGCGGCGATGCCGACTCCAACCCGCGCCTGCGCCTGGCCATGGACAAGGCCACCGACGCGAACATGCCCAAGGACAACATCAACCGTGCCATCCAGCGCGGTGTGGGCGGCCTGGAAGGCGCGAACTACGAAGAAATCCGCTACGAAGGCTACGGCATCAACGGCGCAGCCATAATCGTCGACTGCTTGACCGACAACCGCACGCGCACCGTGGCTGAAGTCCGCCACGGTTTCGACAAGTACGGCGGCAACATGGGTACATCGGGCTCCGTCGCGTTCCTGTTCGACCACATCGGTCAGTTCATCTACGCGCCGGGCACGCCGGAAGACAAGCTGATGGACGCCGCGCTCGAAGCCGGCGCCGACGATGTCGTCACCCATGAGGACGGCTCGCTCGAAGTCATCTGCCCGCCCCACGATTTCACGAAGGTCAAGACCGCGCTGGAAGCCGCCGGCTTCAAGGCGGAACTGGCCGAAGTCATCATGAAACCGCAGACCGAAGTCGAGTTCACCGGCGAAGACGCGGTCAAGATGCAGAAGCTGCTCGACGTCCTGGAAAACCTGGACGACGTGCAGGAAGTCTTCACCAACGCGGTCATCGGGGAGTAAGTCCCGGACACGCGCATAACGGCGATCGACCTCACGATCGCCGTTTTTGTTTTCCAGATTTCGATTTTTTGAGTAGGTACAGCATGAAAGTGATGGTGGTCGGTTCGGGCGGTCGAGAGCACGCCCTGGCATGGAAGCTGGCACGCTCGCCCAAGGTGCAGGTGGTATACGTGGCCCCCGGCAACGGCGGCACGGCGCTCGACAAGCGCCTGCAGAACCTCCCGATCACGGATCCGGAAGTGCTGGCAGCCTTTGCCGAGCGCGAAGGCATCCACTTCACGGTGGTCGGGCCGGAGGCACCGCTGGCCGCCGGCATCGTCGACCTGTTCCGCGCCAAAGGCTTGCGCATCTTCGGGCCGACCAAGGCCGCCGCGCAGCTTGAATCGTCGAAGGATTTCGCCAAGGCGTTCATGCACCGCCACGGCATTCCGACCGCCAAGTACCAGACCTTTAGCGATGCTGCGCAGGCACATGCGTACATTGACCAGGAAGGCGCCCCGATCGTCATTAAGGCCGATGGCCTGGCCGCCGGCAAGGGCGTGGTCGTGGCAATGACCGCCGAAGAAGCGCACAACGCCATCGACATGATGCTGGCCGACAACCGCCTGGGTGACGCCGGTGCACGCGTTGTGATCGAAGAATTCCTGGCCGGCGAAGAGGCCAGCTTCATCGTCGTGTGCGACGGTAAGAACGTCGTGGCGCTGGCCACCAGCCAGGACCACAAGCGTCTGCTCGACGGCGACGCCGGCCCCAACACGGGCGGCATGGGCGCCTACTCGCCCGCGCCGGTCGTCACGCCCACGCTGCACGCCCGCGCGCTGCGCGAGATCATCATGCCGACCATCCGCGGCATGGAAAAGGACGGCATTCCGTACACTGGTTTCCTGTATGCCGGCCTGATGATCGACGCGGAAGGCAACCCCAAGACGCTCGAATTCAACTGCCGCATGGGCGATCCGGAAACGCAGCCCATCATGGCGCGCATGAAGACCGACCTGTACGACGTGCTCGACCGCGCCATCGACGGCAAACTCGACGGCATGGAGCTGGACTGGGACCGCCGCACCGCGCTGGGCGTGGTCATGGCCGCGCACAATTACCCGGACACGCCGCGCAAGGGCGACGTCATCACCGGCATCCCGAAGGAAACGGAAGACAGCGTCACCTTCCACGCTGGCACCACGCTCAAGGACGGCGTGTTGACCACCAACGGCGGCCGTGTGCTGTGCGTGGTTGGCCTGGCCGATACCGTCAAAGCAGCACAGCGTGCTGCATACAACGCCATCGAGCAGATCCACTTTGACGGTGCCCAGTACCGGACCGATATCGGCCATCGCGCCATCCGCCATTGAGCGATAGCCGGCCGCGCTGATGCCCCACCATGGGGCAGGCGCGGCATCCGTCACCCCGGGTGATCCCCGACTTGCCCCGGCTGCCCGCCCGCTACAATGGTGACAACCGTATGACTCGGCCTGACTCGACCCTTCGAGCGGCCCCCTCTGATCGCATGGATACCCAAGCCGTCCGCGCCTACCTGCTGGACCTGCAGGACCGCATCACCACTGCCGCCAGCGCCCTGGACGGCGGCACGTTCGTCACCGACGCATGGGAGAAGCCGCCCACCGAGCGCCTGCGCGGCAGCGGTCGCACTCGCATTCTGGAAGGCGGCGCGCTGCTTGAGCGTGGGGGCGTCGGTTTTTCGCACGTGATGGGTGACACCCTGCCCCCTTCGGCGACCGCCAACCGGCCAGAATTGGCGGGGCGCGGTTTCGAGGCAATGGGCGTGTCGCTGGTCTTCCACCCGCGCAATCCCTACGTGCCGACGGTGCATATGAATGTGCGCTGCTTCGTCGCCGTGCGCCCTGACGCCGAGCCCGTCTGGTGGTTCGGTGGCGGCATGGATCTCACGCCGTACTACGGCTTCACCGAAGACGCCGCTCACTTCCACCGCACCTGCCAGGGCGCCCTGGCGCCCTACGGCGACGAGCTGTACCCGCGCTTCAAGCAATGGTGCGACGATTATTTCTATCTGAAACACCGCAAGGAAGCACGCGGCGTCGGCGGCATCTTTTTCGACGACTTTGCGGAGCTGGGCTTCGAGCGCAGCTTCGAGATGATGCGCTCGGTGGGCGACGCCTTCCTGCCGGCCTGGCTGCCTATCGCCGAACAACGCCATGCCACCTCCTACGGTGAGCGCGAGCGCGCCTTCCAAGCCTATCGTCGTGGCCGCTATGTCGAGTTCAATCTGGTATTCGACCGCGGCACGCTGTTTGGCCTGCAAAGCGGCGGCCGCGCGGAATCGATCCTGATGTCGATGCCGCCGGTGGCCAACTGGCGCTACGACTGGCAGCCGGAACCGGGTTCACCGGAGGCCGCGCTGTACACCGATTTCCTGCCGGCGCGCGATTGGGTATGACGCTTCCCACGTTCGTGCGCCCCGATCTCGATCGCCCCTATCGGCTTGGCTTGCTGGGTGGCACGTTCGATCCGCCGCACATTGGCCACATCGCCCTGGCCGAGCTCTGCATTGCCCGCCTCGATCTGGATGAGTTGCTGTGGATTCCGACCGGCGTGTCCTGGCAGAAAGCCGCTGACATCACGCCTGCCCCGCTGCGCTTTGCCATGACCGAACTGGCCGCCAAGGCGGTGCAAGGTGGCCGCACCCGTGTCCACGCGAGCAGCATGGAAGTCGACCGCCACGGGCCCAGCTACACCATCGACACCGTGCGTGAATTGCGCGGCGTCTACGGCCCGGATACCTCCATGGCGTGGCTTATGGGCGCCGACCAGCTCGTCGGCCTGGACACCTGGCACGGCTGGCAGGACCTGTTCGAATACGTCCACTTGTGCGTCGCCACACGCCCCGGTTTCGACCTGCAGGCGCTACATGCGCCGGTGCAGCGCGAACTCGATGTGCGCCGGGGCGACACGGCATTGATACAATGCGCACCCGCAGGCCATATGTGGATCGACCAGACACTGGCTGTCGACCTGTCATCCACCCGCCTGCGCCGGCAGCTTGCCACCGGCGCGCGCTGCGACAGCGACCTGCCCGCCGGCGTGGCCGACCTGATCCAATCGCATTCGCTGTACCGCCGTGCCAATGGCACGGTCAGTGCTTGACCGCGTGATTGATTGCATTCACGCGCTTTTTTTCGACCTTTTTTCTCGCCTTTTAAACGTTCTTCTCACTCAGTATGGATATTCGCAAACTACAACGCGTGATCGTCGACGCGCTCGAAGACGTCAAGGCGCAAGACATCAAGGTCTTCAATACGACCCACCTGACCGAACTGTTCGACCGCACGGTCATCGCCAGCGGCACGTCTAACCGCCAAACCAAAGCTCTGGCCGCATCGGTGCGTGACGCCGTCAAGGAAGCCGGCGGCCACGTCATCGCCGTGGAAGGCGAAGACGTAGGCGAATGGGTGCTGGTCGACTGCGGCGACGCCGTGGTCCACATCATGCAGCCGCAGCTGCGCCAGTACTACAACCTCGAAGAGATTTGGGGCGACAAGCCGGTGCGCATCGAACTGGGCGGCACCGGCAAGCGCGGTCTGCCCAAGGCCAGCGAAGGTTACGACGACGAGGAAGACGAGGCCGAAGAGGTCACGCCGGCCAAGCGCCGCACCACCAAGCCGAAGCTGGCAGGCGAGCGCCCGACCAAGGCCGCAGCACCGGCCAAGAAGGCTCCCGCCAAGACAGCCGCCAAGAAGCCGGCCACCAAGCGCGCATCCGGTACCGGCAAGACCGTCACCAAGACCGCCGCAAAAACGGCGACCAAGACGGCAGCCAAGCGCGCTCCGGCCAAGAAACGCGCAGCGTAACGTCGAGCGCGCAGTCTCGCCATGCAGTTGCTGATCGTTGCCGTCGGGCACAAGATGCCGTCCTGGATCGAGGACGGCTTCTCTGAATATGCCAAGCGCATGCCGCCTGAACTGCGCATCGAACTGCGCGAAATCAAGCCCGAGCAGCGCTCCGGCAGCCGCACCGCCGCCACCGTCATGCAGCTTGAAGCAGCGCGCATTGAAGCCGCGCTGCCCAAGGGCTGTCGCATGATCGCGCTGGATGAGCGCGGCAAAGACCTCACCACAGTCGCACTGGCAGAATCCCTCACCGGGTGGCAGCAGGAAGGCGGCGACATCGCTTTCGTGATCGGCGGCGCGGATGGGCTGGACCCAGCGCTCAAGGCCAAGGCTCGCACGCTGATTCGCCTATCAAGCCTGACGCTCCCGCACGGCATGGTGCGCGTGCTGTTGGCCGAGCAGCTCTACCGCGCGTGGAGCATCACGCAGAACCACCCGTACCACCGCGTATGACCATGGATGCATCTGGCGCGCCGCACCTCTATCTCGCCTCGCAGAGCCCGCGCCGGCAGGAACTGCTGCGCCAGATCGGCGCGCGCTTCGAGTTGCTGCTGGCCGGCGACAATGAAGATGCCGAAGCGCTGGAAGCCGTGCTCCCCGGCGAGACGCCCGATGACTATGTCCAACGTGTCTGCGCATTGAAAGCACAGGCCGCAGTACGCCGCCGCATCGCACGCAACCTCCCTGCCCTGCCGATCCTCACGTCCGACACCACGGTATGCCTGGGTGGCGAGATCCTCGGCAAACCGACCGACGCCGCCGATGCCCACCGCGTGCTGCGCGCCATGTCCGGCCGCGAACATCGCGTGCTGACCGCCGTGACGGTCGTCACCGCGAGCGGCACCCCGATGCACGCACTGTCCATTTCCGACGTGCGCTTTGCCGTGATTACGGACAACGACATCGCCCGCTACATCGCCAGCGGCGAGCCCTTTGGCAAAGCCGGCGCGTACGGCATCCAGGGTCGCGCAGCCGCCTTTGTCGCCCATATATCGGGAAGCTATTCGGGTATCATGGGCCTACCCTTGTTCGAGACAGCAGCACTGCTCGCACAAGCGGGCATCACGCTGTGAACCACGCTGTAACTCGCGCTCTCTGACCGGCCATTGATGCACGCGCCGGACAGCGTGCGAGGGCCGGTTTCAAGACACGCTTCGGGCAACGCTGTCCGGCCCAGAGGCGGGTGCTGAAACCCGCTCTCCTGGTACCTCTCCATGTCCGAAGACATCCTCGTCAATATCACGCCGCAAGAAACGCGCGTGGCCATCGTCCAGCAAGCCGCTGTTCAAGAGCTTCACATCGAGCGCACGCTGACGCGCGGCTTGGTCGGCAACATCTACCTTGGCAAGGTGGTGCGCGTGCTGCCCGGCATGCAATCGGCCTTTATCGATATCGGACTGGAGCGCGCAGCGTTTTTGCACGTGGCCGACATCTGGCACCCGCGTGATGCCAAAGACGCGCCGCCCACACCGCAGGTCGCCATCGAAAAGACGCTCTTCGAAGGTCAGGCGCTGATGGTGCAGGTCATCAAAGACCCGATCGGGACCAAGGGGGCACGCCTGTCCACGCAGGTCAGCATTGCTGGCCGCACGCTGGTATATCTGCCCCAAGACCCGCACATCGGCATCTCGCAAAAAATCGGCAACGAGGCCGAACGCGAAGCGCTGCGTTCGCGCGTGACCGCCATGGTGCCCACTGAGGAACGCGGTGGCTTCATCGTGCGCACCATCGCCGAAGAGTCGACCGACGAAGAGCTTGCCAACGACGTTGCTTACTTGCGCAAGATCTGGGCGACCATCCGTCACAACGCGACCACCCTGCCCGCCCCGTCGATCCTTTACCAGGACCTGAACCTCGCCCAGCGCGTGCTGCGCGATTTCGTGACGGACGAAACGCGCAGCATCCAGGTCGATTCGCGCGAGAACCATCAGAAGCTTGTCGAGTTTGCGCGAGAGTACACGCCGGCCGTGGTCGAGCGCCTGACGCATTACACCGGCGAACGACCGATCTTCGATCTGTACAACATCGAGGCGGAGGTTGAGCGCGCGCTGTCGCGCCGGGTCGACCTGAAATCAGGCGGCTACCTGATGATCGACCAGACCGAGGCGATGACGACCATCGACGTCAACACCGGCGGTTACGTGGGCGCACGCAACTTCGACGACACGATCTTCAAGACCAACCTGGAAGCGGCCCACACCATCGCGCGGCAACTGCGGCTGCGCAACCTGGGCGGCATCATCATCATCGACTTCATCGATATGGAGTCGGCCGAGCATCGCGACGCGGTTCTGGCGGAACTGCGCAAGGCGCTGTCACGCGACCGCACGCGCATCACCGTCAACAGCTTCTCGCAGCTTGGGCTGGTGGAGATGACGCGCAAGCGCACGCGCGAATCGCTGGCACATGTGCTGTGCGAGCAGTGCCCGGTGTGCCAGGGCAAGGGGCAGGTAAAGACGCCGCGCACCGTGTGCTACGACATCCTGCGCGAGATCATGCGCGAGTCGCGGCAGTTCAATCCGCGCGAATTCCGCATCCTTGCTTCGCAATCGGTGATTGATCTGTTCCTGGAAGAAGAAAGCCAGCACCTTGCGATGCTGGGCGATTTCATCGGCAAGCCGATTTCGCTGCAGGTGGAATCGTCGGCGGCCAGCCAGGAGCAGTACGACATCATCCTGATGTAGCACTGCTCCCAGCGCGGCAGCTACGGTTTGACCGGGCTGCCGTGCGAAACCGGCGCCGCTGCCATGGATGCTCGCGCACGCTCGGTCAGACGCGGAATCTGCTCGCGCATGGCGAGCAGCGCGGCTAACACCACCAACATCACAATTCCGAGCATTGCCAGATAGGCCACCGACCCGCCGGCGGTGATAACCATGGCACCGGCAAACGCGCTGAGAATCGCGCCCAGCCGTCCGAACGCCACCGCCGATGCGGTGCCCGTTGCGCGCACCGCCGTTGGATAAACGTAGGCACACAGCGCATACATCGTCGATTGCACAGCGTTGACGAACAGCCCGTGCAGCCCAAGCCCGACGATCAGCAGGTTCGTGTTCAGCTTGGCGTCGACGCCTTGCAACGCAAAAGCGCTTGCGGCCGCGCCTACGCAACACAGCGCCATTGGCCAACGCGAACCCCATCGTGCGATCGTCACCGCGCAGACCAACGCGCCGATCACCCCGCCAAGGTTGTACGCCGTGAGCCCCGAGCCCGCCACGCTCACGCTCAAGCCTTCTGAAGCAAGCATCGTCGGCAGCCAGCTGAACGCTGCGTACACGGCAAGCAGACACATGAAGAAGGCCGCCCAAAGCGCCACCGTATCGCGCGCCTGCCCCGGGGAAAAAAGCGAGCGGAAGCTCGCGTGCTGAATGACCTTCTGACCCGCCACATCGGCAAACGCGGTATTGGCGGGCACATCGCGCCCCATCTTCGATAGCAGATGCGCCAGTTGCGGCCAGTGCGATTGACGTCGCGCCAGGAAGCGCGGCGATTCAGGCAGCGCGGCCACCAACACAAATCCAAGCACGAGCGGCAGCGCACCGCCAATCCAGAACAGCCCTCGCCAGCCATAAAGTGGCAGCACGTGGCCGGCAAACAGGCCTGCCAGCATCCCGCCCAGCGGCACGCATACGATCGTGGCCGTCACGGCCAGCGTACGACGACGCGCAGGCGTGAACTCTGCCGTCATCGTCGTGGAGCTTGGCAGCGCGCCGCCAATGCCCAGGCCTGCGATAAATCGCAGCGCGGCAATCGTCGCAACGTTGGGAGCAAACCCGATCGAGCACGTCGCTACGCCAAACACGAACACGCTGCCGATCAACGCCCAGCGTCGCCCAAAGCGATCGGCAAACAGGCCCGCCAACGCGCTGCCCAGCCCCATGCCGATGAGGCCCGCCGCCACCGCTGGGGCGAACGCATTGCGCGTGATGCCCCACTCCTTGATGAGCACGGGGATGGCGAAACCGATCAACTGGCCGTCAAAGCCGTCCATGACGATGGCGAAGGCCGCAAGCAGCACCGCCATCTTCTGTGCGAGGGAAAACGGCCCGTCATCAAGGACCGTACCGATATCGACCGTGGTGTGGTTTCCGTTCATATCGGCCCCCGTTTGGACGCCGCGCTCGGCAATCTGGAATTGCACTTCATGTGGTTGTCTCCGTTGAGGTGGCGTCTGCGCGCCATCGAATGAAACCCTGCGTATCTCGGCCCGCTAAGGCGCCTGCTGGTGCACGGTGCTCGCCTGCACCAAGCGCACCAATTGCATCAACGTCTCGGTGTGTGGCACGGGCACGCCATGCCGGCGCGCCGTCGCCACCACGGCGCCGTTGATGGATTCGATCTCGGTCGGGCGTCCGGCCAGCACGTCCTGCAGCATCGACGGCTTGTGCCCCCGATGCGCGACGATGGCGTGCCGCACGTTGTCGTTCACCTTTGCGGCATCAACTGAAATGCCGCTGGCGCGCGCCACGGCCAGCACTTCGTCCACGATGTTCAGCGCCAACGTCGGGCCGTCTTCCACGGCGCCCAGCGCGTCCACGGACTGCTTCAGCACCGTGCACAGCGGATTGAGCGCGGCGTTGAAGGCGACTTTCTCCCACACGGCGCCCCATACGTTCGCATCTGCCTGGCAGTTCAGGCCGGCGGCGGATAGCGCATCCACCACGCGTGCGAGCATCGGAGGCCGCTCGCCGTCTGCGCTCATCAGGCGGATCGCACCTGCGCCGTGTGAGCGCACGTGGCCTGGGCCAGCAAGGTCCGCCGGCCACGTGGTCACGCCAACGAAGATGCGCTCCGGCGGCACCACCGAAGCCAGCGCCTCCACGTTGCCCAGCCCGTTCTGCAGCGTCAGCACATGCGTTGCCGGGCCAAGCAGGTGACGCACGCTCGCGAGTGCCGCACGCGTGTGCATCGCCTTGGTGAAGACGATCAGCAAGTCAGGTACGTCCGTCGCATCGCCCGGACGCAGGGCCTGCAGGTTGCGGACGTGGCGATCGCCGCCATCGGTTTCCAGCCGCAAACCGTGCGCGGCAATCGCGTGCAGATGCGCGTCGTTGATGTCGAGCAGCGTGACATGCTGGTCGGCTTCGGCGAGCAGCCCGCCGAACAACGACCCCATCGCGCCCGCGCCGAGGATCGAGATCTTCATCGGCATCTCGGCTCAGAACGGGTAATGGCGCGGCGTGGTCTGCACCGTCATCCAGCGCAGCTCGGTGAACTCCGCCACACCGGCGCGGCCGCCAAAGCGCCCAAAGCCGCTCGCCTTGACGCCGCCGAACGGCATCTGCGCCTCGTCGTGCACGGTCGGGCCATTGATGTGGCAGATGCCGGATTCGATGCGGCGCGCGACGTTCATCGCGCGCGCCACATCGCGACTGAACACAGCGGACGACAAGCCGTATGCGTTGTCATTCGCACAGGCAACGGCGGCATCGTCGCCGCTCACACGCACGATGCCCTTGACGGGACCGAACGATTCTTCCGCGTAGATCAGCATATCAGGCGTGACGTGGTCGAGCAGCGTGGCGGGCATCAACGTGCTGGAGGCCTTACCGCCGCACAGCAGCTTCGCACCCTTGGCGAGTGCGTCGTCGATGAGGTGATTGCAGCGTTCGACCGTGCTCATGTCGACCACCGAGCCCAGCACCGCCGGCCCTTTGCGTGGATCGCCCAGCGGCAGCGCTGCGGCCTTGGCCGCCAGTTTGGTAACGAACACATCGGCGATGGATTCATCGACGATGATGCGCTCGGTGGACATGCAGATCTGGCCAGAATTGGCGAACGCGCCGAAGGCCGTGCCATCGACGGCGGCGTCGATATCCGCATCCGCCAGCACCAGCAGCGGCGCCTTGCCGCCCAGTTCCAGCACAACAGGTTTCAGATACGTCGCGCAGGTCTGCGCGATGAGACGGCCCACGCGCGTGGAGCCCGTAAAGTTGACGCGACGCACCGCTGGGTGCGCAATCATCGCCTCCACCACTGCGCCCGCGTCCGCCGGGGCATTCGTGACGAAGTTGACGACACCATTTGGTAAGCCCGCCTCTTGCAAGGCTTCGACGATGAGCCCGTGCGTGGCCGGCGAAATCTCCGAGCCCTTCAATACGACGGTGTTGCCGCATGCCAGTGGCAACGCGATCGCGCGCACCGCCAGGATGACCGGCGCATTCCACGGCGCGATACCCAGCACCACGCCTGCCGGCTGGCGCACGCCCATGGCGAGGCTGCCCGGCACGTCGGACGGAATGATCTCGCCCGCAATCTGCGTGACCATGGCGGCGGCTTCTTGCAGGCCGCTGGCGGCAAGATGCACGTTGAAGCCGGCCCACAGCGCAGAGGCACCCGTTTCAGCAGCCATCGCGGCGGCGAAAGCCTTGCCCTTGGCTTCGAGCGCTTGCGCAGCACGCATCAGCAACGCGCGGCGCTCGCTCGGGCCGATGGCGGCCCAGGCCGGGAATGCTGCCGCTGCGGCATCAACAGCGCGACGCGCATCGTCCACGGTGGCGGCTGGCGCTCTCGTGGCCACGGTGCCGTCAAGCGGATTCCGCCGCTCGAACACCGCACCACTGGCAGCTTGCACGCGCTCGCCGTTGATGAGCATCGAGATGGTCTGCACCGCATCCGGCGGGGCAATGTTCGTATTCGTCATCAGGCGATCTCCACTTCAATCAAGGTTGGTCCGGCGGAATGCAGGGCCGTACGCAGTACGGCTTCCAGCGCATGCGGTTCGCTCACGCGCTCGCCTGTGCAGCCCATCGCGCGGGCCAGGCCGACAAAATCGATGCCGTGCAGATCCGTGCCTTGCACAGCGTCGGTCGGCGCAAAGCCGAACACCGGGGCGAAATCCTGCAGGGCAGCATAGCGGCGGTTGTTCAGGATCACGAATGTCATGGGCAACTTGAGCAGCGCAGCGCTCCACAGCGCCTGGATGGAATACATGCTCGATCCGTCGCCAATCAGACCAATCACGCGTGTGCCCGGTTTGGCGAGTGCCACGCCGACTGCCGCCGGCATGCCGTAGCCTAGTCCGCCGCTGTCCATGGTGTAGAAGGCGCCGGAGCGGCGCATCGGCAAGTAGGCCTGCATGGTCGAGCGTGCACTCGGAGCCTCTTCGACGACGCTGTCTGCCGGGCCGCGCACGGTATCGAGCGTCTGCAGAACAAAGGCGACCGACATGGGCGAGCCCGGCTCGGCTCGCGGCGATTTGACGCGTGGCGCGGGCAGCGGACGTGACGGTGGCGCTGCGCGGGCGAGCAGGTCCAGCACGCCCAGGCGAATGTTGCCAACGGCGGAAATGCCCTCCGGCGTCCAGGCAGCAGTCGCTGGATCGTCGATCAACTGCACGAGCTTTGCCCCGACCGGCACATGCGGCCCATGGCCTTCCACGTGGTACGTAAACGCCGGTGCGCCGAGCGCGAACACCACGTCGTGCCCTTGCAGCAGGCTGACGATCTTCTCGCGCATCGCGGGCAGGAAACCGGCGAAAAGGGGGTGGTCTTCGGGAAACGCGCCACGCCCGGCCATCGGCGCGGTGAACACGCGCGCGTTGTGGGTCTCGGCGAGTTGCACGACGGCGTCCCACGCGCCAGCGCGATCGACCGCGGCTCCGACCACGAACGCCGGCCGCTGCGCCGCGTCAAGCAAGTCGCCGATGCGCGCCAGCGTGACCGGATCGGGCCGCACCGCGGTGGCCACTTCGTGCACGGCGACGGGCTCTGTCGTCTGGTCCCAGTCATCCACGGGAATCGACACCAGCACCGGGCCCCGGGGCTCCTGCATGGCGAGGTGATACGCGCGGGCCAGCGCCAGCGGCACATCTTGCGCACGCGCGGGCTCGATGCTCCACTTCACGTACGGCTTGGGCAGCTCCGTCGCCTGGTTGGAAGCGAGGAACGGATCGAACGGCAGAATGGATCGCGCCTGCTGCCCAGCGGTAATCACGAGCGGCGTGCGGTTCTTGAAGGCTGTGAAGATGTTGCCCATGGCATTGCCGACACCGGCCGCCGAATGCAGGTTCACCAGCGCGGCATTGCCCGTTGCCTGCGCAAAGCCGTCCGCCATGCCGACCACCACGGCTTCCTGCAAACCCAGGATGTAGCGGAAATCCTCCGGAAAATCGCGAAACATCGGCAGCTCGGTCGAGCCCGGATTGCCGAACACGTGGGTCATGCCGAGCCGGCGCAGCAGGTCGATCGTGGCGTCGCGCACGGTGATCAGCGCGAGCGAAGTGCGGGTCATACAGGCAGTCCTCCTTGAAACAGGCTGCCAGTATGGAATCCGTAACGATTAACGCGATATTGAATTATTTCGCCAAAGTCATTACCTTTTAGCATGACTTTCGATCTACGCCAGTTACGCGCCTTTACCACCATCGTCTCCGCCGGCAGCCTTGGGCGTGCGGCGGAGGTTCTGCACGTCACGCAGCCGGCGCTCAGCCGCATCGTCAAGCGATTGGAAGACGAAGTGGGCGCGCCGCTGTTCGAGCGGCACTCCAAGGGAATGCAGCTCACCGCGATCGGGCAGGCACTCCTGCCGCACGCGTCGCTGCTGCAGCGCGAGGCCGATTACGCACAGGAAGAGATCGACGCGATGCGCGGGCTTGCCAAGGGCACGATCCGCGTGGGCGCAGTGGGCAGCATCGCAAGCTATGTCTTGCCGTTGGCCGTGGGCACTGTGGTAGCCCGCTGGCCAAACTTGCGCGTGGAGATACTGGAAGGCGTATGGGACCGGCTGGCCGAAGGACTGGTCAAGCACGAGATCGATCTCGCGCTGTCGATGGCGATGCCGGATACCGACGAAATCATCGCCATCGCGGATTGCCGCTGGGAGGATGCGAGTTTCGTGGTCGCGTCGCCGGAGCATTCGCTGCGCCATCGCCCTGGCCTGACATTGGCCGATACGCTGGATGCATTCTGGGCCGTTCCGCCGCGCGGCACCGGCCCGTACGAGCACATGCGTCAGATATTCGAGGCTGCCGGCTTGGGCTTGCCGAACATCGTGGTGGAAACGCGCTCGGTGACGGCACTCAAGAGCCTCGTGGCGCGCTCCGGATTCCTCAGCTGGATGGCAGAACCGATGATCGATGCGGAGCGCCGTGCCGGCGTGATCGAGCCACTGCCGATACCCGGCCTGGTCGCGCGCCGCACGCTCACGGCGTTCCGGCGCCGCCACGGCATCCTGCCGAGCCCCGCCGTCAAGCTGCTCGAAGCGCTGCGCGAGCTGACGGCGTAGGCCCTTTGCGCCCTATTTTTTCTCGCGCGGCAAGCGGCCGAGCAGGAAGAATTCGTCATTGGGCCGCATCGAAATCACATTCGCCATGCGGTTCGACAGGCCAAAGAAGGCGGTGATGCCGGTGATGTCCCAGATGTCCTCATCATCGAAGCCATGCGCGCGCAACGCTTCATAGTCGGCGTCATTGACGGTGTGCGAAGCAGTGCAGACCTTCATTGCGAAGTCGAGCATGGCGCGCTGGCGCGGCGTGATGTCGGCCTTGCGGTAATTGACGGCAACCTGGTCGGCCACCAACGGTTTCTTCTCGTAGATGCGCAGGATGGCGCCGTGCGCGACCACGCAATACAGGCATTGGTTGGCGGCGGAGGTGGCGACCACGATCATCTCGCGCTCGCCCTTGGTGAGGCTGCTGCCTTCTCGCAGCATCAGCGCATCGTGGTACGCGAAGAAGGCGCGGCATTCATCGGGCCGATGTGAGAGCGCCAAGAAGACGTTCGGCACAAAGCCGCTCTTCTCCTGCACTTCCAGGATGCGCGCACGGATGTCTTCGGGAATGTCGGCCAGTTCAGGAACGGGGAACCGGCTGATGGGCGGCGTGGTGGTCGTCACGATGTCTCCTTTGATGTGAGCATCTTGAGCACGCCGCCCGAAAGGCAAGGCTTACTGGGTAGCGAACTGGATGCGATGGAGTCCAGCATACAACCCATCGCGCTCGATGAGTTCGCGGTGCGTACCGGCTTCAGCAATCTTGCCGTGCTCCAGCACGATGATGCGGTCGGCGTTTTCAATGGTCGACAGACGGTGCGCGATCACCAGCGTTGTACGGCCTTCCATCAGCCGTTCGAGCGCGGCCTGCACTTGGCGTTCCGACTCCGAATCCAGCGCGGAAGTCGCTTCATCCAAGATCAGGATCGGCGCGTCTTTGTAGATCGCGCGGGCAATCGCCAGGCGCTGGCGCTGGCCACCGGACAGCTTCGAACCGTTATCGCCGACATTGGTATCGATGCCCTCGGGCAGGTTGTCGACCACATCGGTCAGGTAGGCCGCTTCCAGCGCACGGCGCACGCGGGCCATGTCGATCTCGGAGGCGTCACGCGCGCCATAGGCCACGTTAGCAGCGATGGTGTCGTTGAACAGCACCACGTCCTGGCTCACGAAAGCGATCTGACGGCGCAGGTCATACAGCGCCAGATCCGCCAGCGCATCGCCATCAAGCGAGATCGTGCCCGAGGTCGGATCGAAGAAACGCGGGAGCAGATTCACCAGCGTGGTCTTGCCGCTGCCCGACGGCCCGACCAGCGCGACGACCTCGCCCGGCTTGACGTGCAGATTCACGTTGTCGAGCGCCGCCCGACCATCTTCGCCATAGCGGAAGGTGACGTTGTCGAAGCGGACATCGCCGCGGGCACGATCGATCTTCTTGCCGCCTTCTTGCGGTTCGATCGGCGTGTCGATCAGGCCGAAGATGAACTCGGCGGCGGTCAGGCCGCGCTGCAGCGGCTGATTCACGTCGGTCAGGTGCTTGAGCGGCGAGATCAGCAGGAGCATCGCCATCACAAAGCCGGTAAAGCCGCCGACCGTGGTCTGATTGGCCTGCGCCTGCATCATGGCAATGGCCAGGATGATCGACAGCGCCAGCGCGGCCAGAAACTGCGTCACCGGCTGGTTCAGGCCACCAGCCACGGCCACGCGCATGGCGTAACCACGCAGACGATTCGTCATGGCATTGAAGCGCAGCGATTCATACGCTTCGCCGCCGTGCAGCTTGACGACCTTGTAACCGCCCACGGCCTCTTCCACCACATAGGCGGCCTGGTTGGTCAGGTTTTGGCTCTCGCGATTGAGCGAGCGCAGGCGGCGGTTGATACGCGACATCAGCAACCCGATGATCGGCAGGATCACCGCCACCACCAGCGTCAGGCGCCAGTTGGTATAGAAGAGGAAGATCAGCAGCGCCAGTACCGTCATTGAATCGCGCACCAGCGTGATGAACACGCCGGTCAGCACCTGCAGCACCTGGTTGACCTCAAAGATGACCGCGTTGATGATCGACGCCGCCGTATTGCGCTGATAGTACGAAGCCGGCGCCTGCAGCAGGCGCTCGAACATCTTCATCCGCAGATTCAGCAGCACCTTGTTCGACACGAGGCTCAGCAGATACGTCGACGCAAACTGCGCGATGCCGCGCACCACGGCAATGCCCACCAGCATGGCCGGCACCTGCCACAGCCTGCCGGCGTATTCACCGCCGAAGCCCTGATCCAGCAAATCCTTCACGACCTTGGGGATGATCCCCTCCGTGGCTGCCACCACGCCCATGGCAACCATTGCGAGGATGAAAGCGGTCAATTCGGGGCGCAGGTAGCCCCATAACCGCTTGAGCATCGGCTTGGCGGGGGCTGGGTGATCAGACTTTGCTTGTATACTCACGGCGTTTTCAAATGAGGGTGGGCAGCTTGCGTCGCATGGCGGTCGGCTCTGCCGACATCAAGTGCGTTGCAGCGGCTGTCATCCGACAGACGGGCGACCCGGCATTTTAGCGGCAATCCACCACCCGGCCCATCCTGCTGCGCAATCCCCGGTCAAGACGGACCGACGCATCACCTGACGCTTCCGCAATGAGTTCGCGCGTTCCCACGTTTTTCATCAATCTTGACCACGATGCCGGTCGCCGCGAGGCGCTGGAACGCCAGCTCGATGCGCTTGGCCTGCCGCATAGCCGCTTCCCGGGTGTGTACGGCAAGACACTTCCCGCCGACGAACTTGCGCGCCACTATGACCACGCGCGCGCTATTGGCCAGAGCCGAGAATTGACGGTCGGCGAAGTCGGCTGCGCACTGAGCCACCTTGGCGTCTACCGGGCAATCATCGAGCAAAATCTGCCCTACGCGCTCATCCTCGAAGACGACGCGAAACTTGGGCCCGATGTGCCCGCCGTGCTAGACGCGCTGGCGCAGAGCGTGTCACCGGACGAACCGGTCGTCACGCTGCTCACGCACATCGACCGTTACTACAAGCGCAGCGCCCAATCGCTCACAGCTGACCACCGCACGGTCAAACTCGCCAACTACCAGTGGCTCGCGCATGGCTATTTCGTCACGCGCGCTGCAGCCAAGCGCATGGTCGAACAGCTTTATCCCGTGTGGCTAGCAGCAGACTATTGGTACAAGTTCGAGCGCGAGGGCATCGTGCAGATGCGCGCGGTCGTGCCTTATGTGATTGGCGTGCAGAACTTTGATAGCGGCTCCAACCTCGAAGCCGATCGCGCCGTCAAAAGCCGCGAAGCCGACGACCGACTCGGTGTCGGCCATCATCTGCACCAGATCTTTGTGCGCAAATTCCTCTATCAGATCTTCGTGCGACCATTCCTCGGCATCGCCAAGCAGAAGAAGACTTGGTAAGCACGACGGCGCCGCTCAGGCGCCTTGCTCTCGCAGTTCCGCAAGCCCGACTTCTGCGCGGATGATGTCGGTATTCCGGCGAGCCATCATGCGTTGATAATTGGGGCTCTCCTGCGCGCGCGATTGTTCGCGATGCCATAGGTGGAAGACCTCGGTCGCGCAGAAGCCGCGCTTGCGCCGCACACCGGCGTTGTATAGGCGCACAACCAGATCGGCGTCTTCATGCCCCCACCCGACGAAGCTCTGATCGAAGCCGTTCACGCGCTCGAAATCGCTGCGCCACACACCGAGGTTGCAGCTTTTGATGCCGCGCAGGCTGGTGTCCTTGAACGTACGCGGCACCGGCAAACCTGGCACCAATAGCGGCAGGAACTTGTTGACACGGCCCGCGCGCCAGGCGGCAAACCAATACGCGCGGTCCTTCAGGTGGATATCGATCTGCTGGGCGACGACCTCACGCGTCATCGCTTCATCCAGCAGGATACGGCTGCCAGACAACAGGCGCCCCTGCTCGGCCAACGCGCGGTGCCGGGCTACAAAATCCGGACGCGGCACGCAATCGCCATCGAGAAAGACGAGGTAATCGGCATCCGTCGCCAGCACGCCGCGGTTGCGTATCTCACCAGCACGAAAGCCGTCGTCTGGGTGCCAGACATGGCGCAGCGGATACGGTGCGGTCTTGGCGGCCGTTTCAACCGCTACGCGTGTGTCATCGCGCGAACCGTCGTCGGCCACGACGACGTCGAATGCACGGTCAGTCTGTGCGCCACACCCTGCCAGTACGCGGGCGAGCGCGTCCGGGCGGTTATACGTCGTAACGATGAGAGCGATGCGACGCGGCGGCTCAGCGCTTGCCATGACGATGCAGCATCATCAGCTTGATGTAGCGGTAGTACGTGCCTTCCGCGTTCGACACGGCGAGCATGAAGCCCTCCGCGCCATCAAGGAAGCCGCGCTGGATGACGTACGTACGGATGAACGCCCACAGCCCGTGGCCGATCGCGCTGCCAAGCGACGCACGCTTGCCCTTGGCATAGGCGGCCGCCGCACCGGCGGTCGAATAATCGTTGGCCTTGTCGAGCGCAGCCTTCAGGTCGGGAATCGAGTAGTGAATGATCGGTGCGCGAAAGTCACCCACCGTCCCCTCGAAGACCAGGTGCGAGTGCACCGGCGCATCGAAGAACGTCACCTGCTCGCGTTTGAAAAAGCGACGAATGCGGTCCGGCCACCAGCCCGAATGCTTCATGAAGCGGCCGCAAAAACTCGAGCTGCGCGGCATCGAATAAACAGTGTGCGAGCTGCCCGACTCGAGTACGGCGATCATCTCGGCACGCAATTCGGGGCTGATGCGCTCGTCGGCATCCAGCGAGAGCACCCAGTCGGTACGGGCTTCGCGCAGGGCACGGTTGGATTGTTCGCCGTAGCCGGGCCAGTCGGTCTCGAACACGCGCGCACCAAGTTGGCGGCAGATGTCTTGTGTGCCGTCCGTGCTACCCGAGTCGAACACGATGACATCGTCCGCCCAGTCGCGCACGGAACGGATGCAGTCGCCGATATCAGCGGCTTCGTTCTTGGCGACGATAATGACGGCGAGCGTGGCTCGATTGGATGCGGACATGCGAAAGCGATCTCAGAGAACAGGAGCGGCGCCAAGCTGCTGCCGGCGCCGATGAATATGCGCGGTGAATACGGCCACCATCACGCTGTAGAACACAACCGTCTGCGCGATGATCAGCATCACCTCGGTCAGCCCGAACAGTACGAAGCCGACACATAACGTGAGGCCCATCGCCCCCGTGGTGCGCAGGATGCGATCGTCGCACAGGGCGGCGCGCAGAAAGTACGCGGCAGGCACCAGGTACAGCGCCAACAATGCGCCGATGCCCAGCACGCCAAGCGTGGCGCCATTGTATAGAAACTCGTTGTGTGCATGCTCGAAGGCAGTCGCTTCCTGCGTGATCAGGCCCTCCGCGTGAATCGCCTTGAGAGCGGGCTCGAATTGGCCTCTTCCCACCCCGGCGAGCGGATGGCGCGTCAACATCAGCGTGGCCGCTTTCCAGAGCTGGAAGCGGATGCCGACAGAGGTATTAGTCTGACCTGCCTGATAGGCATGCAAATCACTGACTGCTTGATCGAAACGAGTACGAACCATACTCGACGATACGCATACCGCCGCCAACAGCACGAAGAACACCAGCAAGGCAGTCACTCGCTTCTTCCAACTCACATGCCGCAGCGTCGCCACGGCGATCAGCAGCAGGATGGGAATTGCGATCCAGCCGCCGCGCGCCTGGGACAGGTACGACGCATAGAGTCCAGCGCCTCCCGCTGCCAGACGCAGTCCAATCAGAGGCCAACCGTCATTTTTCGCCCAACCGATCGATATCAGCGCGAACAATCCCATCAACAACGATAAGTTGCCGAACGGAATGGTGTTGGAAAACGCGCCTACAGTGCCGGCTCTTCCCGCTCGCAGCTCAAGATACGACCACACCGCCGAACCGAGGGCCCCTGCAACGCAGCCCCACTGCACACTCTCCAACTGTTTAGGACGCAATTGCAACAGCGCAAACAGCACCAATCCGAACAACCAAAGCCTGCCATAGGCAAACGGCACATTGCGCGGCGCGGCAGGATTGAGTAGCGCACTGATCAGCATCGCAGTCGGCATGGCGGCCATGGCCAAAATCAGCCAGCGATGTTCGCGCCACATCGTTCGTAGTCGGCTCATGACGTCTGCAGGTGCGGCCAGCATCGACCAGATCGCGGCCACAAGTAGCAGCAAGAACGACAGGAACGCTGCGCCGCGCACCGACAGCATGAAGGCCGGCAGGATGGCGATTCCAAACACGGCCAGAGCCGCCGGCACGCTGGATATCAGCGTCCGGCTACGTTGCGTCAAGCCGCTCATCGCAATGTCCCCGCGCCAGGTGCAAGCGCCAACAAGGCATCGATGTGAGCAGTGATGCTGGGGTCATAGCGCAGATGCTCACGCGGATTCGCCAGGCGCGCCTGGCCGGCCTGCGCACGGGCAACAGCGGCTTCGATCGCGCGCGCCAGCGTGGCTGGATCGTCCAGATTGAAGGTGGGCGCCCCTTGTTCCGAGATCACCTCGGTGCAGGCGATATTGGCTGCGAGCACGGCCGGCGTCCCGCACAGCACGGACTCCACCCCGATCAGCCCGAACGGCTCGTAGTGCGAAGCGAGGATCGTGTAGTCCGCAGCGCGGTAGACGTTCTCGATGTCCTTGCGGTATCCCAGGTAGCGGATGTTGGGCGAGGACGACGACACCGGCCGTCCGATCACCGCCAGCTGTACCGGTAAATTCGTCTTGGAGAAGAACGCCTCCAGCAGCGGATAGCCCTTGCGCTTGTGGCTCGACGACGGGAATACAAACGTGACCCGATCCTTCGCAAAGCCCAGCTCATCGCGCAGGCGCTGACGCTCGGCCTCGTCCACCGGCGAGAACTTCGTCTCGCTCACCGGCGGGTACACCGTCTTCACCTTGGCCGCCGGAATGTCGTAATAGTCCAGCACTTCCTGCGCCATCAGCCGCGAGTGCGCAACGACAACGTGTGAGCGTACGTAATCTCGGCGCTCCAGCGCAATCTGCTGGCGGTCCCAGAAGGCGGCCTCTTTGGAAAAGCTCTTGAGATAGCCAACGTGCGTACCGCCACAAATGGCGATATCCGATGCCCCTGTACGGTTGCAGCCGATCATCAGATCGATGTGCTCACGCTTGGCCAGATAGCGCACCAGCCAGCCGAACGCGTGGTCGTTCAATTTGCCCGGCAGCTTGCGTGTGGGCAATGCAACGGCCTTGACCTGGCGATATTCGGGAAGCGCCTTGTCCACCATCTTGGCGAAGAACACGGGACGGATGTCGCGCTCATGCAGGCCGCGCACCAGGTCCATCGCGTAGCGCTCGCTGCCGCCGCTGTAGCCCAGCGCGTTGCACGAGATTCCGACGTTCATGGATGCTCTAGTAATAATCGTATTGAGACTGCAGTCGTGCCGAGCCTGTGCTGCCCGGCGATGACGCCCCCTGCGCCATCTTCGAACTACTCGTACACCGTTGCCACGTTCTCGGCGTCCAGCGCCTGACGCAGCGCGGCGATTGCCGCTTCGCTCGGGACAATGCGCCAAGCGTCGCCAAGCACCGCTTCGCAGCGGGCCTGCTCGCAGACGTAGCTAATGCGCACAGAGACGCCATTGCCATCCGCCGCGACATGCGGCGAGAGCAGGTCGCGCAGCTTGGCCGCCGTTGAATCGCCATTCATCGACAGACGAATCGCCCGCGCAAACTTGACGCGCGCCTGGGTCATGTCCATGACAGATTCGGCTGTCACTCGCACGCCACCAGTGAACATGTCGTGGCGGGCACTGCCCTGCACGATCAGCACTTCGTCTTCCTTGAATAGCGCGCGATTGGCTTCGAACACTTCGTTGAAGACCGTCACTTCGGTGGCTTCGCTGGCAGAGCCGTCGTCGAGCATGACGATCAGCATCTTGCCGCGCTGCGTCATCTGCGTGCGCTGGCCGACAATCACACCGGCCACGGTCTTGTTACGCGCATCGCGGTTGCCGTAGCCGCCGCCATTGCCCTTGTCGGTCACTTCGCGGGCCAGATCAGCCAGCGTCGTGCGTGCAAAGCGGCGCACCTCGTCGCGGCATTCATCAAACAGGTGACCAGAAAGGTAGAAACCCAGCGCCTGCTTTTCTTCCTGCAGCTTGCGCTTGGTCGACCAAGCCGGCTCGTCGACCAGTTCGGGGCGATGCTGCTCGGCGTCGTCGCCGCTCATCAGATCGAACAGCGACACCTGGTTGGCGGCCGCTGCCTTCTGCTCGGCGGCTTCCATGGCAAGGCCGATCGAGGCGAGCAGCTGTGCGCGGTTGTCGTGGAGGCTGTCGAAGGCCCCGGCACGCACCAGTGCTTCGATCGTGCGGCGATTCACCTGGCGGCGGTCTACGCGCTCGCAGAAGTCGAACAAATCTTTGAATGGGCCGTCTTCGCGTGCACGCAGGATGTCTTCGATCGCACCCTGACCGCTGCCCTTCACGCCACCCAGGCCGTAGCGGATGGTCTTGGCGTCGGTTGGCGCAAAGCGATACTGGCTCGCGTTGATATCCGGCGGCAGCACGGTCAGGCCGTTCTTGCCCCGGGCATCGTCGTAGAGGATCTTCACCTTGTCGGTGTCGTCCATGGCGAGCGACATGTTGGCTGCCATGAATTCGGCCGGGTGATGCGCCTTGAGCCAAGCCGTGTAGTACGCCAGCAGCGCATATGCGGCCGCGTGCGACTTGTTGAAGCCGTAGCCGGCGAACTTCTCCATCAGGTCGAAGATTTCATCGGCCTTTTCGGTGGAGAGTCCATCCTTGGCCGCACCCGCGCGGAACAGCGCTCGATGCTCGGCCATTTCTTCGGCTTTCTTCTTACCCATCGCACGGCGCAGCAAGTCAGCGCCGCCGAGCGAGTAACCGCCCACGATCTGCGCCATCTGCATCACCTGCTCCTGGTAGACCATGATGCCGTAGGTCTCCTTGAGCACCGGTTCGACGCGCGGGTCGGGGTACTCGACCTTCTCGCGGCCGTGCTTACGCGCGCAGAAGCTCGGAATCAGGTCCATCGGGCCTGGGCGATACAACGCCACCAGGGCGATGATGTCCTCAAAGCGGTCAGGCTTGGCGTCCTTGAGCATGCCCTGCATGCCGCGGCTTTCCAGCTGGAACACAGCAACCGTGTTGGCCGACTTCAGGATGTCGAACGCCTTCTTGTCCGTCAGCGGAATCTGGCTGCAGTTCCAATCTGCCTTGGACGGATCGAGCATGCGGATGTAGCGCTCGGCCCAGTCGAGGATCGTGAGCGTGGTCAGGCCCAAGAAGTCGAACTTGACCAGGCCGACGGCTTCCACGTCGTCCTTGTCGTACTGACTGACGACGCCGGCATCTTCGCCGCCTTGCGTGTAGAGCGGGCAGAAGTCGGTCAGCTTGCCCGGGGCGATCAACACACCGCCCGCGTGCATGCCGACGTTACGCGTCATGCCCTCCACGCGCTGCGCAAGTTCCAGGAGCTGCTTGACCTCTTCTTCGTTAGCTTCGCGCTCGGCCAGCAGCGGCTCTTCCTTCTTGGCCTCTTCCAGCGTGACGAGCTTGCCCGGCTTGAACGGGATCAGCTTGGCCACGCCGTCAACGAAGTTGTAGCCGAGATCAAGCACGCGGCCCACGTCACGCACAGCGGCCTTTGCGGCCATGGTGCCGAAGGTGGCGATCTGCGAGACGGCGTCTTTGCCGTACTTCTCTTTCACGTACTGGATGACGCGGTCGCGGCCGTGCTGGCAGAAGTCGATGTCGAAGTCGGGCATCGACACACGTTCCGGGTTCAGGAAACGCTCGAACAGCAGGTTGTATTTGAGCGGGTCCAGATCGGTAATACCCAGCGCGTACGCCACCAGCGAACCGGCACCCGAGCCCCGGCCCGGCCCCACCGGCACGCCGTTGTTCTTTGCCCAGTTGATGAAGTCCGCAACGATCAGGAAGTAGCCCGGGAAGCCCATCTTGATGATGGTGCCGGTCTCGAATTCCAGGCGGGCGTAATACTCGGCGCGTTTGGATTCACGCACGGCCTCGTCGGGGAACAGCACTTCCATGCGCTTTTCCAGCCCTTCCTTGGCAAGCTGGACGAGATAGTCATCCAGCGACATGCCATCGGGCGTCGGGAACAACGGCAGCTTGGGCTTGCCCAGTTCCAGCTTGAGGTTGCAGCGCTGCGCGATCTGCACTGCGTTGGCCAGCGCGGACGGGATGTCGGCAAACAGCGCGCACATCTCGTCCTGCGTCTTGAAATACTGTTCGGTCGTGAAACGACGGGCACGGCGCGGATTGGCGAGCAGTTCGCCCTCCGCAATACAGGTGCGCGCTTCGTGGGCCGTGAAATCGTCCGGCGTCATGAACTGCACCGGATGCGTGGCAACCACTGGCAACTGCATGGCCGAAGCAAGCTTCACCGCCTGCTGGATGTAGGCCTCAGTACCAGGGTGCCCAGCGCGCTGCAGTTCAATGTAGAACGCGCCAGGAAATACGCGCGACCAATCCGTCGCCAGCTTGCGCGCCAGCGCATCGTTTCCATTGGCCAGCGCCATGCCGATGTCGCCGCCCATGGCGCCGGAGAGCGCCAGCAGGCCAGTGGCCAGGGGGGCGTTTTCCACGCCCGGCTCGTCGAACCATTCGGGGGCGATTTCCGCGCGGCCGCGATGTTGGTTGGAGAGCCAAGCACGGGCCAGCAGCTGGCACAGATTCAGGTAACCCTGCTTGTCACGCACCAACAACAGAAGGCGTGCCGGTTTGTCGCGCTCGTCGTGATTGGTGATCCACACGTCGGCGCCGACGATAGGCTTCACGCCCTTGCCGCGCGCCTCCTTGTAGAAGCGCACCAGCCCGAAGGCGTTGGAGAGATCGGTCAGCGCCAAGGCGCCCATGCCGTCTTTGGCGGCGGCCTTGACGGCATCGTCCAGACGGACGTTGCCATCGACGACGGAATATTCAGAGTGGAGGCGGAGGTGGACGAAGCGCGGCGAATTCATCCGCGTATTGTACCGGGTGACATCTTCCGTAAAGCATTCGGGGCGTGTCCGATTGACCATCGACAACCCCGGGCGGCTCCTCGGGCGGCTATAATTTCGGCTTACGAATCAACAGGTTACCCAAGGCGCCAAAAAATGGCGCGGCAGCACATGCAGATCGTCAATATTTCCGCTTACAAATTCGTCACCCTCGATGACCGCGAGACCCTGCGCCCCGCCCTGCTGGCCGAGTGCCAGGCGCGCGAGCTGAAGGGCACCGTGCTGCTGGCGCCCGAGGGCATCAACATCTTTCTGGCCGGCTCGCGTGAAGCCATTGACGGCATCGTGGGCTGGCTGCGCGCCGACCCGCGTTTTGCTGACCTGGCACCGAAGGAAAGCCTGTCCGACCACCAGCCGTTCCGCCGCCTGCTGGTGCGCATGAAGAAAGAAATCATCACCATGCGCCACCCGCTGATCCGCCCGGAAGAGGGCCGCGCGCCGTCGGTTGCGCCGCCGGACCTCAAGCGGTGGCTCGATCAGGGCCACGACGACGAGGGCCGCCCCGTAGTGATGCTCGACACGCGCAATGACTATGAAGTTGCCGTCGGCACTTTCAAGAACGTCGTCGAATACAACCTCAAGAAATTCACCGAATTCCCGCCCGCCATTGCCGCGCACAAGGACGACTTTGCCGGCAAGACGGTGGTGTCGTTCTGCACCGGCGGCATCCGCTGCGAAAAGGCGGCGATCCACATGCAGGAGATCGGCGTCGAGCGCGTCTATCAACTCGAAGGCGGCATCCTCAAATATTTCGAGGAAGTAGGCGGCGCCCATTACGACGGCGATTGCTTCGTGTTCGACCACCGCACGGCTCTCAATGCTGAGCTGCTGCCAGCAGGCCCGAAACAATGCTTCGCCTGCCGCGCTGTGGTGACGCCGGAAGAACAGCAGTCCCCCGACTACATCCCCGGCCAGCGCTGCCCGCATTGCGCCGGCAGCCAAACGCGCGCAGCCGCATGAAGCGCCTCGCCGCCCTCCTCGTCGTTACAACGATGTGCCTGACAGCATTGGCCGGCTGCGCGACGAGCTGCGAGGGTGGCTCCAACCGCGGCATGTTCTGCGGGGCGGGAACGCGGTTCTGAGCCGCCATGGCATACCAATAAAAAAACGCCGGACATGCCGGCGTTTTTCTTTGAGCGATCCGCTTTACTGACGGCCGCGCACAAACTGATTGGTGATGGCAACAATGCGCTCGCCGAATAGCTTGGCGGTTTCCAGGTCGCCCGGCAACGGGCCCTCTTCAGGGCTCCCATCAGACGGCGATTGCGCCAGAGCGCCGCCGAAGCCCGCCAGGTAATTCACGTCGTTGCGCGTGGCGGCCTTGCTGTTGGCCGGCATCATGCCCGTGCCGACCCAGATCATTCCGTGCTGCTGCGACAGCGTCCACAGGTACTGGATCGACGCGTACTTGTCGCCATTCATCGATGCAGAATTCGTGAACCCCGCGGCGATCTTGTCCTTCCACGCGCCCGTGAACCACGCCTTGGACGATGCATCGGCAAACTTCTTGAAGTCGCCCGACACGCCGCCCATGTAGGTCGGCGCGCCAAAGACGATCGTGTCGACGCCGGCCAGCAGCGCCCACGTGTCATCGTTGACGTCTGTGACCGAAATCAGGTGTGCTTCGGCGCCGGCTGCTTGCACGCCCGCAAACACGGCCTCAGCCTGCTTCTTGGTGTGGCCATAACCGCTGTGATAAACAACTGCAACTCGTGCCATGGGAATCCTCTTGGGGTTGGGGTACCGCGGGGAACAACGGAAAAGAAAAATGGCGCACACAGCGTGCGCCACGAACATTACGGCAGATCGAACACCAGCACTTCGCTGTCTTCGCCGCCCGAGAGCGTCACCGCCTCTTCTTGCGTCAGCTTGGCTGCGTCGCCGCCAACCAGCGTGCGACCGTTGACGCTCACCTTGCCGCGAACCACGTGCACATAAGCACGGCGGCCCTCTGCAATGGCCAAGGACGCAGTTTCTGCGCCATCAAACTTGCCGGCGTAGAGCGCCATGTCCTGGTGCACCTTCACCGAACCGTCACGACCATCGGTGCTGGCGATCAGGGCGAGCTTGCCGCGCTTGGCGGCCTCGTCAAAATGGCGTTCTTCGTAGCCAGGCGTGAGGTTCAACTGTGCGGGGAGCACCCAGATTTGCAGGAAATGCGTGGCCTGGTCCTGCGCGTGGTTGAACTCGGAGTGACGCACACCTGTCCCAGCCGTCATGCGTTGTACGTCGCCGGGGCGCAGCACGCTACCGTTGCCCATGCTGTCCTTGTGCGCCAGTTCGCCATCCAGCACGTAGCTGATGATCTCCATGTCGCGGTGGCCATGGGTACCAAAACCCATACCAGCGGCGACGCGGTCTTCATTGATGACGCGCAACGGCCCGAACTGAACGTGTTCCGGGTCCATGTAATCGGCAAACGAAAAGCTGTGATACGACTTGAGCCAGCCGTGGTCTGCGTAACCGCGATCTTGAGAGGGGCGGATTTCAATCATTTTGATGAATCTCCTATCCAAATTACTGCATCAATGTGTGAATGGTACGCAGATTGGCTATAGTTAAGCGATACAGCTTTGATTCAATACATCAAAAATTCTGAACATGGTGCTCTCGCTGGAATCCCTGGAAGTGCTGGACGCGATCGAACGCAAGGGCAGCTTTGCCGCCGCGGCGCACGAACTGGGCAAAGTGCCGTCGGCGCTCACATACGTGGTGCGCAAGCTGGAAGACGATCTCGATGTCCTGCTGTTTGACCGCCGCCGCCACCGAGCGGAACTCACGCCCGCTGGCCGCGCATTGCTCGACGAAGGCCGTCACCTGCTGCAGGCCGCCGACGAACTCGCGCGCCGCGTCAAGCGCCTCGCCACCGGATGGGAAGCCACGTTGACCATCGTAGTCGACGATCTCGTGCACTTTCGCGCACTCATGCCCGTCATCCAGGACTTCTACGCCGAAAACACCGCCACGCGATTGCGCTTCTGCCGGGAGGTTCTGGCCGGCACGTGGGACGCCCTTCTCTCCGGCCGCGCGGACTTGCTGATCGGGCCGGCACAGGTGATGCAGGTACAGGGCATCCAGACGCGCACGGTGGGCAACATTCCGTTCATCTTTGCAGTGGCGGCACATCACCCGCTGGCACAAATGGAGGAGCCGTTGCCGGCAACCGCCATCACGCGGCATCGCATCGTTGCCGTGGGAGATACATCGCGCAATCTGCCTGCACGCACCATCGGCGTGATGGCCGGACAGGACACGCTGGTGGTGCCGTCCATGGCAGACAAGGTGCAGGCGCAGATTCGTGGCCTCGGCTGCGGCTGGCTGCCGGTGCCACTGGCGCAGCCGTATCTGGATTCCGGCGTGCTGATCGCCAAGGAAACCACCGAAGACAAGCGCGCCGGCACGTTTCAGGTTGCATGGCGCAACAACATGCGGGGCAAGGCGCTGCAATGGTGGGTCGACAAGCTGGAAGACCCGCGCCTGGGGCAGGCTCTGATGATGCAGTAGGGGCCCCGTGAGGACAAATCGCGCACAATAGCGGCATCGGCCTCTGCGCCTGGAGCGTTGCGTTGTCCCAAGCCAATCTCGATTTTTCGGAATCCACCACGTCGTCGCGCGGCCAATACAGGGGCCGCTTTGCGCCCTCGCCCACCGGGCCGTTGCATATCGGCTCGCTGGTCACCGCGCTGGCGAGCTGGCTGGATGCACGCGTACATGGCGGCACGTGGCTCGTGCGCATTGAAGACATTGATTTCCAGCGCAACGTGCCCGGCGCCGACCGCGACATCCTCGCCACACTTGATGTGCTCGGACTCATTCCTGACGAGGCGCCGCAGTGGCAAAGCACGCACCTGTCACGCTTTGAACAGGCGCTGGAGCAACTGCAGGCGAACGGCAGCCTCTACCCGTGCGGCTGCACGCGCCGCGAGATTGCGGACTCCGTCACCAGCATCGACGCAAATGGGCATGTGCGTCACCAGACCCTGATCTATCCCGGCACGTGCCGCAACGGGCTGCACGGCCGTCCGCCGCGCGCTTGGCGCGTGCGTGTGCCGGATGCCGATGCCGCCACCATCTGCTTCAACGATCGCTTGCAAGGCACGCAATGCCAGAACCTGGCTGAAGCCGTAGGCGACTTCGTGCTCAAGCGCGCGGACGGCATGTGGGCGTACCAGATTGCGGTGGTGGTGGACGATGCCACGCAAGGCATCACGGACGTCGTGCGGGGCGCCGACCTGCTCGACTCGACGCCGCGCCAGATCTATCTGCAGCAGCTGCTTGGGCTGCCGGCGTTGCGCTACTTGCACGTGCCCGTGGTGGTGAACGCCGACGGCGAGAAACTCAGCAAGCAGACGGGCGCACGCGCCATCAACCGCAGTCAACCGCTGGCCGCGCTAACGGAAGCGGCACAGCACCTCGGGCTGGACATTCGTGCTGGGGATGTGGAGGAGTTCTACCGGGACGCCGTCCCGGCATGGGCCAATCGCCTTGCACGATTGACCACGGCGGCATAGTTGCCGCCGTTTTCGACAGACTGACTTAACGCTTGCGCGGCACGCCACCGAGCAGCGCCGCAATCGGGCGCTTGGCGGTACGCGGGTGCCCGGTCGCTTGCGCCGGCTTGGCAGCTTCTGCCGATTCCGCTGGCAGAGACGATTCGTACGGGCGATTGAAGAACGGGTCGTCCGATGGGCGGAACGGCGGGCGCACGATCGTGTGATCCAACACGCGGGCACCGTTGCGATCGTCGCGCTCGCGGGAGCGGCGGACTTCGCTGCGGGCACGCTTTTCATCGCGCTCACGGCGTTCACGGTCACGCGCCTGTTCGCCAGTCGGATCGAAATCAGCGAGTTGCTCGCGCGGCAGGTTGCGCTTGATCAGCTTTTCGATGTCGGCCAGGAAACGCTCATCGCCTGGCCCGAACAGCGACAGTGCGTCACCGGAAGCACCGGCACGACCCGTGCGGCCGATGCGGTGCACGTAGTCTTCCGCGTTGAACGGGAGGTCGAAGTTGATCACGCACGGCATCTGCGAGATATCGAGACCGCGCGCCGCCACGTCGGTGGCGACCAGCACATCCACGTTACCTTGCTTGAACGCTTCAAGCGTTTGCATGCGCTCGGTCTGCGTCTTGTCGCCGTGGATGGCGTTGGCGTTGATGCCTTCGCGCTCCAGCGCGCGCGCCAGGCGCGAGCAGCCGATCTTGCTGTTGGAGAACACGATGCACTGGCGCGGCAGGCCTTGCTCTGCGCGCTGGCGCAGCAGATGCACGAGCGCCGCTTGCTTGTGGTTGTCCGGCACCGTGTAGATGACCTGGCGGACGTTCTCTGCCGTGGCGTTGCTGCGTGCCACTTCAATGGTTTGCGGATGACGCAGGTAGCTGGCGGCCAGCTTCTTGATCTCGGGCGAGAACGTGGCCGAGAACAGCAGCGTCTGGCGGTGCGCCGGCAGCAGGTTGATGATGCGCTGCAGGTCGGGCAGGAAGCCCATGTCGAGCATGCGGTCGGCTTCATCCAGCACCAGCATGCGCACCTGCGAGAGGTTCACGCTGCGCTGCTGCACGTGATCGAGCAGACGGCCCGGCGTGGCAACAAGAATTTCCACGCCGCGGCGCAGTTGCTCCGTCTGCGGGTTCATGTCGACACCGCCGAACACGACGGCGCAGCGCAGCGCCGTGTATTTCGCGTACTTGGCGACGTTGTCGTACACCTGGTCGGCAAGCTCGCGCGTGGGCGTGAGAATCAGCGCCCGCACCGGATGACGCGCGGGCGACGCGCTCGTGTTGGCGTCGGGCAGCAGGTTATGGATGATCGGCAGCGAGAAACCGGCGGTCTTGCCGGTGCCGGTTTGCGCTGCGCCCATGACGTCGCGGCCGGCGGTCACCACCGGAATGGCGGCAGCCTGAATGGGTGTGGGCTTGGTGTAACCGCTTTCGGTCAGCGCGCGGAGGACGTCCGGATGCAGGCCGAAGCTGTCGAATGTCACCGATTCATTGGCCGGCGCTTCTGACGCTTCAGACATCGTTGCAGTATTCATAGGGGAGATGCGGCATGCCGGTTGGCATGGCGGCGCGCCAGACCCAAGCGGAAAACCCGCGTGCGGCTCGCGCAAAGCGTTAAAGATCAAGAGTTTATCACGTGAGACTCAGCCCGGGCCGGATGATCGGCCACCCAGGCCAACGCCGGCGTCACACCTGCCTTGACACGGATCAAGTGTGGCCGCCCCGCCCTGCGCGACCATCGGAGCATTCCAACCGCGGCTGCGCTCTCCCATGGTCACCACGCTCTATGAAACGCCCGAGCACGTCTGCCTGATGTTTTCCGACCTGGTCGACGATCACGATGACCTGCCGGTGCAGACAAACCAATTCCTGATCGTCGATCACGGCCACGGCGCGCTGATCGACCCAGGGGGTCAGATGACCTACAACGCGCTGTTTTTGGCGATGAACCGGTACTTTCCGCCCAAGCAGCTCGACTACGTGCTGGCCTCGCATGCGGACCCCGACATCGTCGCTTCGGCGGGACGGTGGCTGACGAGCTCAAGCTGCGACATCCTGATCTCGCGCGTGTGGGAACGCTTTCTGCCCCACTTCTGCAGCGTCGGCAAAACCGAAGGCCGCATCGTGCCGATCCCGGATACGGGCATGGCGATTCCGCTGGGGCAATCGCATCTGTTGGCGGTGCCGGCGCACTTCCTGCATTCGGAAGGCAATTTCCAGTTCTACGATCCGGTGTCGCGCATCCTGTTCTCAGGCGATCTGGGGGCGTCGATGGTGCACGCCAATGTGGCCGCCAAGCCCGTGGAAGATTTTGACGCGCACCTGCCGCTGATGGCGCCCTTCCACCGCCGCTACATGAGCGGCAACCGCGTGTGCCGGCTGTGGGCGCAGATGGTGCGAGGGCTCGATATTGAATGGATCGTGCCGCAGCACGGCCAAGCCTTCCATGGCAAAGCCATGGTCAACCGGTTCATCGACTGGGTTGAGACGCTCGACTGCGGCATCGACTTGATGACGCCCGAAGTCTTCCGCCTGCCTGCGTTGCCGAAGGCGCCGGCCGGCGCGACGCTCAAGACGCGCGTTTAACGCCAGATGCCGGAGCGGCCGGCAGAATGATCTTCATCATGGCGCTCGACAGCTCGTGCGCCAGTACGCCGGCGTCGATGCGCGACGGATCGTGCCACGTATACATAAACCCCATCACGCCGCCCATCGAGTGCGCCGCGACGCGCGCATCGCCAAAGTCGAACACGCCGGCGCGCTTGCCCTCGTCGAGCAGCGCATAGAGATCGCGGTAATACGCCCGCGACATGCCGTGCAGCCACTCCACCGTTTCGGGGCGCAGGTATTGTCGATCGCGGTACGTGAGCGCCGCGGCGTAGTGGCAGTCGATGCAACGACGCGCCATTTCCAGCAGACACGCCTGCAGGCGCTCCCGCACGGGCAGCGCCGGGTCGGCGGTCTCACGGATGGCCGACAGACACACCTGCGCGGCCTCGCGACACAGAATGTCGAAAATCTCGTACTTGTCGGTGAAGTAGTAGTACACCGCCGGTTTGGTCACGCCCAGCGCGCTGCACAGGTCGCTCATCGTCATGCCGGCATAGCCTTTGGTGAAGAAGAGCTGCGCGGCTGTGTCGAGAATCTGCCGGCGGCGGGCCTCCTGCCGCTCGGCGATGTGCGGGCGCGTGACTGGCAGTGTGACGCCAGAGGCCTCGGGGGCCTCGGCTTCAGCAGACGGTTGCACGTCGGGAACGGCAGATTTGCGGACGATGGACATGGCGCGTATTTTCGCATGTCGCCCGCGTATGCGCCGTGGCATACGCGCATCTGGCGACATCATTGCTCTTAAATGCTTGACGCATCAAAGAACGCTTTCTATATTCTTACCCGTTGGTATAAAAAATTACTTTCTAGTATAGATAGTGCGGCGCGCCGTGTGCACGCACTGCACAACCCAACGGAGACAAGCTTTGGCGATGGACGAGTCCGAGTATCTCGGCCGCGTTCGCGCGCTCTGGGCGCGCGCATGGCCGGTCGATACCCCCCGCGAGCCGCATTACCCGATCGGGCGCGCTGCCCTCACCGACTATCTGCGGCACTGGGCGCGCACCACGCCAGACAAACCGGCCATCCACTTTTACGGGCACGACACGACGTTCGCCCAGCTCGACGATCTCTCCGACCGCTTCGCCGCGCTGCTCGCGCTACACGGCATTGGCGCGGGCGACCGCGTTGCGGTGTTCCTGTCCAACTGCCCGCAATTCAATGCGGTGTTTTTCGGCATTCTCAAGTTGGGCGCCGTGTATGTGCCGATCAGCCCGCTGTCGCAGCGAGCGGAGTTGATGCATGCGCTGAGCGACGCGACACCGCGCGCCATCGTCGCACTCGATCGCCTCATGCCGCTGGTGCGTGACGTGCGTGCCGAAACATCGATCGAGCACGTCTTCGTCACCCGTTACGCAGACGTACTGCCCGCACAGCCGACGCTGCCGCTCCCGGCAATGCTGACCGAGCCGCCGCTGACCTGCGACGATGCAATCGACTTGTTGCCCGCATTGGCACAGACCACGCCGATTCCCCTGCCGCCTGCCTCACTCGATGCGGTTGCCGCGCTCAACTACACCGGCGGCACGACGGGGCTGCCCAAGGGCTGCATCCACACGCAGGGCGACATGGTGGATATGGCTGCCGCGTTCTCAGCCGTGTCGCTGCGCGCGGATGCCGACACGGTGATGCTCAGCTTCTATCCGCAGTTCTGGATTGCCGGCGAAAACACCGGGCTGATCTTCCCCGCCTTCCTTGGCGTGCCGCTGGTGCTGCTCGCGCGCTGGGATGCGGAAGCCTTCATGGCTGGCGTGCAGCGCTACCGCGTGACCAACGGCTCAATGCTTGTCGACAGCGCGGCCGAGGTGATGGCGCATCCGCGTGTGCATGCGTACGACTTACGCTCGCTGCGGCATACGGGCGTGTCGTCGTTCGTGAAAAAGCTCAACCCCGAATACCGTCGTGCGTGGCGTGAACTGACCGGCTCGATGATGGCCGAGAGCGCCTGGGGCATGACGGAAACGCAGACCTGCAACAGCTTCACGGTCGGCATGCAGGACGACGATTTCGACCTGCGATCGCAACCGATTTTCGTCGGGTTGCCGGTGCCGGGCACCGACTTCAAGATTTGCGACTTCGACACGCACGAATTGATGCCGATCGGCGCCGAAGGCGAACTCTGCGTGCGCACGCCGACGCTGCTCAAAGGCTACTGGAACAAGCCAGACGCCACCGCGCAAACGCTGCGCAATGGCTGGTTTCACACTGGCGACATCGGCTGCATCGACGAACACGGCTACGTCCACTATCTCGGCCGCCGCAAGGAGATGCTCAAGGTCAACGGCATGAGCGTATTCCCGGCGGAGATCGAAGCCATGCTTGGCAAGCATCCGGCCATCCTCGGTTCTGCCGTGGTAGGCCGCGCCGACGAACAACGCGGCCAGCTTCCCGTCGCCTTCGTGATGCTGCGGCCCGAGGCCGTCGGTACATTGGATGACGCCACCCTCACCAGTTGGTGCCGCGAGAACATGGCCATCTACAAGGTGCCCGTCGTGCGCATCGTCGACGCGCTGCCACTCACGGCCACCGGCAAGGTGCGCAAGCAGGACCTCGCACCACTCGCTGAACAGATCTAACCCACACCGTTCCATGAAGTTTCGCAAACTGCTGATCGCGAATCGCGGCGAGATCGCCATTCGCATTGCCCGCGCAGCCGCCACGATGGGCTTGCCCTCCGTCGCTGTTTATTCCGAAGACGATTGCGACGCGCTGCATCCACTGCGCGCCGATGAAGCTGTGCCCTTGCCCGGCACCGGCCCGCGCGCATATCTCGACGGCGCAGCCATCCTTGCGGCCGCACGCGCCGTCGACGCCGATGCGGTGCATCCCGGCTATGGCTTCCTGAGCGAGAACCCTGTCTTCGCACGCCAGTGCGCGCAGGCCGGCGTGCAGTTCATCGGACCGTCACCGCGCGTGCTCGATCTCTTCGGCGACAAGGCACGTGCGCGGGCGCTTGCGCACGAGGCTGGCATTCCCATCGTCAGCGGCACGCAAGGCGCGACCACGCTTGAAGATGCGCGCGCCTTCTTCGCCGCGCTGCCACCCTCACACGGCATGATGATCAAGGCCGTGGCCGGCGGCGGCGGACGCGGCATGCGCGCGGTGCACGATGCGCAGGCGATTGCCGACGCGTATGCGCGCTGTGTTTCTGAAGCCACCGCCGCGGGTGGTGGCGGCGACGTCTATGTGGAAGCGCTCGTGCCCGCACCGCGCCATGTCGAAATCCAGATCGTTGCAGACGCACATGGCAACGTTGTGCATCTCGGTGAGCGTGAATGCAGCCTGCAGCGCCGTCACCAGAAGCTGGTCGAGATCGCGCCCAGCCCCGCGTTGGACGACGCCCTGCGCACGCGCATCGCTGACGCTGCCGTCACGCTCGCCAAAGCGGCGGGTTACACCGGCATTGGCACATTCGAGTTCCTCGTGGAAGGCGCGGGCACGCCGCACGCCACGTTCTACTTCATGGAAGCCAACCCGCGCGTGCAAGTCGAGCACACCGTCACGGAGATGGTGACGGGCGTCGACCTGGTGATGACGCAACTGGCCCTGGCGCAAGGTGCTTCGCTCGCCGACCTAGGGCTTGCCCGGCCGATCACGCCGCGCGGTCACGCCGTGCAAGTGCGCATCAATGCCGAGACGATTGACGCATCCGGACAACCGCATCCGTCCACCGGCACGCTCACCGCATTCGAACCCCCCAATGGCCCTGGCGTGCGCGTCGACACCTGCGGGTATGCGGGCTACCGTCCGAACCCGCGCTTTGATTCGCTGCTGGCCAAATTGATCGTCCACGCGCCGCACGGCACGTATGCGCAGACGCTGGCACAGACGTACCGCGCGCTGTGCGAATTCCGCATCGAAGGGCTGGCCACCAACAAGCGTCTGCTGCAAGACTTGCTGCGCGATGCCGACGTGCAGGCCAACGCCGTGCACACGCAGTTCCTCGATGCGAAGCTCGCCGAACTGGCCGCCGGCAATGGCGAAGCCCATCCCGCGCTGCACGCCACGTCGGTCGCAACCATCGACCTCATGCCCGCAACATCGTTCGTCGACGAGCTTCCTGACGACGCTGAAGTCCTCACCGCGCCAATGGATGGCGCGCTCATTCAGATCCACGCAGAAGCCGGCGCCACGGTCGCACGCGGCGAAGTCCTGGCTGTGATTGAAGCGATGAAGATGGAGCACGTTGTCATCGCGCCCGCGGCCGGACGCGTGCTGCAGGTCTGCACTCAGCCGGGCGCAACGGTACGCGAGGGCCAGCCGCTGGCCGTGCTTCAGCCCAGCGATGCACAACACGACGACGCTGCTGCCGACGCAGAGATCGACCTCGAGCGCATTCGCCCCGACCTGCAGGCCGTTATCGACCGCCACGCATTCGGCCTCGACGCGAACCGCCCGGACGCCGTTGCCCGCCGCCGCAAGACCAGCCAGCGCACCGCGCGCGAGAACATCGACCAGCTGTGCGACGCCGGCTCATTCATCGAGTACGGCGCTCTCGCCATCGCCGCGCAACGCCAGCGACGCGCCCTCGATGACCTGATTCGCGCCACACCGGCTGACGGCATCATCACCGGCATTGGCACCGTCAACGGTACGCATTTTCCCGATCAGGACGCGCGCTGCATGGTGCTCGCGTATGACTACACCGTGCTGGCTGGCACACAAGGCACCTTCAACCACAAGAAGACCGACCGCGCGCTGGAGCTGGCGCAGCAATGGAAGCTGCCCGTTGTGCTGTTTGCCGAAGGCGGCGGCGGCCGGCCGGGCGACACTGAAAAGCGCGGCGTCAGCGGCCTGGACTGCCCCACCTTCATTCACTTCGCGCGCCTCTCGGGGTTGGTGCCGACCGTCGGCATCGTGTCGGGCCGCTGCTTTGCGGGCAATGCTGCGCTGCTGGGCTGCGCTGACGTGATCATCGCCACGCGCGACGCGACCATCGGCATGGGCGGCCCGGCCATGATCGAAGGCGGCGGCCTTGGCATCTACGCGCCCGAAGAGGTCGGCCCCGTGAGCGTGCAGGCGCCCAATGGCGTGATCGATGTCTTGGTCGAAAACGAAACCGAAGCCGTGGATGTCGCGCGCCGTTACCTGAGCTATTTCCAGGGCCCGCTCACCCACTGGGAAGCCGGCGACGTGCGCCACCTGCGCCACGTAATTCCCGAAAACCGCATGCGCAGCTACGACATGCGCGCCGTGATCGACGCGCTGGCCGATACAGGTTCCTTGCTGGAGCTGCGTCAAGCCTTTGGCGTGGGCATCATCACCGCGCTGATCCGTATCGAAGGCCGCGCCTTCGGCTGCATCGCCAACAACCCGCGCCACCTGGGCGGCGCCATCGATTCTGCGGCGGCCGACAAGGCATCGCGCTTCATGCAGTTGTGCAACGCGTTCGATCTGCCCATCGTCTCGCTGTGCGACACACCGGGTTTCATGGTCGGGCCGGACGCGGAGAAAACCGCCACCGTACGCCACGTCAGCCGCATGTTCGTAACGGCGGGCAACTTGCGCGTGCCCTTCTTCACCGTCGTGCTGCGCAAAGGCTACGGCCTTGGGGCGATGGCCATGGCGGCGGGCGGTTTCCACGCGCCGTTCTTCACCGCGTCGTGGCCGAGCGGCGAGTTTGGCGGCATGGGCATCGAAGGCGCCATCCGCCTGGGTTATCGCAAAGAGCTGGAAGCGGTGGAAGACCTTGCCGAGCGCGAGGCGCTGTTCCGCAAGATGGTCGATGCCGCCTACGAGGAAGGCCGCGCGCTCAACATCGCCAGCTATCTCGAAATCGACGCAGTGATCGACCCGGCCGATACGCGCCGCTGGCTGTTGCGCGGGCTGCAATCGACGCCGCCTGCGCAGCCGCGGCACGCGCGCGACCCAGCCACGCGCCGCTTCATCGACACCTGGTAGACGAGAACACACACAAGGAGGAGACATGCCCGCAGTGATCCGCTTTGCCCGTCCCTTGTCCGCATTGGCTTGTGCCGGGGCGCTCTCGTGCGCACCACTGGCCTACGCCGCCGACCCGGCCCCGATCAAGGTGGCGTTCATCGATCAACTGAGCGGGCCGCTCTCGAATGTGGGCGAGCAGTTTCTGGTGAATCTGAAACTCGGCATCGACGACGCCAACGCACAACCGCAGGGCGTGCTGAACGGCGCCCGCTACGAGCTGTCGACCTATGACAACAAGCTGTCGGCGCAAGACAGTTTATCGGCCCTGCAAAGCGCCATCGATGCGGGTGCGAAGATCGTCTTCACCGGCGGCTCGGGCTCTTCCGTGGTGGCCGCCATGGTGGATGCCGCCACCAAGCACAACGAGCGCAATCCGACCAAGCGCGTGCTGATCATCAACTACGCATCGATCGACCCTGACCTGACGGGCGCGCATTGCAGCTTCTGGCATTTCGCCACCGAAGCCAACACCGCGATGAAGATGCGCGCGCTGGCCAACTTCGTGAAGACGCAGCCCGATATCCGCAAGGTCTACTCGCTGAACCAGGACTACGCGCACGGGCGGCTGTGGGCATCATTGGGCAAGCAGATGATCTCAGCCGCGCGGCCCGACGTGCAGTTCACCGGAGAGACGCTGCACCCGATCGGCAAGGTGAAGGACTTCGCGCCTTACGTCTCGAAGGCCAAGGCAACGGGCGCCGACACACTCCTCACCGGCAACTGGGGGCAAGACCTGAACCTGCTCATCAAGGCCGCTGGCGACATGAGCTACGACGTGCGCTATCTGAACCACAGCGGCGCGGGCGCCCCGGGCACGGTGTTGGCGGTGTCGCAGGCCAAGATCGGCAAGGTGACGTGGGTGTCTGAATGGACGCCTGGCAACGGCAACGCGCAACTGATGCAGATGGATGCGCGCGTGCGCCAGACGCCCGCCGGCGAGCACTTCGCGCCGCGCACCGTGTTGTCCGTCGAACTCGTGACGGACGCCATCCGCAAAACCAATTCCACCGATCCGCTGAAGATTGCGCTGGCACTGGAAGGCATGCAGAAACAGAGCTTTCTGGGTGACGTCACGATGCGTAAGGTCGACCACCAGTTGTTGCTGCCCCAGGTGGTATCGACCATCGCCCCGGTGGACGGAAAGACCGTCAAGGTCGGCTACGACGGCACCCAATGGGGCCACAAAACCGAGAGCACAACCCCGGCCAAAGACCTGGACCTGCCGACCACTTGCAAGATGAAGCGGCCGGCGGGCGCTTAACCGATCAATCCAAAATCAATCAGCGCGGTCCGTGCGCAGCGGGCCGTACTCGATCGGCACCCAGGCGAAGGCGTTGCCGTCCCGGCGCACGTGCCCCAGGCCCGGGAACGGCAGATGTGCGCCGGCCACCCAGAGCTTGTCCCGCGCCGCTTCCGCAAACAGCTTGCGGCGCGAGGCAACGGCGGCCTTCTTGTCGACGTCGTATTCGAATGCGACCTCCGGGTGCTGGAACTGCACCGCGTGGCTGTGCACGATATCGCCCCACACCAGCAGGCTGTGTCCCTTTGATGCAAACAGGTAACCGCTGTGCCCCGGCGTATGCCCGTTGGCGACGACCGAGCGTACGCCCGGCACGACCTCGTCGCCCGGCTTGAACTGCTTGAGCTTACCCGCGGCGGCATATGGCGCCACCGAGTCACGTGCCATCTTGAAGAACGGTTGCATGTCGGTCGGCTTGGAAGCGGCGATCGTTTCGCTCAGCCAGAAATCGGCTTCCGGCGCGGCCACATACACCTGCGCGTTCGGAAACGCCGGCTGGCCTTGCGGCGTCAAGAGGCCGCATGCGTGGTCCGGATGCAGGTGCGTCAGCAGCACGGCGTCGATCTGCTCCGGCTGGTAACCGGACGCACGGACGTTGCCAGCCAAACCGCCCATCGTCGGGCCAAAGCACGTGCCCGAACCCGTATCGACGAGGATGCGCTTGGCGCCTGTGTCGATCAGGAAGCCGTTCACCGCCGTCTGCATGCCCGGCGTGTTCGATACGAACATCCGCGCCAGCAAGCTCTGCACCGATTTCGCATTTAGGCCAAGCAAGGTCTTGGCGGGCAGATCGGTGTAGCCGTCGTAGAGGGCGGTCACAACGTCGTCGCCCAGCGCCATGCGGTAATAGCCGGGCACCTGGGTACGTTGTTGCGTAGCGGCGGTGCTGACAGCGGTGGCAGCCACAGCCGATGTTGCGGTTTGGGCGTGGGCAAATCCGATGGACGCCGCCATCGTGGCGGCCACGACGGCAGAGGTGAGCAAACGCATGTCTTGGCTCCTGGGAAAGACCGCTGCCCCGGTGCAGCGGCGGAAGCCGGATCATGCCACCGCCCAGCACATTGCGTTGCCGCCATTGGCGACAGGGGTATTGCTCAGACAGAAAACCGGCCCGCAAAAAGAAACAAGGCCCGACATGCCGGGCCCATGCTTCAGACCAATCGACGGCGGCTGCGCAACCGCCCGTCAACCGGGTACGTGCTTACTGCACGTGGAACTTCGGCGTCGATACCACCGTGCCGCTCACCGTGCAGTCCGGCGTGAGCAGTGCGTTGGTGAACGTGAGCGACGAGTTCGGGTCGTTCCAGGCGGTCACGACCTTGCTGGGGCCACAGTTACCCAGCAGGAACACGCTGACCCCTGCGTTGTTGATCGACAGCTGGGTGGTGCTGTCGGCCTGGCCGGTCCACGGGGTCGTTCCCGAGATAAGGCCGCACGTCCCGCCGCCGGTAAACGATGTGGACGTGATGTTGACGATGCCCGTGGGCGTGATCGTACCGGTGAAGGTCGCTGTGCAATTGGCGCTGATCGAGCCCTTGGACAACGTGGTCTGGCCCGTCACCGAGAACGGCTCGCCGTTCGGGTTCATGGCTTGACCATCGACACGCGAAACGGTGACGGCAAGTGCGGGTGTGGCTGCTACGGTGGCAAGTGCGAGTGCAACTGCAAGAGATACGACTTTACGTGTGCTCATTTATTGCCTCACTAGAACTGACGGTAGAAACCGCCTTAAGAATGCGACGCAAACCGGTTCCCGCTCGATTCACGCCGCGCCAATTAGCCAGGCGCAGACAGCCGACACCCAGCTAAAACTTGTACGACACCCCGACGAACGTGATGATCGGATTGGCCTTGAGCGTGGTCTTGGTGGTCGCCAGCGTGGTCCCGTCCGCCGCCTTGATGACGGTTGCCGCTTCGGTCTTGAGTGGCAGATACGAGACCGTTGCCGTCAATGCCCATTGCTTGTTGATCGCGTAGCTCGCGCCGAGGTTGAAGATCGGCGCCCACGAGGCGGACGATTTCCCTTCCACATACGTCGGCCCCGGCTTGCCCGCCCCCGCTGCCAGCACGCTACCCAGTTCGCGATTCACCGCCGCCGCAAAGTACGGATTCAGCTCGATGTTGGTGAAGAAGCTGTAGACCACGCCCACACCCACGAACGGACGGAACGTCGACTGCGCGTGCCCGAAGTACCACTGCAGGATGACCCCAGGGCTCCATTGGCGCGCCTTGCGCACGGCCGGCTGATTGGACGGGTCATCCAGATCGACGTGGCCGAGTGCGCCGGCGGGCCCGGGCGCGCGGATCACGCCATGCCCGGTCAGCTTGAATTCGGGTGGCACGCCGGCAATCGTGGTCAGCGCAATGTTGTCAGTAAAGAAATGCGTGAGCGTCAGGCCCAGCGTGTTGGCATTGCTCACGCGCAGCCCGCTGTTGGGCGACGTGAAGCTACCCGGCAAGCGCAGCGGATCGTTGATCGGCGCATTGATCACGCTGGTGGTCAGGTTGTTGCTTGAATCCTGCGGCATGATGTGGAACCAGCCCACCGTCGCCACGTTGTCACCGGCCTGCTGCGCCATGGCCCCTGCGGATGCGCAGGCCGCCACCAATGCGACAGTCAGTTTCTTCATGATGCTTCCTCCTGTTGTTCTGAGCGGAGCGCGGCTATCTGTGCCGCGCCCCGTGGCGTGTTATTCCGGAAACGTCACTGCACGAAGGCGCCCACCGTGAAGTACGGGTTCTTCGTATCGCTCATGTCCAGGAAGCCGAAGGTCTTGCCGGTGAAGATCAGCTTGCCCGTGGGGGCCGAGCCGGCCGGGGCACTGGTCTGCGTGGTGCGGATGACGCCCGGGACGGTCTGCGTGAAGTCGAGGTTCAACGGTCGCGCCAGCGCTGCTTGCGACGCATTGAACGGATCGAGCATCGTGGCCTGCGCACCCACCAGCGCCGTCGCGCGGTAGTTGAACGTGCTGTCCACACCCGTGTATTCGCCGTCTTGCGAGCCCTGCGCGATGTTGCCGACCGGCGCCATCATCGAGATGCCGGACTCGTCGTCCGCCACCGGCGGTCCAGCGGTCAGATCGGAATTGGCCGCCCCCACGCGAATGAAGATCGGCACGAGCTGGCCATACAGCTTGCCCACGATCATCACGCCCTTGCCCGCCTTGGCCGGATCCAGTGACGACACCGTTGCCGGCACCTGTGGCTGATAGTTCAGCGTGGTGAAGGCCGGCGCATCGCTGCGCAGCGTCAGCTTCTGGTTGACCGTCGCGCTTGACGTCAGGCAGGCCCCGCCGTTCTTCACGCCCAGGTTGTCACACTCGGTGTAGGTGCCGTCCGCGTTGATGGTGAAACGCGCATCGACCGCCTGCTGCGAGAAGTTCTGCGACGGCACCTGGTGGTAGCCGAGCTGGTTGTAGTTGCCGGCGATCTTGTTCAGATCGGTCTCGGTGTTCGAGAAGCTGATGAACGGGTAGTACGGGAACGTGGTCTGCGGAATTTTGCCCACGCCGACAATACCGTCGAACTGGATCGTCGCTCCCGGGATCGTGCCGCCCAGCACACCCTGACCGAGGAAGAACCGCGCAGGCCGGCTCGGATCGAGGCTTGCGTTATTCAAGCGGAACGCGCACTGGTTCAGCTTCTCGGTCGGCAGCGCTGTTTCCTGCGTGAGCGTGCCGGTCTGCACGTTGTTGGGGGCCGTATCGCGCGTGGGCGCGACGGTGCCCGTCTTGACCGGAATCGGCGAGGCCAGATACGTGATCTGGTACGTCATCTTCGTCGTGTCGAGCTGCACCTTCACGAGTTCGCCCGAGCCCGACCCGCCGGTGAACACGGTGTTGTAGTCGATGGCCTGCGGACACAGGCGCTGGATCACCGGAGCCGGCGCATCATCTCCGCCACCTCCGCAAGCTGTCACCATCGGCGCGCACGCGAGCACGACCAACCATTTACGCCATTGCATTTGCGTCTCCTCCATGTTGTTGTTCAGCCGCGGCAGCGCCGCATGCACAGGTCACGCACGCCGCCGCATGTGGTTTCGTTGTTGCACGCTTCACTGGACGAATGCACCGACCGTGAAGAACGGGTTGTACTTGTTGTTGTTCATGAGCATCGCGTACACGTTGCCCACCTTGACCGCCACGCCGGTGTCGCCCGCCTTGAACAACGCGACGTTGCCGCTGGCGCCTTGCGCGTTGAAGTCGTTCTGCGCGGTCACGATCAGCTTGCCCGGCGAGGTTTGCGTGTAGTCCAGGCCGAATTGCGCCGTCACACGCGAGGTGAGCGGGTTGATAAAGGCCGCGGTGCCGTTCTGGAACAGCGTTGACGTGTAGTTGGCGGCGAGCGACGACACGGCCGTGCCGTCGCTGCAGTTGCCGGCGTTGGCGTGGAAGAAACCGCCGCTAAAGGAGCCCGACAGTTCCGGGTGATCGATCGTCGCGTTCAAGCCGTTGCCACTGGCAGGCGCACCGCTCGGACCGTTGTTGGTGACCACGCCGCAAGCCGAGCCGCTGGTCGCCCCAACATAGCCACCCTTGAGCGCGTTGGCCGGGATAGCCGTCGCGGGCGACAGAATCGAGATACCGATCTGGTCATCCGCCACCGAAGCCAGCAGGTTCGTCGCATCGCTATGCGAGTAGCCGACACGGATCACCACCGGCACCACCTGCCCGTTGAGCTTGCCGGCGATGAGGATGCCCTTGGCCTGGCTCGGCGCCAGCAGCACCAGCGGCGAGACCTGGCCCACATACGGATACGGCACGCTGCTGCTGGTCGGGTTGCTGACGAACACGTTGTCCTGCGAGCCATCGGCGTTCTGACGCAGCGTCCAGGGCGTGCCCGTCGTGTGGCACGAATAGTCGATGCCTTCCGCGGTACACGAGCCGTCTGCGTTCAACGTCTGCGTCCAGTTGACAGCGTCGGGCTGCCAGCCTTGCGGTGCCGAGGTCTGGCTGCCCGAGCCCGTGGGCGTGACGTGCACGCCGACCTGGTTGTAGCGCCCCGCGACCTGCGAGAAATCCGTCACGGTCTCGGAGAAGCCCAGGAACGGATAGAAATCAAACGTTCGCGAAGGCACTGCGCCAATCACGACGCCGGGAATCGGCTGGATGCCGTCGAACTGGATGGTCGCCCCCGGAATGCCGCCCCCCACGATGCCCTGACCGACAAACAGCATCGGCGGGTCTTGCGGATTGACGGTGATCGCGTAGCTGTTATCGGCCGTCTTGCCCGACTGCAGCACGAAAGCGCAGCGGTTCTGCTCCGGCGTCGGCAAGTTGGTCGGATGAACGAACGTACCGTCGATGGTCAGCCCCTTGCGGGTCGTATTGATCTGTCCCGCCGAAGTCGGCACCGACGACTCCAGAAACTGCATCTGGTACGTGTTCTTGCTCGTGTCGAACTTGACCTTGATGTACTCGCCGCTGCCCGAGCCGCCGGTGTACGTGGTCGTGTAATCCAGTGCCGCCGGGCACAGGCTAGTCGGCGTGCTGGGTGTGGTGACCGCTCCGCTAGGCGGGCAGGAACTGCCCGAACACTGCGCAACATCCGACGAGCCGGGGTCATCCGCCCCACCGCACCCGCCGATAAACGGCATGGCCACTATGCAACTGGTTGCCATGACAACAAAAAGATGACGTCGACTACCCATGGTTGTCTCCTCACGTTTTGGAACTTGTTGTGTTTTGGGCCGGCGAATGTTTGCAACAGCCGGTCAATACCCCCGCCTGTCGGCAAACGACAGCCGACAGCGCACGACCTGCCCCGTCGGCAGATCGACCTGCAAACTACAAAAACGACGGACGAGCTTTGGCCGCGTTACCCGATGGTTTGCCGGGTATCACGCAGATCGGCTGGGTGCCGATCCCAAGAAATCGAGGTAACGCTGCTAGCGTGAACGGAGCTCGCCACCGCTGCTGCAGTGACGACGATGGCGATGACGCGCGTGGGCACGCGCAGAAGCGGAATGCTGGAAGGGCCCGTTTTGAATGCGTAACATCCTGTGTCTCCGAAGGGTACGCTACTGGCTATTTACTTATCGTTATGGCCGAAACTATGGTCCGCTCAGAGTATGAAGTAAATAGAGATTTCATTCAAAACAGCGACCGCGATCCCCCGCGCAAGCAGGCGCGGCGCGGTTTGGCGGTTTTTCAAACGAGGGAATGAAACGGTTTCGTTTGAAGCGTTTTAAACTCCCCCCTCCGATTGGGGGAATGCCGCAATGCGGTGTTATTCAATTATTTCGAAATGAATATATTTCGCCGAAACTCACTGAAGTAGCAAAATACGATCCCGTGACAATAACGCGCGCAAGGCGAGAGAAAGCCGCCAGATAAAAACGGCACGCAAACGCGGATGAAGGGAAAAAAGCGGGAGAAGAAAGATGGTGGGCCGGGTGGGATTCGAACCCACGGTGTCCTTTCGGAGGCGGATTATGAGTCCGCTGCCTGCAACCAGCACGGCGTCCGGCCCTGTGAAACGGGAAAAAAAGAGACCCGGCGCTTAGGCCGGGCCTGGTGCGGGATTTTACCTGAAAGTGGGCGCGAGCCCACTCGGAAAATCGCCTGCTTCGCTACAGAATCAGCTCCCCTCGAGGAAGCTCTTCAGCTTGTCGGAACGGCTCGGATGGCGCAGCTTGCGCAGTGCCTTCGCCTCGATCTGACGGATACGCTCGCGGGTCACGTCAAACTGCTTGCCGACTTCTTCCAGCGTGTGGTCGGTGCTCATTTCGATACCGAAGCGCATGCGCAGCACCTTGGCTTCGCGCGGCGTCAGCGAATCGAGCACGTCCTTCACCACGCCGCGCATGGAGCCATGCAGCGCCGCTTCGGCCGGGGCCAGCGTGTTCGTGTCCTCGATGAAATCGCCCAGATGGGAGTCGTCGTCGTCACCGATCGGCGTTTCCATGGAGATCGGCTCCTTCGCGATCTTCATGATCTTGCGGATCTTGTCTTCCGGCATCTCCATCTTCTCGGCCAGCGTTGCCGGATCCGGCTCGTTGCCGGTTTCCTGCAGAATCTGACGCGAGATGCGGTTCATCTTGTTGATCGTCTCGATCATGTGCACCGGAATACGGATGGTGCGTGCCTGGTCGGCGATCGAACGCGTGATGGCCTGACGGATCCACCACGTGGCGTACGTCGAGAACTTGTAGCCGCGACGGTATTCGAACTTGTCCACCGCCTTCATCAGGCCGATGTTGCCTTCCTGGATCAGGTCGAGGAACTGCAGACCGCGGTTCGTGTACTTCTTGGCGATCGAGATCACCAGACGCAGGTTGGCCTCGGTCATCTCGCGCTTGGCTTCACGGGCACGGCGCTCGCCTTCCGACATCTTGCGGTTGACGTCCTTCAGCTCGGTCAGCGGCAGCACCACGCGCGCCTGCAGGTCGATCAGCTTTTGCTGCAGTTCGTGCACGGCCGGCACATTGCGCTCGACGATGGTGCTGTACGGCTTGCCATCAGCCACCACGGTCTCGATCCACTTCAGGTTGGTCTCGTTGCCCGGGAAGCGCGCAACGAAGTCGCCGCGCGGCATGCCGCACTTGTCGACCACGATGTTCAGGATGGCGCGCTCGAGCTTGCGCACTTCGTCCACCTGGCCGCGCAGCGTGTCGCACAGGCGCTCGACGTTGCGTGCCGTGAAGCGGATCGTCATCAGCTCGGCCTGGATGGCTTCCTGTGCCTTCACGTAAGGCTTGGACTTGTAGCCTTCCTTCTCGAACGCACGACGCATCTTGTCGAACTGCTCGCCGATCACACCAAACTTGACCAGCGCAGCCTGCTTGAGCTCTTCGAGTTGGCGGGCCGAGGCTGCGGCAGCGCCGGCGCCTTCATCGTCCTCGTCTTCCTCTTCGTCGACCTCTTCTGCGGCTTCCTCTTCCTCGAATTCCTCTTCTTCCTCAGCAGCAGCGGCTGCATCGGCTTCAGCGTTCGGGTCGATCAAGCCATCGATGTACTCGTCGATCTTGGCTTCATCGTTGGCAACGCGCTCGCCCATGGCGAGGATTTCAGAGATGGTGACCGGGCACGCCGAGATGGCCATGACCATGTCCTTCAGGCCGGCTTCAATGCGCTTGGCGATCACGATTTCGCCTTCGCGCGTCAGCAGCTCGACCGTGCCCATTTCGCGCATGTACATGCGGACCGGGTCGGTCGTGCGGCCGAATTCGGAGTCAACCGTCGACAGCGCGGCTTCAGCTTCTTCTTCAGCCTCTTCTTCCGTGGTCACGGAAGGTGCGTTGTCGTTCAGGAGCAGCGTTTCAGCGTCCGGCGCCTGCTCGTACACGGCAACGCCGATGTCGTTGAGCGTGGCGACCAACGTTTCCAGCGACTCCACGTCGACCATGTCGTCGGGGAGGTGGTCGTTGATTTCGGCGTAGGTCAGGTAGCCGCGCGATTTGCCCAGCTTGATCAGCGCCTTGAGCTTCTGGCGGCGAGCCTCGAGCTCTTCTTCCGAACCGCCTTGCTGCGAGGCAGCGAATTCCTTGAGCAGGGCTTTTTCCTTGGCCTTGCGGTCACGGGCCTTCAGCTTTTCGGTTTTCGGTGCCGGAGCGGCGGGGGTGTCAAATTCTTCAGTCACGTCCGTGCTGCTGTCGTCGTCTGCCTGCGTCTCTGCCTTGGGCTTGCGGCCGCGCTTCTTGGGCTCGGCTGCTGCCTCGGCGCGGGGCGCGGGAGGAGTTGTGGGGGTGGCCTCTGCCTGGGCGGTGCGCTTGGTGTCTTCCGCGGTTGCCTTGGCTGGCTTGGCTGCGGTGCTGGTACGAGCAGTACCCGTCTTGGTTGCGCTTGCGCTGGCAGTGGTCTGCTTGCTCTCGACTTCGGTAACTTTCGATTTCGCCACGGTGGTTGTCTTGCCCTTGAGTGCGACGGAAGCGGCTGTGCCGCCAGGTCTGGCGCTCGTGCTCATCGACGTCGAGACCTTGCCTGAGGTTGAAGATTGGATCGCGCCCTTTGTGCGCGCTGTCGATTTGACAGTCTTGGCGGCGACAGCGATATCGGCGGTCTGGCGCGGCTGGGTTTTCCCCGTCTTTGCCGGCGCAGTGGCCTTCACTCCTGTCGATCCTGCCTGCCCCATATGGGTCCGACCATTCGCGACTTTCGCCGTTCCCGCTGGGGTCTTTCCTCCTCCCGAGCCGCGCGCCGATGAGGATCGCTTGGCAGAATCAGAAGCAGGACTGGCCTTGGAACCGGCCTTCGCGGAGGTCTTCACCTTCACCATGGGCACGCTCACTCCCCCAAAAATGGGAAAAAGGACTTGCAATCCAAACCGGCTATTCTAGCACGCCAGACCAAGCCGGTCTAAACGAAAATCGGGTTTTCGCCTGAAAAATCAAGGGGCTACCCGCAATTGCCCGCCCAGCTTGGCGGTTGGCTCTGCAGCCCATGCACTACACGAGCTGTCGACGGCGGCTGATTTCGCCCACGAGCCAGCGCAGGCGCTCCTTGTCTTCGTCGCCGGCATGGCCGGCTTCCATCTTGCGCTGCAACATCTCCAGCTCGCGCTTGAGTGGCTCGGCGAGCATCTTTTGCACGGCGGTATCGAATTCGGAAATGGCCGGCTCCAGTTCAATGTCATCCTGGAGAACGGCGGTACGCAGCGCGGCAAAAGCTTCGGCCTGGGGCGTCTGACCAAGTCGCTCGACAAAGGCCCCGAAGTGCACTTCCGGACCGACAGCATCGCATTCGGCCAGCAAACCCGCCAACACCTCACCTTGGGGCAATTGTGGCGCAGTCAACTGCGTGCGGGCATCGGCGTCGAGCCGGGCGGCCAGTGCGGGATAGCGCATGAGCAGGCGAAGCACCTTTTGCTCCAACGCGGTGGGTGCAGTGCGCGCCACGCGCGGGCGCTTTTGTGTCATGCGGCCCGCTTGGGCCGGGTCGCTGCGAAGGCCGCATAGCGCTTCGATGTCGGCGGGCGTGGTGCCTGTCATGTCGGCTAGGCCGCGCACGATCTGGAGGCGCAGGCCGCCGGCAGGCATGGCACTCAGCAGCGGCTTGGCTTCGTATTGCGCGCGGGCACGACCCTCGGGTTGACGCATGTCGAGGTCTTCCGTCACGGCCTGCAGCAGGAAGCGCGACAGCGGCATCGCGTTGTGCACTTCACGGGCGAAGGCCTCGGTGCCCTCTTCCCGCACGAAGCTATCCGGATCATGCTCAGAGGGCAGGAAGAGAAACTTGATCGTCTTGTTGTCGGTAGCGTGCGGCAGGCACGCTTCGAGCGCACGACGTGCAGCACGGCGCCCCGCACTGTCCCCGTCGAACGAGAAGATGACGGTATCGACCTGCCGCAGCAGCTTCTGCACGTGGACGGGCGTGCAGGCCGTGCCCAGTGTGGCCACCGCATTGGCAAACCCCAGCTGCGCCAGCGCGACGACGTCCATATAGCCTTCCACGACCAACACATAGTCGAACTCGCGGATGGCGTTGCGCGCCTCGAACAGGCCGTACAGCTCGGTGCCCTTGCTGAACAGCGGCGTTTCGGGGGAGTTGAGATATTTCGGCTCGCCCTGCCCCAACACCCGGCCGCCAAAGCCGATCACCACGCCCTTGGTATTGCGGATGGGGAACATGATGCGATCGCGAAAGCGGTCGTACCGGCGGTGCGAGCCATCGGCGCTGGTCTTCTCGCTTTCGATGACGAGCCCGGCCTCGATAAGCGGTGCGGCGGTGGCGTCTTCGCGATACGGACCGAACACGGCTTCAAGCGATTGCCAATCGTCCGGCGCATAGCCGAGGCCGAAGTGCGCGGCAATCTCGCCAGTCAGTCCGCGGCCTTTGAGGTATTGGATGGCGTTGGGTGCACTGCGCAGTTGCTTGCGGTAGTGCTCGCAGGCGCGGGCCATGACGTCGCCCAGTGCGACAGTCTTGGCTTGCTGCTCGGCGCGGGCAGCGGGCGGCAAGCCACCGCGCTCTTCGGGCACCACCATGCCGACGGACTGCGCGAGGTCCTTGATGGCCTCGACGTACGATTGCCCGGAAAACTCCATCAGGAAGCCGATGGCCGAGCCGTGCGCGCCGCAGCCGAAGCAGTGATAGAACTGCTTGGTGGGCGACACCGAGAACGACGGCGACTTCTCGTTATGGAACGGGCACAGTCCCATGAAGTTGGCGCCGCCCTTCTTCAACTGCACGTAGCGGCCCACCACGTCGACGATATCGACGCGGTTGAGCAGATCGTCAATGAACGGCTGCGGGATCACGCGGGGTGCGCCCCTTGGATGCTACGACTGTGGAGGGGATTCAGGCGCCCGCCAGGGCGGCCTTTACGCGTGCCGAGACTTGCGTCATGTCGGCGCGGCCAGCCAGGGCCGGCTTGAGGATGCCCATCACCTTGCCCATGTCTTGCGGGCCAGCTGCGCCGGCCTTGGCCACGGCGTCACGCACCGCGGCGTCGACTTCGGCTTCCGACAGTTGCGCGGGCATATAGACCTGCAGCACGGCCACCTCTGCCGCTTCCTTGGCGACGAGATCGTCACGGCCGGCTTGCTCGAATGCGGTGATCGAATCCTTGCGCTGCTTGAGCATCTTGTCGATCACGGCCAGCACGGCAGCATCATCCAGTTCGATGCGCTCATCCACCTCGCGCTGCTTGATGGCAGCCTGCAACAGACGGATCGTGCCCAGACGATCTGCTTCCTTGGCACGCATGGCGGCCTTCATGTCTTCCGTGATCTGTGCCTTGAGGGACAACTGCGACATTCTGAACTCCGATAAACGGCAAAACCCGCTTGGACGGTGGGCCCAGCGGGTTGCAAACTTTGAAAATGGATCACTGATCGTAGCACAGAACCCAAACAGTTCCAGGACCGATCCGTGGGGGATCAGCGGGCGGAGGCAGCCTCCCCCGCCGCCACGGCCGAGGCCCAGGCCCACTGGAAGTTGTAGCCGCCAAGCCAGCCCGTCACGTCGACCACCTCGCCAATGAAGTACAGGCCCGGCGCAGATTGCGCCTCCATGGTGGCGGAGGACAGCGCCCGCGTGTCGACCCCGCCGCGCGTCACTTCAGCCTTGCGATAGCCTTCACTGCCGGAAGGTGTCAGCTCCCAGCGGTTCAGCGCGCCGCCCAGCACGCGCAGCACCTTGTCCGGCAACTCGGCAATCGGCGCATGTGGGTTGGCACCGTGCGTGGCGCACCACGCCTGCGCGACGCGTTCCGGCAAGCGCTGCGCCAGCACCGTCCCGAGCTGCTTGCGTGAGCCCGACTTCTCATCGCACAGCCACTGCGCGGCGTCAGCGTCCGGCAGCAGATCGATGACAAGCGGCTGACCCGAATTCCAGAAGCTGGAGATCTGCAGCACGGCTGGGCCGGACAGCCCGCGATGGGTAAGCAGCAAGTCTTCGCGGAACGTCGTTGCGCTGCCCTTGCGACCGCCCTTGCCCGCAGGCTGCTCAACGGTCACATCCACTTCCATCGACACGCCGGACAATGCCGAGAACGGCGCCCAATGCTCGGCATTGAAGGTGAGCGGCACCAATGCCGGATGCGTCTCAACGATCTTCAAACCAAACTGCCGGGCAATGCGATACCCGAAATCCGTCGCGCCGATCTTGGGGATGGACAGGCCGCCCGTGGCGATCACCACCTTGTTGGCGACGATCTCACCCGCGCTGGTCGACAGACGATATGCGTCGCCGTCCTTGCCGATTTCAGCGATGGAGCAGCCGGTTCGCCAGGTCACATTGCCCCGCTCGCATTCCGTTTCGAGCATGCGGATGATGTCTTCCGCGCTGTCGTCGCAGAAAAGCTGGCCCTTGTGCTTCTCGTGATACGGAATGCGGTAGCTGGAAACCAGACTGACAAAATCCTGGGCTGTGTACCGCGCGAGCGCCGAGCGGCTGAAGTGCGGGTTGCTCGACAGATAGTTGGCCGGCCCGGCGTTGACGTTGGTGAAGTTGCAGCGCCCGCCGCCGGAGATGCGGATTTTCTCGGCCAGCTTCGTCGCGTGATCGATCAGCACAACGCGGGCCCCGCGCTGCCCGGCCACAGCCGCGCACATCATCCCGGCCGCGCCCGCGCCGATCACCGCTACATCACACCGCATCATGATGGCTGCGCCGCCCTATTCTTGAAGAAACCGCGCATTTTAACTTGTGCTATCTTCGGCGGCCTTCCCATTGCAATTCCTCACTCCCGCTTGCCATGCTGGTCCTCGGCATCGAATCCTCCTGTGACGAAACCGGCGTCGCCCTGTACGACACGGCGGCTGGCCTGCGTGCGCATGCGCTTTATTCGCAGATCGCCATGCACCGCGAATATGGCGGTGTGGTGCCCGAGCTGGCCTCGCGCGATCACATCCGCCGCGTGATTCCGCTGCTCGAAGAGGTGCTCGGCAAGGCCGGCGCCGCGCGCGCGGACATCGACGCCATTGCCTATACAAAAGGCCCGGGGCTTGCCGGCGCGCTGTTGGTGGGCGCTTCCGTGGCGAATGCGCTGGCGTTCGCGCTCGGCAAACCGCTGGTGGGCGTGCATCACCTGGAGGGGCATCTGCTTTCGCCCCTGCTGGAGGCAGACCGGCCTGAGTTTCCGTTCCTGGCCCTGCTCGTCTCGGGCGGGCATACGCAGCTGATGCGCGTCGATGGCGTCGGCCAATACACGCTGCTTGGCGAAACACTCGACGACGCCGCCGGCGAAGCCTTCGACAAGACCGCCAAGCTGCTTGGCCTCGGATACCCGGGCGGCCCTGCCGTCTCGCGCCTGGCCGAATTCGGCAACCCGGGCGTATTCGACCTGCCTCGGCCGATGCTCCATTCGGGCAACTTCGATTTCTCGTTCGCGGGCCTCAAGACCGCGGTGCTCACGCAAGTTCGCAAGCTCAACCTGACCGACAGCGAGACTTGCTACCAGCCGCGCGCCGACCTTGCACGCGCGTTTGTCGACGCCATCGTCGAAGTGCTCGTCAAGAAGACGCTGCGCGCGGCACGCGAACATGGCCTCAAGCGCATCGTCGTGGCGGGTGGCGTGGGCGCCAACCGCCAGTTGCGCGATGGCCTGAACGCCGAGGGCAAAAAGCGCGGCCTGCGCGTCTATTACCCCGACCTGCAGTTCTGCACCGACAACGGCGCCATGATTGCCTTTGCCGGGGCGATGCGGCTGCAGGCCGACCCCACCCAGGTGCAGGACGGCTACGGCTACGGCGTGACACCACGCTGGGACCTCGAAGACATCCGTATCCAGCAAGCATGAAAAAAGCCGCTCGGTTGAGCGGCTTTTTCTTTGTGCACAGCGTCGATTATTTATCGGTGCGCTTGTCGCGCTCGATCAGCGCATAAGCGCTGTGGTTGTGGATCGACTCGAAGTTCTCGGCTTCCAGCGTGTAGGCGACGATGCGGTCGTCCTGGTTCAGGCGCATGGCGATATCGCGCACCAGGTCTTCCACAAACTTCGGGTTTTCGTACGCACGCTCGGTCACGAACTTCTCGTCCGGGCGCTTAAGCAGGCCCCACAGTTCGCACGATGCTTCCTCTTCGGCCATGCGAATCAGCGATTCGACCGGCGTATCGGCGGCCAGCTCGGCGTCGATCGTGATGTGCGAGCGCTGATTGTGCGCGCCGTATTGCGAGATCTTCTTCGAGCACGGGCACAGGCTCGTCACGGGCACCAGCGCCTTGACACGGACCGTAGTGTGGCCATCGCGCACTTCGCCAATCATCGTCACTTCATAGTCCATCAGCGATTGCACGCCCGACACCGGGGCGGTCTTGCTGACGAAATACGGGAAGTGGACTTCGATGCGGCCGGCGTCGGCTTCGAGCTTCTCCAGCATCTTTTCCAGCAGCAACTGGAACTGCGCCAGATTCAACGGCTCGCGCTCTTCTTCGAGCAGCGCGACGAAGCGCGACATGTGCGTGCCCTTCTGGTCAGCCGGAAGATGCACATCGAGGTTGTACGTGCCGACGGTGTTCTGCACGCCCGAGGGGGTCTGCAGCGACATCGGGTAACGCACGCCGCGCACGCCAACGCGCTGAATGGGGATCTGGCGGGTATCGTGGCTGGACTGCACGTCCGGCATCGCGAAAGCTGGGTTCATATCGTTCATGATCGGTTTCCTTTACGGTCGCCCGGCCATCGCAGTCGGCCGGTACGCAACGAGTGTGAAACCGCGGAACCTGGCTGACGGTGACCACCCCTCAAGTGATCGAATCGGCCAATCCCGCGACTGCGCACACAATTCACAAATAAGACTGGCGGAGTGTAAAAGAAATTTCCTACCTCTGCAGTCAACTACTCATACCCGTGGATGCAATACGGGTGATTGATTCTGCCTATGGCTCGAAAGCCAAAGTGCCTCAGGCGACGCGCGGGGCTGCCGCGCGCGGTTGTACGGCAAAACGCTCGCGGATGGAGGCGAGGATGCCGTTGGCATCCAGCCCGCATTGCGCCAGCAGCGCAGCATGATCGCCGTGGTCGACAAAGCGGTCGGGCAGGCCGAGCTGCAGCACCGGCGTAGCGACACCTGCGGCAGCCAGCGCTTCTAGGCAGGCGCTGCCTGCACCGCCCATCACGCAGCCTTCCTCCACGGTGACCACGTAATCGTGCGTGCGGGCCATTTCGAGCACGCAGGCCACATCGAGCGGCTTGACGAAGCGCATGTTGACGACGGTCGCGTCCAAACGCTCAGCCGCTGCCGAAGCCGGGGCAACCATTGAGCCAAACGCCAGAATCGCCACGCGCTGGCCTGCCGGAGCCGTGGAAGCGCGACGCACTTCGGCCTTGCCCAACGGCAGGGGCTCCAGCGTCGGCTGCACGGTCACGCCCGTGCCGGCACCACGCGGATAGCGCACTGCTGTCGGGCAATCCTGCGCGAACGCGGTGCTCAACAGCTGGCGGCATTCGTTCTCGTCGGCCGGCGTCATCACCATCATGTTGGGGATGCAACGCAGGTAGGCAATGTCATAAGCCCCTGCGTGCGTGGCGCCGTCCGCACCGACCAGACCGGCGCGGTCCAGCGCAAACACCACCGGCAGGTTCTGAAGTGCGACGTCGTGGATCAACTGGTCATAGCCACGCTGCAGGAACGTCGAATAGATGGCGACGACAGGCTTCAACCCCTCGCACGCCAAGCCGCCTGCAAAGGTGACGGCGTGCTGCTCGGCGATGCCGACGTCGTAATAGCGGTCCGGAAAGCGCTGTTCGAACTCCACCATCCCGGAGCCTTCGCGCATGGCCGGCGTGATGCCCACCAGCCGCTTGTCGGCCGCCGACATATCGCACAGCCATTGGCCGAACACTTGCGTGTACGTGACCTTGGCCGGGCGCCCGGAAGGTTTGATGCCCTCTTGCGGGTTGAACTTGCCCGGGCCGTGATAGAGGATCGGATCAGCCTCGGCCAGCTTGTAGCCCTGGCCCTTCTTGGTGACGACGTGGAGAAACTGCGGGCCACCACCTTCGCGTGCGCGCTGGCGGATGTTCAGCAGCGTCGGCACGAGCGATTCGAGATCATGTCCGTCGATCGGGCCGATGTAATTGAAGCCGAACTCCTCGAACATCGTGGCCGGCACGAACATGCCTTTGGTGTGTTCCTCGAAGCGCTTGGCGAACTCCAGCACCGGCGGCGCCACCGACAGCAGCTTTTCCACGCCCTTCTTGGTGGCTGCGTAAAACTGCCCGCTCATCAGCCGCGCCAGATAGCGGTTCAGCGCCCCCACCGGTGGCGAAATCGACATGTCGTTGTCATTCAGCACGACCACCAGCGGCAGGTCTTTATAGACGCCGGCGTTGTTCATGGCCTCGAAGGCCATGCCGGCGCTCATCGCACCGTCGCCAATCACGGCAATGGCGACGCGGTCTTCACCCTTGGTCTTGGCGCCCAGGGCCATGCCCAGCGCAGCCGAAATCGACGTGGACGAGTGCGCAGTGCCGAACGTGTCGTACGGGCTCTCGCTGCGGCGCGGGAAGCCGGAGATGCCGTCCAACTGGCGTAGCGAGCCCATCTGGTCGCGGCGGCCCGTCAGGATCTTGTGCGGATAGCTCTGGTGGCCGACGTCCCACACGATGCGGTCTTCCGGCGTGTTGAAAACGTAGTGCAGCGCGATTGTCAGTTCGACCGTGCCCAGGTTCGACGACAGGTGCCCGCCCGTTTGAGAGACGGAATCGAGCACGAAGGCGCGCAGCTCGTTGGCCAGCGGCCCGAGTTGGCGGCGGTCCAGTCGGCGCAGGTCGGCCGGATCGTCGATGGTGTTCAGAAGTTCGTACGTCATGTGGGACCGCCGCTCAGGCGTTTTGGCAAAGACTTCTACCGTCTGTGCAATGTTGTTCAGTGGCCACGCCGCACGATCAGGTCGGCCATTTCGACCAATCGATCGGTACGGGCTTTGCCCGATTCGCGGGCAAGTTGGGCAACCGCCGCACCCGCTGCGGCGTGCAGCTCGTCGGCCAGTGCCCGGGCCTTGTCAAGCCCGAGGATGGACACGTAAGTCGGCTTGTCGTTGGCCTCGTCCTTGCCAGCGGTTTTGCCCAGCGTGGCGGTATCGGCGGTCACATCGAGGATGTCGTCGACCACCTGGAACGCGAGACCGACCGCGCCGGCATAAGCATCAACCTGCTCCAAGGCTGCGGCATTCACGCCAGCACAGAGCGCGCCCATCCGCAGACTCGCCCGCAGCAAGGCACCGGTCTTCATGCGATGCATTGCCTCCAATTCGTCCTGAGACAGCGCAATGCCGACGCTTTGCAGATCGATCGCCTGACCGCCCGCCATGCCGAGCGAACCGGAAGCGCGCGCCAATTCAGCCACCAACACTGCACGCGTCGCCGGGCTCACCGCGCCCAACTCCGCCAGCACGATGAACGCCTGCGTCTGCAAGGCATCACCCACCAGCAGGGCCGTCGCTTCATCATAGGCGCGATGTACGGTCGGGCGGCCCCGGCGCAGGTCGTCGTCGTCCATGCACGGCATGTCGTCGTGAACAAGCGAATAGGCGTGGATCATCTCCACCGCGCAGCTTACGCCGTCGAGTGCCTCAGGCGATGCGTCGCCCAGCGCACCGGCGGCGTGCGCCAACAATGGGCGCACACGCTTGCCCGCACCCAGCGTGGCGTAGCGCATGGCGGCATGCAGGCGTTGCGGCGAGACGGTTTCGGCCGGCAGCGCGCGCTCAAGCGCGCTTTCCGTGCGCGCGACCACAGACGCCATCCATTCGGCGAAATCACTCATGCATCGCCCTGCTCGTTCGCGCTGCTGTCGTCGGATAACGGCTTCAGGGCATCGCCATCAAGCACGCGCACCTGCTGCTCGACGCGTTCCAGCACCTGCTGACAGTATTTGACCAGCTCCGCCCCGCGTCGATAGGCCGCAAGCGAGGCTTCCAGCGGCAATTCACCGGATTCCATGCTGGCGACGAGGGTTTCGAGTTCCGCCATGGCCGCTTCATAGGAAGCGGGCGTAGCAGAGGGAGTGGTGGACGCGCTGCTGGAGGCGTCGTTTGAGGCACGGGGCATGCCGATTGCGAATCAGAAAAGGACAATCTGGCATTTTACGGCAATTCCGCGTGCGCTCCGCGCACATCCCGCAAGGGGCGGGATAGCGGTTTGCGGTGACAAGGCAGGGCATCGTCAGCCCGGCGATCGCGTGACTGGAAGCGGAAAGGGTTCGAAAATCAGGGACTTATCAATTTCTCTGGGGTACAATCGCCCCCTTTCCTCCAAAGGCCGGGCCGGTGTACGCCGCTCCGCACGATGGTTTGGGTCTGTTGGCCCATTGAACGTATGGTCGTTGGCCCAAGCGGGGGCCAGCAAGCGCTCGTTTCCTACCTCAACAGACCCTAGGCCACCTGCCGATGGCGTCCTTTCCCAAATCGATCTTGTCGATGGTTGGGTTGTTCACTGCTTTCACCGTTATTGGGAGTGGGGATAATGTCCAATCTCAGCGCCGCACTGAATTTAGTGCCGTCTGAAACCCAGTTGCCCGTCTCTGCTTACTTCGACGAGGCGCTGTATCAAACTGAAATCGAACGTCTGTTCAAACATGGCCCCGGTTACGTCGGCCATGAGTTGATGGTCCCGGAAGTTGGCGACTATCACACGCTTGCTGCCGAGGCCGAAGGCCGCGTGCTGGTGCGCAACCCGAACGGCGTCGAACTGCTCTCCAATGTGTGCCGGCATCGGCAGGCAATCATGCTCAATGGGCGCGGCAATGCCCAGAACATCGTCTGCCCGCTGCATCGCTGGACATACGACCTGCAGGGCGACCTGCTGGGCGCACCGCACTTCGAGAAGCAACCATGCGTGCGTCTGTCCCGCTCACCTCTGCAGAACTGGAATGGTCTGCTCTTCGAGGGTAAGCGCGATGTGCGCGAAGACCTCGCCCGCCTGGGCGTGGCGCGCGATCTCGACTTCTCCGGCTACATGCTCGACCACGTCGAGGTGCACGACTGCAACTACAACTGGAAGACCTTCATCGAGGTGTACCTCGAGGACTACCACGTCGTGCCCTTCCACCCAGGCCTGGGCCAGTTCGTCTCGTGTGACGACCTGGAATGGGAATTTGGCGAGTGGCACAGCGTGCAGACGGTCGGCATCCACGCGAATTTGCGCAAACCGGGCACGCCGGCATACCAGAAGTGGCATGACGCCGTACTGCGCTTCAACAACGGCGAGATGCCGAAGTACGGCGCGGTGTGGCTCACGTATTACCCGAACGTGATGGTCGAGTGGTATCCGAACGTCCTCGTGGTGTCGACGCTGCATCCGATGGGCCCGACCAAGACGCGCAACGTGGTCGAGTTCTACTATCCGGAAGAGATCGTGCTGTTTGAGCGCGAATTCGTTGAAGCCGAGCGCGCCGCCTACATGGAAACGTGCATCGAGGACGACGAGATCGCCGAGCGCATGGACGCCGGACGCCTCGCCCTGCTCAAGCGCGGCACCAGCGAAGTTGGCCCGTACCAATCGCCCATGGAAGACGGCATGCAGCACTTCCACGAGTGGTATCGACGCGTGATGGACTACTAGGCGACGACTGAAGGTAGGCATCCGCCGGCTTCCGCGTCACAATAGGAACGGTGCAGCCCTCACAGGCCGCACCGTTTTTTTTCGCCCTCGCCCCTCGCCATGCCTGCCGACACTGCTACCGCTGCTCAGACTGCCGCCCAGACGGCCGACAGCTCCTCTCGCCAATCGCTGTGGATGATCCTTGCCGCATTCGCCTTCTCGGCGATGGGCGTGTGCGTAAAACTGGCCTCGGCGCATTACAGCACCGGCGAGATCGTGTTCTACCGCAGCGTGATCGGCATGACGCTGATGGGCGCCATCCTGGCCAAGACCGGCGCGGGCATCCGCACGCCCTACCTCATGGCGCACATCAAGCGCAGCGTGTTCGGCGTGACGTCTCTCCTGCTGTGGTTCACGTCGATCAGCCTGCTGCCGCTGGCGACGGCCATGACGCTGAACTACATGTCGCCGGTGTGGATTGCACTGATCATCGGCGCGGGTGCGGCAATGGCCGGCAAAGCCGCGGGCGCCGACAAGAAAATGGTGGTTGCAATCCTGATGTCGTTTGTCGGTGTGCTGTGCCTGCTGCAACCGAGCGTGGGCGGCGGGCCATCTCAACTTGCCGGCGGCATGGTGGGGCTTGTGTCGGGCGTGTTCACGGCCCTCGCCTATGTGGAGGTCCGCCAACTGGGCGACCTGGGCGAGAACGAGGCACGCATCGTGTTCTATTTTTCTCTGGTAAGCGCGATTGCCGGCGGCGTCTGGATGCTGATCGGCGGCGCGCAGCCCCATACGTGGCACAGCGCCAGCCTGTTGCTGGCGGTCGGGCTTCTGGCCACGCTGGGCCAGACCGCCATGACGCGTGCCTACAAACGCGGTAACACGCTGCTGACTGCTAACCTGCAATACACCGGCATCGTCTTTGCGAGCGGGTGGGGTATGTTGCTGTGGAATGACCACCTGAACGCGCTGTCGTGGGCGGGCATGGCACTCATCATCGGCAGCGGCATCGTGACTACCGTCATGCGCGCCCGTCAGTCGGGCACCGAGCATCCGACGCCGCAGACAGCCGTGTCCGGCCCGGAAGCCGAGATTCACCCGGAAATTTGATCGACCCAGGAGATTGCCGCCATGAGCGAACGCGCTCACTACGCCACCCTCATCACCGCACCGCAACTGGCCGCACTGCAGCAGGGCGCGCCCGAAGCGGTGGTCGTCATTGACTGCAGTTTTGACCTCGCCAACCCTGCCGCTGGGCGCGATGCGTATCACGCCAGCCATGTGCCCGGCGCCTTCTACATGCACCTCGACAACGAACTGTCGGGCCCCAAAACCGGCACGAACGGCCGCCACCCGCTGCCCGATGCAGAAGCGCTGGTTGCGCGCCTGCAGGCACTGGGCGTCAACGACGACACGCAAGTCGTCGCATATGACCGCCAGGGCAGCATGTACGCCGCGCGCCTGTGGTGGCTGCTGCGCTGGGTCGGCCATACCGATGCGGCCGTGCTAGATGGCGGCCTGCAGGCCTGGGAAGCCGCGCACTTCCCCATCGACCAGATCGTGCCCGAAGAACCGCAGCTCAACGCCACGCCCGGCAACATCACGCGCAAGCCGTCGCTCGTGCAGATGGTGACTGCGGATATCGTGCAGAAATACCTGGGCCACGCCGACAAGCCCGTCGTCGATGCCCGCGCCCCCGACCGCTACCGTGGCGAGAACGAAACGCTCGACCCCGTTGGCGGCCACATCCCGGGCGCACGCAATCGCTTCTTCCGCGACAACCTGCAGGCTGACGGCACGTTCAAGCCTGCGGAACAATTGCGTGCCGAGTTTGATGGCGTGCTGGCCGGTGCCCGGCCGCAAGACGCGACGCTGCAATGTGGCTCTGGCGTAACCGCCTGCCACAACGCATTGGCCATGGAGATCGCCGGCCTGACGGGCGCAGCGCTCTACGCCGGCTCGTGGAGCGAGTGGTGCAGCGACCCATCGCGCCCCGTGGCGACGGGGCCGAATCCGTAATCTGCGAATCTGGCGTGCAGCAAAAAGCCCGGCATCAACCGGGCTTTTTTTTCTTGAAGCGAATGCGGCACCTCAGTGCGCGTGACCGTGCAAACCTTCGGTCAGCAGAAAGATCATCGCGATGCCCGCTGCAATCAATGCGACCTGCACCGCCGATTCCTGCCAGCGCGGCCGGCGCTTCATCTGCGGCATCAGATCGCACACGGCGATGTAAATGAAACTGCTCGACGCCACCACCAGCACGTATGGAATCCACGACGTCAGGCGGTCCAGCAAGTAGTAGCCGAGCACCGCGCCCACCAGCGCGCAAACACTGCAGAGCAGGTTGTAGACAAAGGCGCGCGTCTTGGTGAACCCGGCGTTGAGCAGCACCATAAAGTCGCCGATCTCTTGCGGAATCTCGTGTGCGGCAATCGCCAGCGCGGTGACGATGCCTACCTTGGTGTCCGCCAGGAACGCCGCCGCAATGACGATGCCGTCCGAAAAGTTATGCAAGCCATCGCCCACCAGGATCATCAGGCCGCTGCGGCCAGCTTCCTGCCTGTCATGGCCGTGGTGATGTCCGTGACCATCGCCCTCGTGATGGTGTGAATGGCGGATCAGCGAGATCTTTTCCAGCAGGAAGAAACCCAACAACCCGGCCAGCAACGTGGCGAACAACGCATGCGTGTTGGGCTCGATACCGCGATGCGATTCGAACGCCTCCGGCAGCGAATGCAGCAGCGACGTGGCCAGCAGCACGCCCACCGAAAAGCTGACCATCCGATCGACCATGCGCGACAGCACCGTCAATGACAGCACGGCGGCGCCCGCCATGCTGCCGATGCCAGACAGCGCGGTGGCCAAGAGAATGCCTAACAGGGTGGTATCGAAGGTCATGCAGAGGTGACGCAGCGGGAGCCAATAAACGCAACAGAGTTGCAAGAAGGGCGAATTGTATGCCGCTTTATCGACCTTTGCCAGCGCAGCCAAAAGAAAAAGCCCGAGGTAGTTGCTAGGGCCTTTCGTATTCGACGCGTTGAGGTGCTAAACCACGCCGTGATCCTTGAACCAGGCGAGGCACTTCTTCCAGCCATCTTCCGCGTCGGCTTTCACATAGCTCGGGCGGTAATCGGCGTGAAACGCGTGGCCGGAATTCGGGTACACGATGATGCGCGATGCGTGCGCCTTGGGGTTCTTGGACTTTTCCAACGCGGTTTTCATCGTGTCGCGCACGTCTTCCGTGATCACGGTGTCCTTCGCGCCGTAGAGGCCCAGCACGGGCGCCTTCAATTCGTCCACCTTGTCGATGGGCGAAGCCGGTTGCAGCGGATTCGGATTGCCCTTCAGCGGCCCGTACCAAGACACTGCAGCCCTGATGCTGGGATTGCGCTCCGCGGCAAACCAGACGTGACGTCCGCCCCAGCAGAAACCGGTGATGCCTATACGTGCCGCGTCGCCACCGTTTTCCTGAGCCCATGCGATCGTGGCGTCGATATCGCCCGCCACCTGCGAATCCGGCACCTTGGATACCACGTTGGCGACGGCTTCCTGGACCGTGCCGTAAGCACGCGGATCGCCCTGGCGCACAAACAACTCAGGCGCGATCGCCAGATAGCCGAGCTTGGCAAAGCGCCGGCAGATATCGGCAATGTATTCGTGCACGCCAAAGATCTCGCTGACGACAATCACCACCGGAAGCTTCGTCTTGCCTTCTGGCTGGGCGCGATAGGCCGGCATCTTGAAATCGCCGACGAGCACAGTTACCTCGCCCGCCGTCAGCCCGTTGAAATCGGTATGGATCGTCTGCGCAGACACCGGCAGCACCGCAGCCGCAAAGGCCGAGCCCAGTGCCGTCTTCATGAAGCCGCGACGGTCAAAGCTGCGGCCGGGTACCAGGCTCTCCACTTCTGCATCAAGCTGCATCGCACTCTCCTCGCGCCCTCGGGCGGTTACGGTGAACGAAGCGGCTAGTCTACCGAAGCGGTTGCATTGCTGCCGAGCCAGGCAACCAGCACAAGTACAGGGAACAGCCTAGTGCAGCTTGACCCGCGGATTCGTCTTGCTGCGTAGCCAGTGCATGACCGTATCCACCGACATGCGCACCCAACCGTGCAGCGCCAGAACGTGCATGCGATACAGCGACGTGTACATCAGCCGTGCCATCAGGCCTTCGATGAACATCGATCCGCCGATCAGCCCGCCCATCAGGCTGCCGACCGCGCTGAAATGGCCGAGCGAGACCAGCGAGCCGAGATCCTTGAACGCGAACGGCTGGACCGGCTTGCCATCCATGCGCTTGCGCAACGCGTCGAAAAGATAGGTGGCCTGCTGATGTGCAGCCTGCGCACGCGGCGGCACGCTGGTCGACGCCTCGGGCCACGGGCAGCTTGCGCAATCGCCAAAGGCGTAGATCGAGTCGTCGCCTTCCACCTGCAGCGTGCGCGAGACGACAATCTGACCCAGCTTGTTCACCGGCAACCCCAGTTCGCCCAGCACCGACGGTGCACGGATGCCTGCAGCCCACACGGTCAGATCCGCCGGAATGGACTTGCCGCTGGCCGTGTTGACGGCGCTGGCGGTGACTTCCGTCACACGTTCGCTGGTGACGACGTCCACGTCGAGCTTGTGCAGCAGCTTGGTGGTCGCTGCCGAAATGCGCTCCTTGAGCACCGGCAAAATGCGCGGGCCGCCCTCGATCAAATGGATGCGGATGTCGTGGCGCGGGTCCAGCTTGTGCAGGCCATATGCGGCCAACACGTGGGCGGTGTTGCGCAACTCTGCCGACAGTTCCACGCCCGTGGCACCCGCACCGACGATGGCGATGTCCACCTGCGGACGCGCATCGCCCATACCGTTCTGTGCGCGCATACACGCTGCAATGAGCCTGCGGCGGAAGCGCTCGGCCTGCCATGCGGTGTCGAGGGCGATGGCGTGCTCGGCCGTGCCCGGCACGCCGAAGAAATGCGTCACGCTACCGATGGACAGCACCAGCGTGTCGTACGCGATTGCGCGCTCGGGCAGCACCTCGGTGCCGTCGGCGTCAACGCATCCGGACACGATGATGGATTTGGCGACACGATCGAGGCCCTTCAGCTCGCCCTGCTGGAATTCGAAGCCGTGCCAGCGCGCCTGCGCCGCATATTCGAGCTGATGCGTGTTCGGATCCATGCTGCCGGCGGCAACTTCATGCAGCAGCGGTTTCCAGATGTGTGTGGGGTTGCGGTCGACCAGAATGACCTGCGCTGCGCCGCGCTTGCCGAGCTTGTCGCCCAGCCGCGTTGCGAGTTCCAACCCGCCAGCGCCCCCGCCGACCACCACAATGCGCGGCCCGTTCGCCTCGCCTGCGCCATCCGTCTGCCCTGCCATGTGCCTCTCCTGGAGCCGTTGAATCTTTTCGATCACGTGATCTGTCAGGTGCAGTCTGCTGCAACGCAAAATTCACCGCAACCCCGCACGCATGGATATGGCGAATCATGACAACCGCATGCCAAGGCCCTCCGCAGGCTGCCTCGGCAGGCAAACCGGCGCCACGCCTTGTATTACAGGGCGGCGCTCAGGCGGCAAGCGATTGCGTCAGTGCGCCTCTTCCCAGTTGGCACCCACGCCAACTTCGGCCACCAGAGGCACGCGCAACGTTGCGACGCTGCACATCAGCTCGGGCAGACGCTCGCGCACCACGGCCAGTTCGTCCTGCGGGACTTCCAGCACCAATTCATCGTGCACCTGCATGACAAGGCGCGAGCGCATCGCCTCGGCCTCGAGCCAACCTTGCACAGCCAGCATCGACAGCTTGATCAGGTCAGCCGCCGTGCCTTGCATCGGCGCGTTGATGGCGGCGCGCTCGGCAGCCTGACGACGTGGGCCGTTGCCGCCGTTGATATCCGGCAGCCACAGGCGACGGCCGAAAACAGTCTCCACGTAGCCTTGCTCGCGCGCACTCTGGCGGGTTTCTTCCATGTAGCTCGCGGCGCCGGGGTAGCGGGCGAAGTAGCGATCGATATAAAGCTTGGCAGCGTCGCGCCCAATGCCTAGATTGCTGGCCAGCCCGAACGCGCTCATGCCGTAGATCAGGCCAAAGTTGATGACCTTCGCCACACGGCGCTGGTCGGGCGAAACCTCCAGCGGCGTCACGTTGAACACTTCGGCGGCCGTGGCGCGGTGCACGTCCTGGCCCTCGCGGAACGCACGCATCAAGCCTTCGTCCTGTGACAGATGCGCCATGATGCGCAGTTCGATCTGCGAGTAGTCGGCCGACACGATCACGCTGCCCTCCGGCGCGATGAACGCTTCGCGGATGCGTCGCCCTTCTTCCGTGCGCACCGGAATGTTCTGCAGGTTCGGATCGGTCGAGGCCAGACGGCCCGTCACCGCCGTCGCCTGACCGTAGGTGGTGTGGACCCGGCCAGTGCGCGGGTTGACCATCTTCGGCAGCTTGTCGGTGTAGGTGGACTTAAGCTTGGCCAGGCCCCGGTAATCGAGCAGCAGCTTCGGCAGCGGGTAGTCTTCTGCCAGCTTCTGCAGCACTTCTTCGTCGGTCGACGGCGCACCGCTCGCGGTCTTCTTGATGACCGGCAGCTTCATCTGGTTGAAGAAGATGTCGCCGATCTGCTTGGGCGAGCCGAGGTTGAACGGCTGACCCGCAAGCTTGTGCGCCTCGGCCTCCAGATCGATCAGGCGCAAGCCCAGCTCGTTGCTCTGCTTGGCCAGGCGGTCGGCATCGATCAGCACGCCGTTGCGCTCCATCTTCTGCAGCACGATGGAGGTCGGCATTTCGATCTGCTCGTAGACGTAGCGCAGCTTGTCGTCTTCGGCCACCTTGGGGAACAGCGTGCGATGCAGACGCAGCGTGATATCGGCGTCCTCCGCCGCGTATTCGGTCGCGCGATCGAGGGGCACCTCATCAAAGCCGATCTGCGACGCACCCTTGCCGCACACGGCTTCGTAGGTGATCGTCTTCAAGTGCAGCACGCGCTCGGCCAGGGCGTCCATGCCGTGATTGCGGTGGGATTCGAGCACGTACGATTCGAGCATCGTGTCGTGCTCGATGCCGCGCAGCGCGATGCCGTGGTTGGCAAACACATGCGCGTCGTACTTCAGATGCTGGCCGACCTTCTTGCGCGATTCATCTTCAAGCCACAACTTCATGCGCGCGAGCACGGTGTCCCTTGAGAGCTGCGCCGCTGCATCAAACCCGGCCACATCGGGGCCGCGATGCGCCACCGGAATGTAGCAAGCCTCGCCCGGCTTGACCGACAGCGAAATACCAACCAACTGCGCAAGCATCGGGTCGATGGATGTCGTCTCGGTATCGATGCAGACGAGGTCCACTTCATCCAGGCGCTGCATCCATGATTCGAGCTGCGCTTCGGTCGTCACCGTCTCATACTTGATCTCGTCGGGCGGCGCTTCCACGTCGAACAGGGTGGCCTGGGCTTGCAGTTGCGCAGCCTCGCCGGCGTAGTTCTTCACCGGCGTCGCGGCCTTGCGCGCGGCGCCCACGCTTCGCGTGTCGGGCAGTGCTTCCCCAGAAGCTTCGCGCAGCCACGTCTTGAAGCCGTATCGAGAGAAGAAATCGACGAGCTTGGATTTGTCTTCGCCGCCGTCGATCAGCGCATCGAATGTCGGTACTTCTTTGCTGAGGTCGCAGTCGAGCTTCACTGTCAGCAGCTCGCGGCCCTTGGGCAGCCACTCAAGCGTGCTGCGAAGGTTGTCGCCCACCACGCCCTTGATCTCGCCCGCGCGCGCCATGACGTCGTCGAGCGTGCCGAATTCCGACAACCATTTCACCGCAGTTTTCGGACCGACCTTCGGCACCCCCGGCACGTTGTCCACGGTGTCGCCAATCAGCGAAAGATAGTCGACGATGCGCTCGGGCGGCACGCCAAACTTGGCCAACACGCCAGCGGGGTCGAGCGTTTCGTTGGTCATCGTGTTGACCAGCGTGACGTGGTCATTCACCAGTTGGGCGAGGTCCTTATCGCCCGTTGAGACGATGGTCCGGACGCCTTCGCGAGCCGCCCGTTCGGCCAGGGTACCGATCACATCGTCGGCCTCGACGCCCTCAACCACCAGGATGGGCCAACCCAATGCCCGTACGGCTTCGTGGATCGGTTCGATCTGCGCGCGCAGGTCATCGGGCATGGGCGCGCGATGCTCCTTGTAGGCCGGATAGAGGTCGTCGCGAAAGGTCTTGCCTTTGGCGTCGAAAATGCAAGCGCTATACTTGGCCGGATAGTCGTTGCGCAGTTTGCGCAGCATGTTCACGATGCCGTAGATGGCCCCCGTAGGAAACCCTTCTCCGTTTCGCAAGTCGGGCAGTGCGTGATAGGCACGGTATAGATAACTCGAGCCATCGACGAGCAACAGCGTTTCTTGACTTTCCGACATTCCCATGGACTCTAAAGTGACTGGAACGCCAAAAGGCGTTTCCGATAATGGCGCTTCTGCTGAAGGCGGCATGGCAAAGCAGGCTGCTGGTGCTTCCGCGACGGAGGTTTCGGCGGCTGAACTGACCGGTGTGAGCCCCTCGCGCCAGGCCACCACGGCCGACATGGACGTCAACGTGACAGTGGGCGTTGAACACGAGCCCCAAACTGACGCGACACACGGCCGTACCGATCGCAAGATGATCCCCAGCCTGCGGGCACTCGCCGACGAAGAACGCGCCACCGCAAAGAAAGCGCGCGCCTCCTGGCAGATGTTCACGATTATGGCAGAGTTCATCGAGGCGACCGAGTACCTTTCGGAGATCCGCCCGGCCGTCTCGATCTACGGCAGCGCACGCCTGCGCGAGGATTCGCCGTACTACGAACGCACCATCGAAATCGCCCGGCTGTTCTCGGATGCGGGCTTCGCCGTCATCTCCGGCGGGGGCCCCGGCATCATGGAAGCGGCCAACAAGGGCGCGCACGCCGGCAAGTCAGCCAGCGTCGGCCTGAACATCGAACTGCCGCACGAACAGCAAGGCAATCGGTACCAGGACATATCGATGCGCTTCCGCCATTTCTTCACGCGTAAGGTCACCTTCGTGAAGAACTCGGATGCGTTCATCGTCATGCCCGGAGGTTTCGGCACGCTCGATGAACTGGCTGAAGTGCTCACGCTCGTCCAGACGGGCAAGTCGCGCAGTGTGCCGGTGGTCATGTTCGGCAGTCATTTCTGGAAGGGCCTGCTGGATTGGTTCCGCTTTACGCTGCTGCCAATGGGCTTGATTGCCGAGCACGACCTGGACATCATGCGCATCGTCGACGAACCCAAGGACGCGCTCGACGCCGTCTACGAGTTCTACGAAAAGCGCGAAGGCACCTCGCCGATTCCGCCCAAGGAAGAAATGTTCTATCTGTAATCTTGGGTGTGGCATTTGGCGCCACGCGAACGGACGATGGCGGGAGGCTGGACTGCTAGAATGTAGGGTCTCAGATCACCCGCCGGAGTCCATGATGGATTCGCTGCTTCACCCGCCCGCCCCCGTCCACTCCGGCTTTGCCAATGCCGCGCGCCTGATGCGCCACGCTGGGGTGATGGCAGGCGCCATTTTTTTCCTCGCCCTGCCTGCGCACGCCGAGGTGACCTCCGACAGCGCCGGTTTGGACCTGCCGGACGTCAAGGCGATCAACAATCAGCCGATTTCCAAGCCGACCCACGGCGCGATCCACAACGAGCGCGTCAAGCCGAGCTTCGACTACCGCGACAACGACGGTACGCAGGTGGAGGAATACCGCTTCCAGAAGGGCCAGGCGCCGGATATCCATGTCAAGTCGGGCATGGGCACGTCGTACAACCTGAGCAAGCCGGAAGACAGCTCGCCGCGTATCCGCGAGCGCGGCGATATCGACCGTGTGCCCTCGGTCAACGTCCTGAAGTTCTAAGCCTGTGCCGCAACCGCGGCGCCTGCAGGCCGGCTCCTCGGTGGACCGGCCCGCTTTCCCTCCACCCGTTTCCTGTTCCTGAAGCATGGCTGTTTTCACCCCGGTCTCCGACGCCGAGATCTCCCTCTGGCTGGACCAATACGATGTGGGCGCCGTGCGCGCATTTCGCGGCATCCCGTCCGGAATCGAAAACTCCAACTTCTTCCTGACAACGGAAAAGGATGGGCAGACGCACGAATACGTCGTCACCCTGTTCGAGCGGCTGACGTTCGAGCAACTGCCGTTCTACCTGTATCTGATGCAGCATCTGGCGCAGCACGACATCAGCGTGCCGGCACCGATTCCGGGGCGCGACGGCGAGATTCTGCGCACGCTCAACGGCAAGCCGGCGACTATCGTGACGCGCCTGGCGGGCCGCTCGAACCTGGCGCCCGCGGTGTCGGAATGCGCCATCGTCGGCGACATGCTCGCGCGCATGCATCTGGCGGGGCGCGACTATCCACGCCATCAGCCGAACCTGCGCAGCCTGCCATGGTGGAACGAAGTCGTGCCCGACGTCGTGCCCTTCGTGCACGGCGACACGCGCGCGCTTCTGGAAAACGAACTCGCGCATCAACAACGCTTCTTCGCCAGCGCCGACTACGCCGCGCTGCCCGAAGGCCCGTGCCATTGCGATCTCTTCCGCGACAACGTGCTGTTCGAGCCGGCCGCCGATGGCCAGCCGGAACGCCTGGGCGGCTTCTTCGACTTTTACTTTGCCGGTGTCGACAAGTGGCTCTTCGACGTGGCCGTCACCGTGAATGACTGGTGCATCGACCTAGCCACGGGCGTGCTGGATGCCGAACGGGCACAGGCCATGCTACACGCCTATCACGCCGTGCGTCCGTTCACAGACGCCGAATCGCGGCACTGGCAAGACATGCTGCGTGCCGCAGCCTATCGTTTCTGGGTCTCGCGCCTGTGGGATTTCTATCTGCCGCGCGACGCCGAACTGCTCAAGCCACATGACCCCACCCACTTCGAGCGCGTGCTCCGTGAACGGGTTGGCGCGAGCGCCCTGACTCTGGATCTTCCCCAACCATGCAACTGATTGAAGTACCGGCCAAGCAAGGCTACGTCTGGCTGCGCCAGGGTGCGTGGCTGTTTCGCAAGAACCCGATCGGGTTTTTGCTGCTGCTCTTCATCTACCTGTTTGCGGTCAACCTGCTGATGCTGCTGGTGCCACCGATTGGTGTTTTTGCCATCCTGCTGGTGAATCCGGCCATCTTCGTGGGCTTCATGTCGGCCTGCCGCGATACGGTAGCAGGCAAGCGCGTCGGGCCGGCATCGCTCATCGCGGGCTTTCGCGCATACGGCAAGGATGCAATGCGCAGCCTGCTCAAGCTTGGCGGCATCTATGGCGCATTGGTACTTGTAGTCAGCGGCGTGCTGATGACGATGGTGGACGTTGACACGCTCATGACCGTCGTCAGCGACAAACCGCTCACGACTGAGGCCATCCGCGAGTTCTACCTCGCCATGGTGATGGGCTCGGTGCTGTACATCCCGGTGGCGGTGCTGTTCTGGTTTGCGCCGTTGCTGGTGGCATGGCACGGCATCCCGGTCGGCAAGGCGCTGTTCTTCAGCTGGATGACCGTGTGGCGCAATCGGGCGGCCTTCATCGTGTACGGCGTGCTCGTCGCAATCTTGCTGATCGCCGTGCCGCTGTTCATCGATGCGCTGTTCGCGTCGAGCGGCGCCAACAACATCGCCCCGATCATCGCCACGCCGTACCGGATTCTGGTGATGGCGGTGCTGTACTGCTCGTTCTATGCCACTTACCGCGGTTGTTTCAACGTGACACAGGCCGCCGGCCAGACGACTGACACAGCGGCCTGATCGGCCCGATGGCCCGATCGACGCTCAGTTGATCGGGTCCAGCTTGGCGATGCCCAACGCCAGCGTCTTCACCCCGTGGCGGTTGAACTTGATCTGAGCGCGCGCCTCGGCGCCCTCGCCTTCGAGCGTCGTGATGACGCCTTCCCCGAACTTGTTGTGGAACACCGACTGGCCCACGCGGAAGCCCGTGGCCTCTGCGCGCTTGGCATCGGCGTAGTTCTTGCCGGTGTCCATGCCGCCGGTCGGGCGGCCGGTGTAGGCGTCGTCATCGCCGCGCTCGGGGCGCTTGAACCAATCCTTGCCCCAGGCGGAATCGCCTTGCACACGGCGGGTGGCTTGATAACCCGAGTGCTGCGGCGTCAGCCACTTCAGCGTTTCTTCGGGGAGTTCGTCAAAGAAGCGTGAGCGGATGTGGTAGCGAATCTGTCCGTGCAGCACGCGGCTTTGCGCGAACGACAGATACAACCGCTCGCGCGCGCGCGTAATCGCCACATACATCAGGCGGCGCTCTTCCTCCAGGCCGTCCTTCTCCATCTGACTGTTTTCGTGCGGGAACAGGCCTTCTTCCAGCCCAGTGATGAAGACGACGTGGAACTCCAGCCCCTTGGCCGCATGCACGGTCATCATCTGCACGGCATCCTGGCCGGCCTGGGCCTGGTTGTCGCCTGCTTCGAGCGAGGCGTGCGTAAGAAACGCGACCAGCGGCGTCATCTCCGCGGGCGTCTCGTCGGTCACGAGTTCAGAGGCGGTATCGATCTCGCCGCCTTCGATGCGAAGCATGGCGTCGTGGCGCACCGGCAGCGCGGTCGCAATCGCGTCGACGCCGTAGCCTTCTTCGGCAACGAAGGCTTGGGCTGCGGTGACCAGTTCCTGCAAGTTCTCGATGCGGTCCTGGCCTTCCTTCTCGCCCTGGTAATGCGTGATCAGGCCACTGGCGTGGATGACGTGCTGGACGATCTCGGGCAGCGTCATCTGGCGCGTGTCGGCACGCATCTGTTCGATCAGACGGACAAACGCCGACAACTTGGTGCCCGCCGCGCCCGTAAGATACGGCACCGCCGCTGCGAGCGAGATGCCATACAGCCGCGCCGCATCCTGCAACTGCTCGAGGGAGCGCGCCCCTACGCCACGCGCCGGAAAGTTTACCACGCGGCCAAACGCAGCATCGTTATCCGAGTTCTCCAGCAGCTGGATGTACGCCAGCGCGTGCTTGATTTCCGCGCGCTCGAAGAAGCGCAGGCCGCCGTACACCTTGTAGGCGATGCCGGCCGAGAACAGCGCGTGCTCGATCACTCGTGACTGCGCGTTGCTGCGATAGAGGATGGCGATTTCCGAACGCGCCGTACCGCTGGCAATACGGTCGCGGATTTCTTCGACGATCCAACCGGCCTCTTGTCCATCCGTCGCGGCCTGGTAGACACGCACCGGCTCGCCGTGGCCAGCATCGGTACGCAGGTTCTTTCCCAGCCGACGCGTGTTGTGCGAAATCAGGTGATTGGCGGTATCGAGGATGTGGCCGTGCGAGCGATAATTCTGCTCCAGCTTGATCCGATGCTCGACACGGAATTCACGTTCAAAGTCGACCATATTGCCAACGTTGGCACCACGAAACGCGTAGATGCTCTGATCATCGTCGCCCACCGCGAAGATAGCGTTGGGCGTGACACCGGGCTCGCCGAGGCCGGCCAGAATCTTCAGCCAGGCGTATTGCAGCTTGTTCGTATCCTGGAACTCGTCAACCAGGATGTGCTTGAAGCGCCGTTGATAGTGCGCGCGGATGGCGTCGTTGTAGCGCAGCAGTTCGTAGCAGCGCAGCAGCAGTTCGGCAAAATCGACCACGCCTTCGCGCTGGCATTGCGCGTCGTAAGCGGCGTAGAGGTCGGCCATGCGGCGGTCGTATTCGTTGGCGATTTCCAGATCGCCCGCGCGCAAGCCCTGCTCCTTGGCGCCATTGATGAAGTACTGGACGTTCTTTGGCGGGAATTTCTCGTCGTCGATATTGAGCGACTTGAGCAAGCGCTTCACGGCGGAAAGCTGGTCTTGCGTGTCCAGAATCTGGAACGTCTGCGGTAAGCCGGCATCGCGGTAATGCGCGCGCAGCAACCGGTTGCACAGGCCGTGGAACGTGCCGATCCACATGGCGCGCGTGTTGATCGGCAGCATGGCCTGCAGGCGGGCCGTCATTTCCTTGGCCGCTTTGTTCGTAAACGTGACGGCCAGCACACCCGACGGCGACACCCGCGCACTCTGGATCAGCCACGCAATGCGGGTGGTCAACACGCGCGTCTTGCCGCTGCCAGCCCCCGCCAGGATCAGCGCCGATTCATCGGGAAGGGTGATGGCAGCGCGTTGTTCGGGGTTCAGATTGGCGAGCAGGTCGGACATGCGGGAGGAGCCTCGGCAGAATCCTGAAATTATACCGGCCGCATTCGCCGCTTCGCCCGTGCCGGACATCGACACGCCGTATAATTCCAAGCTTTCGCCCGCCATTTTCCTGGGCCAAACGTCTTTTTACGCCGATTGCGCGCCCTGTCAGCATGACCGATCAAAACCAGTCCCTCGCCAAGAGTTTCGAACCCGCCACCATCGAGCAGAAGTGGAGCGCGGCTTGGGAAGCGATGGGCGTCTCCCGCGCGACGCTCGAAGCCGGCAAGCCCGACTTCTGTATCCAGCTTCCGCCGCCGAACGTGACGGGCACGCTGCACATGGGCCACGCGTTCAACCAGACCATCATGGATGGCCTGACGCGCCACGCGCGCATGGCCGGCGCCAATACGCTGTGGGTACCGGGCACCGACCACGCTGGCATTGCCACGCAGATCGTCGTCGAGCGCCAGCTGGATGCCCAAGGCGTGTCGCGCCATGACATGGGCCGCGAGAAGTTCGTCGAGAAGGTGTGGGAATGGAAGGAGCAATCGGGCTCGACCATCACGCGCCAGGTGCGCCGCATGGGTGCTTCGATCGACTGGGAGCGCGAATATTTCACGATGGACCCGAAGATGTCGCGCGCGGTCAGCGACGTCTTCGTGCGTCTGTATGAGCAGGGCCTGATCTACCGCGGCAAGCGCCTGGTCAACTGGGACCCGGTGCTCGGCACTGCCGTATCCGACCTGGAAGTGGTGAGCGAAGAGGAAGAAGGCTCGCTGTGGCACATCCGCTATCCGCTGGCCGAACCGGACGCTGTGCGCGGACTGACCCACCTGACGGTTGCCACCACCCGCCCCGAGACGATGCTCGGCGACACGGCCGTGATGGTGCACCCCGAGGATGAGCGCTACGCCCACCTCATCGGCAAGTTCGTTCACCTTCCTCTGACCGATCGCAAGATCCCGGTGATTGCAGACGAATATGTCGACCGCGAATTCGGCACCGGCGTGGTCAAGGTCACCCCGGGCCACGACTTCAACGACTACGCCGTGGGCCAGCGCCACAAGCTGCCGCAGTTGTCGATCCTGACGCTCGACGCGAAGATCGTTGCCGATGCTCCGGCCGCGTACGCAGGCATGGATCGGTTTGACGCGCGCAAGAAGATGGTCGAAGACCTCGAAGCGCAGGGCCTGCTGGCTGAAGTCAAAAAGCACACGCTGATGGTGCCGCGCGGCGACCGTACCGGCGTCGTGATCGAGCCGATGCTGACGGATCAGTGGTTCGTCGCCATGAGCAAACCGGCGCCGGAAGGCACGCGCTTCCCGGGCCGCTCCATCGCTGAAGTGGCGCTGGACGCCGTGCAGAGCGGCAAGATCAAGCTCGTACCCGAGCAGTGGGTCAATACGTACAACCAGTGGCTGAACAACATCCAGGATTGGTGCATCTCGCGCCAACTGTGGTGGGGCCACCAGATTCCGGCGTGGTACGACGAAGCCGGCAACGTATACGTCGGCCGTACCGAAGAAGAAGCCAAGGCCCAAGCGGCGGCCAAGGGCTACACCGGCACGCTCACACGTGACGACGACGTGCTGGATACGTGGTTCTCGTCCGCGCTGGTGCCGTTCTCATCGCTGGGCTGGCCGGCCGATACGCCAGAACTGAAGCACTTCCTGCCGTCCACCGTGCTGGTCACGGGCTACGACATCATCTTCTTCTGGGTGGCGCGCATGGTCATGATGACCTTGCACTTCACCGGCGAAGTGCCCTTCCACACCGTCTACGTGCACGGCTTGGTGCGCGATTCGGAAGGCAAGAAGATGAGCAAGTCCGAGGGCAACACGCTCGACCCGGTGGATCTGATCGACGGTATCGCGCTGGAGCCGCTGCTGGCCAAGCGCACGACCGGCCTGCGCCGCCCGAAGGACGCGCCCAAGGTCGAGAAGCGCACGCGCAAGGAATTCCCCGAAGGCATTCCGGCATTCGGTGCCGACGCGCTGCGCTTTACGTTCGCCTCGCTCGCCACACTTGGCCGCAGCATCAACTTTGACCCGGGCCGCTGCGAGGGCTATCGCAACTTCTGCAACAAGCTCTGGAACGCCACGCGCTTCGTGCTGATGAACACCGAAGGCCAGGACTGCGGCATGCAGGAATGCGTCGGTGATTGCGGCCCAGAAGGCTACCTGCACTTCTCGCAGGCCGACCGCTGGATCGTCTCGCTGCTGCAACGCGTGGAAACTGAAGTGGAGAAAGGCTTTGCCGACTATCGCTTCGACAACATCGCCAACGCCATCTACAAATTCGTCTGGGACGAATACTGCGACTGGTATCTGGAGCTGGCCAAGGTGCAGATCCAGACCGGCACGCCGGCTCAGCAGCGCGCTACGCGCCGCACGCTGCTGCGTGTACTGGAAACCGTGCTGCGCCTGGCCCATCCGATCATTCCGTTCATTACCGAAGAGCTCTGGCAAAAAGTTGCACCAATGGCCGGCCGCGCCAAGGGCGACGGCACCGAAAGCCTCGCGCTGCAGGAGTACCCGCGCGCCGCGCTGTCCAAGATCGACGAGCAGGCCGAGCAGTGGGTGCAGCAGTTGAAGACACTGGTGGACGCCTGCCGCAACCTGCGCGGTGAGATGAACATCTCCCCCGCACAGCGCGTGCCGCTGTACGCCAATGGCGAGGCCGAATTCCTGCAGGTGGCGGCACCTTACGTGCAAGCGCTGGGCAAGCTGTCTGAAGTGAAGGTCTACACGGATGCGGCCGCCATGGAGCAGGACGGTGCCGGCGCACCGGTCGCCATCGTCGGCGAGAACAAGTTGCTGCTGAAAATCGAGATCGATGTGGCCGCCGAGCATGCGCGCCTGTCGAAGGAAATCGACCGCCTGCGCGGCGAGATCACCAAGTGCGAAGCCAAGCTCGGCAACGAATCGTTCGTCGCCCGCGCGCCGGCCGCCGTTGTGGAACAGGAACAAAAGCGCGTGACGGATTTCAAAGCCACGCTGGCCAAGCTGGAAGCCCAGATTGCACGGCTGCCGGTGCAAGCTGCCTGAGCGCCCAGAACAATCGATATCAAGGAAACCACGATGCAACGCGTCACCAAAGCCGTTTTCCCCGTCGCGGGGCTCGGAACCCGCTTTCTGCCGGCCACGAAGGCCAGCCCGAAGGAAATGCTCCCGGTCGTGGACAAGCCGCTGATCCAGTACGCCGTGGAAGAAGCCATGGCCGCCGGCATCACCGAGATGATCTTCGTCACGGGCCGTAGCAAGCGCGCCATCGAAGATCACTTCGACAAGGCGTACGAACTGGAAGCGGAACTGGAAGCCAAGCACAAGACTGCCCTGCTTGAGGTCGTACGCTCGATCAAGCCGTCGCATGTGGATTGCTTCTACGTGCGCCAGCCTGAAGCGCTGGGCTTGGGCCATGCCGTGCAATGTGCCGAGAAGCTCGTCGGCGATGCGCCTTTCGCCGTCATCCTGGCTGACGACCTGCTGGACGGCGACCCGCCCGTCATGAAGCAGATGGTCGACCTGTACGAACACTACAACTGCTCGGTAATTGGCGTGGAAGAAATTGACCGCGAGCAGAGCCGTTCGTACGGCGTGGTCGATGGCCGGCCGTGGGAAGAAGACGGCAGCGTGATCAAGATGTCGGGCATCGTCGAAAAGCCGGCGCCGGAAAACGCGCCGTCCAACCTGGGCGTGGTCGGCCGCTACATCCTCACGCCGCGCATTTTTGAACACATCCGCAACCTCAAACCGGGCGCGGGCGGAGAACTGCAACTGACGGACGCTATCCAGTCGTTGCTGTGCGCCGAGCAGGTGCTCGCCTATCGCTACAAAGGCGTGCGCTACGACTGCGGCAGCAAGTTGGGCTACCTGAAGGCAACGGTAGAACTGGCGCTCAAGCACAAGGAAGTCGCTGCCGACTTCCGAGCCTATCTGGCTGCGCGCGGCTGAGCCAATAGGCGCGTCGCCATGGAAAAAACCCGCGCAGCGTGAGCTGACGCGGGTTTTTTGTTGCCGGATCGTGTCCCGTCCGTCCGGCGCGGAGTTCCACCCTTTTGCGAGGAGAGGCTGCAGCCCTTCTTATTGCGGCGCCGTCAGCGGTTTGATGGTGTTGTTCAGCAAGCTCCAATACGAACTGGTGCTGTACGGCAGCATCTGCTCAACGTAGTTCCACCAGAAGTAACCCCCAATGAACCGCGGATCCGCTGCCATCGAGGTGGTACCCATGGGGTAGTACGACTTGATCAAGTTCTGCTGCACCGACAGCGGCGCCGACGTACTGGACGTACCGATTTCACCAAAGCCCACCTTCGCGGCCGGGAAGATGCTTTCAAGCAACTTGAAATCGTTTGCCCACGACGGATTCAAACCCGGGCAGTCCTGGTACGGGTAGTAGCTGAACAGTGCGTAGTCCGCACCTTGGAGCACACGGGACGGCAGGAAATTGGTCGCCCAGGTACGCCATGAGTCCATCGACAGTTCGTAGCAGTTGGTGCCCTTGCCATCGTCGTTGTAGTACATCGTCACCGACACCAGGCCACCCGCACCCTTCACGATGTCGTAGGCATTGCCGACCATCTGACCGATCTGCTGTTCCTGCGACGTTGCCGTCGCGGTCGGACCGCTCGGATTGGCACGCAACCATTCGCCATTGATTTCATTGGCGATTTCCCATACGTCCACGACATTCTTCAGCGTGCTCACCAACTCGTTGGTGCGTGCGCTGTAAGTGGTCGAGTCGACCGGGAAATAGTACGAATCCATCACTTCGCCCATCACGTAGGCAACTTGATGAAGCTTGACCAGCGGTGCGTAATAGTCGGCTGCCGATGTACCCGGGTCGAAGACCACGCGCACGGTCGGCTTGTACGGCAGGTGCGTGAGCGACGCCACGATCGCATTGATTTTGCTGACGTCATCAAGCGTGACGCCGTAGATGGGTGCCTTCGGGCGCGTGGCCTGCGCCGAGGCATTTTGTATTCCCAGACCTGTCAGCGTTGTTGCCGCCGCCAGACCCACCAAAGCGCGCAGGCTCATGCGCGCCGCCCTCTGTGCTGCTTTCTTGGTTTCCAACATTGTGATTTTCTATTCCCTCGGACGCAAAAACGTTACGCCCAGTACTGCGATGGACAAGCGCCGTCCTACCTGTGCGGTATCCCGATGTGGTGTGACTCCTTTGACACACTGAACACCGAACGGGTGCGAGCGTCAGATGACGCCCCGGTCGGCGAATGGATGCGCGATTAGAGGTCCTGCTGAGTCGATGGATCGATCAACGGCCGTGCGCTTATTGAGTGGACTGGTACAGCTGGCGCGAGCTCGCCCGAGGGCAGCACGCGGCTTGAAAAATGTGACAAGCCCTGCACTTCAGTTGGCTACCAACTGCGTTCCCCCCGTTGGCAGCCAAGCGGCATGATACCGGATGTTGTCGGGAGATCAACGAAATTTAACGCTGCTTACGCAGCAATAATAAAAAAACCGCGGGTCGGGCAGACACGCGGTTCTTCGAAACGCCCACGGGGTGGACGTCTTGGCGGCACAGCCGTTTTTACTTGTGCCGGTAGTTGATGCGACCCTTCGTGAGGTCGTACGGCGACATCTCCAGCTTCACGCGGTCGCCCGCGAGAATGCGGATACGGTGCTTCTGCATCTTGCCCGATGCGTAAGCCCAGATTTCCACGCCGTTTTCCAACTGCACGCGAAAACGATTGTCGGGTAGTGCTTCAGACACCACCCCTTCAAATTCAATCAGTTCTTCCTTGGCCAAACTCGTTCCTTTGTATGCAGCACGCGGCTGCGCCGATGGTTGCAATGATGTGATGACCCACCCGAACCACGCCACATGCCTTGAGGAGCATGCAGCGGTACGCCGCGATCATCTGCCCGGACAGCGGGCTTGGGGGGTACCGAGTTGCACGAAACACAAATCGCGCCCGCCAATGGCGCGCGCCGTTTCGTGCAAGCGAGAGCGAGGATGGGTGGCGGTCGCAGAAGCGCGCCGCCCGACTCGGCGCGGGGTATTCCCCGGTGCTGGACTCAGCTGCTACCGGCCATGATTGGCGCGGAGGCGAGCCGGATTCGCTTTCTATTCTACCACGGGGAGCTTCTGCGGGTTCAGGCGCCGTCGGCAGGAAGCGACAGTTCAGGCACGTCGCCATCGATGATGCTCTCAGCAAAGCGCAGCGCTGCAATGCGCGCAGCACCCACATTGCTGAATTGTCGATCCCCTGAGAGGCGGAAGACCTGCGTCTGCCCGGGTTCGGGCGACTCCCCCGCCCTACAGATCATCACGGCAGCGTTGTAGCTGCGATCCTCCCTGGCCTCAGGCCAGCGTGCCGTGCGTTCATGTTGGAAAGCCAACGGATAAATGTCGAAGCCTTTGTATTGGCCCGCCGGCGAAGTGTCCATCTGAAATGCCCCCTTCTTGAACGTCGAGTGCTGTCTGACTATACACCCGTGCGTTTTGCATGGCGATGAAAGCGACGGCAACGTTTGACTTCGGGCACGGCACAGCAGGTGCAGACCAATCGGCCATGGCAAAGAGGTCCGAAGCGACGACGAACGCTGGTCTAAAGAAGTTTCAGAACGCCCCGCCCCGGCCGCACGGGGCGGGGCGATCCGATTGTGCTAGCTTGGATTGATTGGTGCCTGCCGGGGCATTCAAACGGATACGCACGCTCTGAGCACGGCACTGCCTCCCAATCCTCTCAAGAGTGACAATGCGCCTGATCTCTCCAATTGCCCTGGCATGTGCCGGGCTAATGCTGTCTGCCTGTGGCGGCGGCGACGGTGGTTCGTCATTGAGCCCGCAAGCCGGCGCTGCTTCCAATACCGCGACAGCGTCGAAAAAGGTGGCTAGTACTGCCACGGCCACCACGCCCGCTTGCGGAGTCAACGGCACCTCGCCGCTGGCAGGCGTGCAGACGTGGATGTATCAGTTGCAAGGCATGACCACCAGCGCGCAGATCGATGCGCTGGATGCGCAGCCGTACGACATGCTGGTAATCGAGGCCAACAACACCGTCAAAGGGCTGGAGAACTTCAACACCGTCGACATGGTGGCGCGCCTGCACACCAAGCCCGACGGCTCCGCGCGCAAGGTGCTCGCGTACATCGACATTGGCGAGGCCGAAGACTTCCGCACCTATTGGGGGTCGAACTGGAAGGCGCCCACCGCTGACGGCCCCGGCACGCCCGACTTCATCATCAAGGCCGACCCCGATGGCTGGGCCGGCGACTACCCCGTCGCGTTCTGGGATCCGCGCTGGCAAGCGCTCTGGCTCGGGCCGAACGGCGCCGTCGCGCAACTGGCGCGCGAAGGGTTCGATGGCGTTTATCTGGATTGGGTCGAGGCGTACGCCGAGCCTTCGGTGGCGGACGCGGCCCAGGCGGCTGGCGTCGACCCGGCGCAGGCCATGGTGGATTTCATCGCCAAAATCCGTGCAGCGGGCCGCGCCATCAATCCGCAGTTCGCGGTGATCCAGCAAAACGCACCCTCGTTGATCGACGACGGCGGTGGATCAACCTTGCTGGCAACAATCGACGGCATCTCGCAGGAAGACACGTGGTTCGGCGGCAGTGCTGGTGCCGCGTGGGGCAGCGCCTCCGGCGGCGACAAGGCCGCCAGTGCAGATGACACGCAATGGACGATTAACCAACTCCAGAAATACTGTGCCGGCAACGTGCCCGTCTTCACGATCGACTACGCGTTGAAGACGGCCAACGCGCAGAAGGTCTACACGGCTTCGCGCGGGCAAGGTTTCCGCCCGCTGGTCTCCCGCATTGCGCTGTCCAAGCCGACGACTACGCCGCCCTGGAATTACTGACTACGCTCAACGACGCACCGACCGGCGCATCGGCAAACGGCAGGCCGACGTAGTTTTCGGCCAGCACGCGGGCGCCGGCCGGTGAGCTGGTCACGTAGTCCAGCTCGGCGCGCTGCAGCTTTTGCATGAACGGCGTGTGGTCGTCAAAGCGATGCAGCATCGACGTCATCCACCACGAGAAATGCTCGGCGCGCCAGACGCGTTGCAGGCAGCGTTCGGAGTAGCTTGCAAGCTGGTCGGTGTCGTCCTGCTTGTAGCGCGCGGTGAGCGCCTGAGCCAGCACGCGAACGTCAGCCACAGCCAGGTTCATCCCCTTCGCGCCGGTGGGCGGCACGATGTGCGCGGCGTCCCCCGCCAGGAACAGGCGGCCGTACTGCATCGTCTCGCAGACAAAGCTGCGCATCGGCGTGACGCTCTTCTGTAGGATCGGGCCTTCCTTCAGGCGCCAGCCGTCGTTGTTCTCCAGTCGCGTGTGGAGTTCATCCCAGATGCGCGCATCGGACCATTCGGCCAGGTTTTCATCGGGCTTGCATTGCAGGTAAAGCCGCGTGATCTTGGGTGAGCGCATGCTGAACAGCGCAAAGCCGCGGTCGTGGCTCGCGTAGATCAGCTCTTCCGCCGCCGGCTCGGCTTCCGCCAGGATGCCAAGCCAGGCAAACGGATACACGCGCTCGAACACCGCTTGCCGCTGCGCCGGAATCGCTTGCCGGCAGATGCCGTGAAAGCCATCACATCCGGCGATGTAATCGCATTGCAATGTCTGCGGCACGCCGTCGTGGACGAACTGCACCGAAGGCGTGGCCGACTCGATGTCGTGTACCGACACATCGCTCACATCGAACAGCAGCGGTGCGCCCTGCTCCACGCGCGCTGCAATCAGATCCTTGACCACCTCGTGCTGTCCATACACGGTGATCGAGCGGCCGCCCGACATCGCCGTCAGGTCAATGCGATGGCGCTTGCCACCAAATAGCAGATCGATGCCGTGGTGCACCAGCCCTTCGCGGCGCATCCGCTCACCCACACCCGCTTCGTTGAGCACGTCAACCGTGCCTTGCTCCAGCACGCCGGCGCGGATGCGCTCCTCAACGTAAGCGCGGCTCTTGGTTTCGAGGATGACGGCGTCGATGCCGTTGCGGTGCAGAAGCTGCCCGAGCAGAAGGCCTGCCGGGCCCGCGCCGATGATGGCGACCTGGGTGCGCATGGTGGTTGTCTCCAGAGGTGTTTGGAATCGTTCTGGCAACCATTGTTGGCCTGTGCCTTGATATCGCACAATGCAATATTGACGATAAACTTTATCGCTAATTCAGATAGTACGTTTGCCATGTCGACCCTGCCCGACTTTGACCTGAATCTGTTGCCGATCCTGCTGGCGCTGTACGACGCGCGCAGCGTGAGCATGGCCGCGCAACAGCTTGGCATGAGCCAGCCTGGCGTAAGCACCGCGCTGGGAAAGCTGCGTGCTGCATTTGACGACCCGCTGTTCGTACGCACGTCGCGTGGCATGGAGCCGACGCCGCGAGCGCTGGCGCTCATCCCTGCCGCGCGCGATGTGCTGGCGCGTGTGCAGCAGGGCATTCTGGAAACCGGCGCGTTCGATCCGGCCACGACCACGCACACGTTCTCGATCTCGTTGTCAGACGTGGGCGAGATGGTGTTTTTGCCGCGCATTGTCGAGGCGATGGCGCGGCAGGCGCCGCGGGCGTCGGTGCAGTCTGTATCGCTGCCGCCGGCGCAGATCGAGCGCGCGCTAGAGACCGGTTCGCTCGACCTGGCTGTGGGTTACTTCCCTGACTTGAAGAAGAACAACTTCTTCCAGCAGCGGCTGTTTACGCACTATTTCACATGCATCGTGCGCGCCGATCATCCCGTCACGCGCGGCGGCAACACAAAGCTGTCGATGACGCAGTTCCTGGAATACGGGCACGCCGTGGTGCGCGCGGAGGGGCGCAGTCAGGAACTGTACGAGCGGTTTCTGGAACGCAAGCGCATCCGACGTAAGCCGGCGCTGCTGACACCGCATTTCATGAGCATTCCGTTCATCCTGGCGCGCACGGACTTGATTGCGACTGTGCCACACGCGGTGGGCATGTCGTTCATGCAATCGCACGCCAACATCTGCGTGATGGAGCCGCCCCTAGAGCTGCCGAGCTTCGATCTCAAGCAGCACTGGCATCGCAAATTCCATAACGACACGCGCAACCAATGGTTCCGCGCGCTGGTGTCGTCGCTGTTCAACGACGAGGCGGATGAATGGCGCGAGCCCGGCCATCGGCCCGCCAAACGCAAGAACACGAAGTAATCGACCTGCCCCGGATGTTCACAATCACGCGCAGGCGGCGTCGGCAGCCATTTTCCCGGTGTGTTGCGTGGCGCCTACCCGAGACGGAGGATTCTGCGTCTACGTCTTGGAAGCGGCCTCCGCGTCCATCTCCGCAAATACCGTCTGCGCCAGATGGAACGCATGGTTGGCCGCCGGCACGCCACAGTAGATGGCGGTCTGCAGCAGCGTTTCCTGAATCTCGTCGCGCGTGACGCCGTTGTTGGCAGCGGCACGCAGATGCAGACGCAACTCACCGTCGCGGCCGAGGGCGACCATCATGGCGATCGTCAGGAGACTGCGCGTGTGGCGCGGCAAACCGGGGCGTGTCCAGATTTCACCCCAGGCATAGCGCGTGATGAGATCCTGGAACGGTGCGGTCAACTCGGTCTGCGCGGCGTTGGCACGATCGACGTGGGCATCGCCCAGCACAGCGCGCCGCACTTCCATGCCCGCAACGTAGCGTTCACGATCATCCATGGGAGACCTCGCGCGCAACGCCCGTCGTCAAGAAGCTGACCAGCGCTTCGGTGTAGCCGTCAGCCTGCTCCCAGTTGGCGAGGTGGCCAGCGGAGAGTTCGATGTATTGCGCACCGGGCACGCCGCCTGCAATGAGTTTGGTCTGCGCGGCGGGCGTGGAGATATCGTACGTGCCGCCGATCACCAGCGTCGGCACGCGGATGTCCGGCAGCTGCGCGCGTAAATCCGCATCGCGAATCGCGCCGCAGTTGCCGTTGTAGCCCGCGTCCGGCGTCGACAGCAACATCGCCTTGACGATGTCGACGCGGCTTGCGTTGGCATCGCGGTAGCCCTGCGTGAACCAGCGCTCCAGCACGGTTTCCGTAATGCTAGCCATACCGCCCTGTTCGACCTGCGCGATGCGGGTGTTCCAGCTTTGCTGCGTGCCGATCAGCGCGGCGGTGTTCGTCACCACCATGCGCGGGAAGCGCTCGCCGTGATACGCGGCCAGCCACAGGCCAGTCAAGCCGCCCATCGACAGGCCGCAGAACAGCGCAAGCTCAATGTTGTACTGGTCGAGCAACGCAAGCACATCCCCACCAAGCTGTGCGACACCGAAAGGCGCGTCGGGCACGCTCGACTTGCCGTGGCCACGCTGGTCATAGCGCAACAGGCGGAAGTGCTGACGCAGCGCTTCGAGCTGCGGCTCCCACATGCCCAGGTTGGTGCCTAGCGAGTTCGACAGCACCAGCACCGGCTTACCCGTGGCGGGCCCATCATCGAATTCGTGATACAGGCGGACGTTGTCGTGTTCAAGCCAGGGCATGGTGTCTCCGTGGAATGCGTGTTCAGGGGTGGCGGCGAGCGTGTTCCGCGAGCACGCGGTCGACAGCGGCACCCGCATCGCCAAGGTAATGGGTGGGATCGAGCAGCGCGCTCAGCCGTTGCGGCGTGGCGGTGCCCCAGATGCGCAGGACGTCGGCGTCTTGGGCCAGCACGTCATGCAGCGTTTTGCTCTCTTGTACGGCTTTGCGGCAGGCCGCTTCGACCACATGGTGCGCTCGCAGGCGACCAATATCTGCACCGAGCGCCAGCATCACGGCTTCACCGAGGATCAGGCCGTGCGTGAGGTCGAGATTCGCGCGCATTCGAGCGGCGTCAACATGCAAACCTTCAACAATCTCGCGCATGCGATCGAGCGCGCCGGCCGCGAGGCAGGCCATCTCGCGCAACGTCGCCCATTGCGCCTGCCAGCCGCCGAGCGCGCGTTCGTGCTCCTGCGGCAGCGCAGACAGCAGCGTGCTTGCCAACCCCGGCATGCGCGTGGCCGCAGCCAGCACAGTCGCGCAACCGACCGGGTTGCGCTTATGCGGCATGGTGGAAGATCCGCCTTTGGCCGCACCGGACGGCTCGGCAACCTCGCCGACCTCTGTCTGCATCATCAGCGAGAGATCGCGCGCGAAGTGGCCCAGCGTGCCGGTCAGCAGCGCGAGCGTCGTGCCAATATCGGCGATTCGATCTTGCTCGCCGTGCCACGACAGCGCTGGCAACGGCAAGTCAAGCTCCTGCGCCAGTGTTTGAACGACGGCACGTGCGTGTTCGCCCAGGCTGGCAAGCGTGCCTGCCGCCCCGCCAAACTGCAGCGCGGGCACATGCGCGCGCAACGCGGCAAAGCGATCCTGCGCCCGATGCACCGCTTCCAGCCAGCCCGCAACCTTGCGCCCGAACGTGGTTGGCAGGGCTTGCTGCAACCACGTGCGTGCCACCATCGGTGTATTGCGATGACGTTGCGCCAGTGCGGCCAGCGCGTCCGCCAGCTTCTGCAAATCCGCTTCGATCAACTCCGCCGATTGCCGCCACTGCAGCATCAGACCGGTATCGATGATGTCCTGGCTGGTCGCGCCCCAATGCACGTAGCGCGCGGCGTTTTCATCGTGCTGCGCGACGGCGGCAGTCAGTTGCTTGACCAGCGGAATTGCCAGGTTGCCCGCGCTGGCAGCGGCGTTGCCCAACGCGTCCAAGTCCAACGTGACGTTGGCGCACACCGCGCGAATCGGCGCCACAGCTTGCGCCGGAATCACGCCAACCGCGCCCTCGGCCTGGGCAAGCGCCGCCTCCACATTGAGCATCGCGCGCACCGTGGCCGCATCGGACCACACCGCCAACATGGCCGGTGTGGAGAATGCGCGATCGAGCAGTCCGCTGGTCATGGCCGTATCAAACGCGTTCGATCACCAGCGCAATGCCCTGCCCCACGCCGATGCACATCGTGCACAGTGCATAGCGTCCGCCCGTGCGTTGCAGCTGATACATCGCCGTCGTCACCAGGCGCGCGCCGCTCATACCGAGCGGGTGGCCCAGCGCGATGGCGCCGCCATTCGGATTGACGCGCGGATCGTCATCACGCAGGCCCAGTTGGCGCGTCACTGCCAAGCCCTGCGCAGCAAACGCCTCGTTCAGCTCGATCACGTCCATCTGATCAATCGTCAGGCCCAGCTGCTTGAGCAGCTTCTGCGACGCCGGTGCCGGGCCAATGCCCATCACGCGCGGCGGCACGCCAGCGGTCGCCATGCCGACGATGCGCGCACGCGGGGTCAGGCCAAAGCGCTTGGCGGCGTCTTCATTGGCGAGGAGCAGCGCGCAGGCGCCATCGTTCACGCCCGAAGCATTGCCGGCGGTCACGGTGCCGTCCGGACGCACCACGCCCTTGAGCTTGGCAAGTGCTTCCATGCTGGTCGCGCGGGGATGCTCATCCCGGTCCACCACGATGGCATCGCCTTTCTTCTGTGGGATCGTTACGGGAGTAATTTCCTGTGCGAGCGTGCCGTCTTCCTGCGCACGCGCGGCGCTGGCCTGGCTGCGCAGCGCGAAGCGGTCCTGGTCTTCGCGGTTGATCTTGTAGTCGGTGGCGACGTTCTCGGCGGTTTCGGGCATCGAGTCGACACCATACTGCGCCTTCATCAACGGGTTGATGAAGCGCCAGCCGATGGTGGTGTCGTAGATGGCGGCATCGCGCGAGAAGGCGCTCGCGGCCTTGCCCATCACGAAAGGCGCGCGGCTCATGCTCTCCACGCCGCCCGCGATCATCAGCGCCGTTTCACCCGAGCGGATGGCGCGCGCAGCGGTGCCGGTAGCGTCCATGCCCGAGCCGCACAGGCGGTTGATGGTCGAGCCCGGCACGCTGTCCGGCAACCCGGCCAGCAACGACGACATGCGCGCCACGTTGCGATTGTCTTCGCCCGCCTGGTTGGCGCAGCCGAAGATCACGTCGTCGATGGCCGACCAGTCGACCTGCGGGTTGCGCGCCATCAGCGCCTTGAGCGGCACCGCGCCAAGGTCATCCGCGCGCACGGCAGACAGGCTGCCGCCGTATCGGCCGATGGGGGTCCGGATGGCGTCGCAGATAAAGGCTTCGGTCATGATTGTTCTGTCTCCAATAGTTCTAGGCACGACGCAACGGCGCGGCCGTCATCGTCTGCAGCGTATCGAAATCGAGGCCGTCGGCCATCTCACGCACCACCAGCCCCTCGGGCGTGATGTCGATCACCGCGAGGTCGGTGTAGATGGTATCGACACAGCCGATGCCCGTCAGCGGATACGTGCACGACGGAACGATCTTGCTTTCGCCCTGCTTGGTCTGGTGCTCCATCATGACGAAGACGCGCTTGGCACCGATGGCCAGATCCATCGCGCCGCCCACGGCAGGGATTGCATCGGGTGCACCGGTGTGCCAATTGGCCAAGTCGCCCGTGGCTGACACCTGAAAGGCGCCAAGCACGCAATAGTCGAGATGGCCGCCACGCATCATGGCAAACGAATCGGCGTGATGGAAGAACGATGCACCGGGCTTGATGGTGACGGGCTGCTTGCCGGCGTTGATTAGGTCTTCGTCTTCTTGCCCGGGCGCGGGTGCAGGGCCCATGCCTAGCAGGCCGTTTTCGGTGTGCAGGATGATTTCGCGGTCGGCCGGCAACTGATTGGCCACCAGCGTCGGCAAGCCGATGCCCAGGTTGACGACCGAGCCATCGGGAATGTCACGCGCCACACGCGTAGCGATTTGATCGCGCGTCCAGCGTTGAATCTTGGCGGTGGTTTCGGCGCTCATGCGGTCGCCTCCTGACGAATAGCGTTCATCTTGTCTTGGTAGTGTCGGCGACGGCCTGCATTCGCGGACGCGCGCATCCCCGCCATGCGGGGCCCCTGCTTGCTGCTCATGCGGCCTCCTTGGCTTGCGCAGCGCTGCCGAGTTGCACGACGCGCTTCACAAAAATGCCCGGCGTGACGATGTGCTCCGGGTCCAGCTCGCCAAGCTCCACCGTCTCGCTGACCTGCGCGATGGTGCACTTGGCCGCCATTGCCATCACCGGCCCGAAGTTGCGCGCCGTCTTGCGATAAACGAGGTTGCCCCAGCGGTCTGCACGCAGGGCCTTGATGAGGGCGTAGTCGGCGGTCAGCGGCAACTCGAACACGTACGGCTTGCCGTCGATGATGCGCGTTTCCTTGCCTTCGGCCAATTGCGTGCCATAAGCGGTCGGGCAGAAGAAGCCGCCAATGCCGGCACCTGCGGCGCGGATACGCTCGGCCAGGTTGCCTTGCGGCACCAGTTCCAGCTCGATCTCGCCGGCGCGATACAGCGCATCGAACACATACGAATCGGCTTGGCGGGGGAACGAGCAGACGATCTTGCGCACGCGACGCGCCTTGAGCAGCGCGGCCAGGCCCGTCTCGCCATTGCCGGCGTTGTTGTTGATGATGGTCAGCTCACGCGCGCCATGCGCGATGAGCCCGTCGATGAGTTCCGATGGCATACCGGCAGTACCGAACCCGCCAATCATGATGGTGGCACCGTCCGGGATATCGGCCAGGGCGGCCTCCACAGACGGACAAAGCTTGTTGATCACGTGCATTCTCCGGCAAGGGCGCCACACATTCTCGATGGCTGGCGCGGTTCGGAGCATCGCGGGGGCCGGACATGGCCGAGCCGCAACGGGCGGCGTGCGAGTCTCCTGTTTGACGATTGGATCGACACAGGCCTTTGCTGTCCGGCCCACGCTTGCTTTCCCTCATTTGTTCGATATACGAACTCACGTTCGATCCAAGAACTAATCTACGCCTCCCCTCCCGAGCGTGTCAAGGCGTACGCATGCCGATCAGACGTTCGAGTAGCGAAACCGGGGCAATGCCAGTAGTCTTGAGGCCACTGCACCGCTTTTGTCTTTCTTTGCATGTCTGCTGCCGAACTGCCCACCGAAAAACCCAGCGATTCCTATGTCCAGTCCTTTGCACGAGGGCTGTCGGTCATTCGCGCGTTCAATGCCGAACGCCCCGAGCAAACGCTCTCCGAAGTCGCCGAGGCCACGGGCCTAACCCGCGCCGGCGCCCGACGCATCCTCCTCACGCTGGTCAGCCTGGGTTATGTCAGCTTTGAAGGTCGCCTCTTCCGCCTCACACCCAAGATTCTTGATCTCGGGTTCGCCTACCTCACCTCGATGCCGTTCTGGAACCTGGCCGAGCCGGTGATGGAAGAACTCGTGCAGACGGTGCACGAGAGTTGCTCAGCCTCGGTATTGGATGGGACGGAGATCGTCTACGTTTTGCGCGTGCCCACGCAAAAGATCATCGCGCTGAACCTGTCGGTCGGCAGCCGCCTGCCCGCGTTCTGTACGTCGATGGGCCGCGTATTGCTGTCGGGCCTGCCCGAGGATCAGCTCGACATTGCACTGCGCGAGTCGGACCGGCGCACACGCACGCAGCGCACCATCACAGATGTCGACGCCTTGAAGGGGGTCATTGCCGGCGTGCGCCAACAGGGTTGGGCGCTGGTCGACCAGGAGCTTGAAGAAGGGCTGATTTCGCTGTCGGCGCCGATCCGCAATCGCGCAGGGGATATCATCGCCGCCATGAATATCAGCGGGCAGGCCAACCGGACTTCCGGCAAACAGATGACGAAGCAGTTTCTCGGTCCGCTGCAGCAGGCGGCCGAGCGTATTTCTGCCATGGTGCGGGTACGAACCTGACCTGAGTTAAAGGCAGCAGCGCCCAATGCGCTGCGCGCCTCGCATCCCGACAGTTTTTTCAATAAAATTGTGGCTCCGTGGGCAAAGAGGATGTCTGTGACTCAACACACCGCCATTCACACCGGTCTGGATGTGAAAGGCCGCCAACGCCGGGCGCATGCTTCGTGCATCCTGGCGCTTGCCCTGCCGTTGCTGTCCAGCCCTGTGTGGGCCCAATCGACCACGCTGGCGACGGCCATGCAGGAATTGACGCCGCTGGCCCGCATGCTGGTGGGCGCCGCCACGGGTCGCAGCACGGCTGCCGCCGGCGTGCCGGCCCTCACGGGCCCCGCCCGCAATGCAGACCGTGCCCTTGCCCAGGCTTGCGCCGAAATCAACCGCTTCACCCCCGTCCCGCTCGACCGCGAAACCTCGCTGGCGCAATGCTCGCTGGCCCAGAAGAAGAACCTCATCTTCGTCATCACGCTGACCAACTACGCGGCGCACTCGGCCGCATCGCAAGGCTTTCGGCTGAATTTCGTGCCGATCCTGCAGAAGAACATCTGCAACAACGGCGACGTGCGCATTCTCACGCGCCTGGGGCTGAGCCTGGTCTACCGCTATCGCGGTAACGATCACGAGACCGTGGGCGACGTGCCCATCAACGAATCGATCTGCGGCGCGCTCTAAACCCACGCTCTGCCCCGGGAATCCCCTGATGGAGCGCGGTCGGCTGCCATGTCATTAATGGCAGACAAAGTCTCATTTGATCCAACATCTGCCGGGCCCCTGCCTTGCTGCGCCAGCCTTACCGGGCTGCACGCGCGCAACCCGGCAACCCCAACACCCGCCTGTGCATTGCACCCCGCCCTGCTTGCCATCCGCCATCTCTGCCGCGTCGGCATGGACTATAGTTGGGCGTTCCGCGCGGGCCTGGCGCGGGCATGCTCGCAGTCATATGGTTATCCGAAGTGCGCGCATGCAAATCGCGCATACGCCGGTATGCTCGCGGGCGATCCCCGATCTGATCTCGTTTCGCACACAGTTCACCACCCAAGTCGTCAAGGAGGAAATCCGATGAAAACAAACCGACGTCTGACGCAATTTGCGGGTGCAGCCATTCTGGCTGCGGCAACCCTGATCGCCACCACCGCACACGCTGATCAAATTTCCGACATCAAGAAGAAAGGCGAACTTGTCTGCGGCGTGCTCGGCACCGACGAGCCGTTCAGCTTCCTGAAAGACCCGATGAGCCGCGAGATCGTCGGCTATGACGTCGACATGTGCGACGCCATCGCCAAGAGCCTGGGCGTCAAGCCCGTGCTCAAGCAACTGGCCGTAGCCGCACGCTTGCCCGAACTGCAGCAAGGCCGCGTGGACCTGCTGGCCGCCTCGCTCACGCACAACAAGGAGCGCGAGGCACAGATCGACTTCTCGGTGTCGACGTTCATCACCGGCCAGAAGGCCATGGTGAAGAAGAGCAGCGGCATCACGTCGCTCGCCCAGCTTGATGGCAAGAAGCTCCTGACGGTCAAGGGTTCGACCATGGAAGCCAACATTGCCAAGACCATCAAGAACGCCGATGTGGTCTCGTTCGACAACAGCCCGCAGGCGCTGCTGGCCCTGCAACAAGGCAAGGGCGTCGCCTACGTGAACGACGAAACCACGCTGATCGGCAACATGGCCAAGATGGGTCCGGCAGCCAAGGACTACGCGCTCCTGCCGCAAAACCTGTCGACCGAACACCTCGCACTGGGCATCCGCAAGGGCGAGCCGGCCTTCAAGAAGCAGGTCGACGACGTGCTGCTCGGCATGGAAAAGAGCGGCGAGGCGCAGAAGCTGTTCGACAAGTGGTTCGGCCCGAATACAAAGATGGCCTTCCCGCAGCGCACCTTCAAGATTTCTACCGACAAGATCGATTAATCGTTAAAGGTCGGGCCGCCCAGACGCCGTTCTGGGCGGTGAATCTCCATGCCCCATTTTGATTTGTCGATGCTGCTCTCGGGGCAGTATCACCAATGGCTCGTCAGCGGTTTTTTCCTGTCGATCAAGCTCTCTGTACTGGCCTTCGTGCTAGCGCTGCCGCTTGCCATCGTCGTGGCGCTGCTGCGCCTAGCGCCCGCCGCGCCGCTGCGCGGCATCGGCCAGACCTTCGTCGAAGCCATCCGCAACGTGCCGCTGCTCGCCCACATGCTGTTCTGGTATTTCGGCGCGCCGCAGATCCTGCCGGAGTTCATCCGGGACTGGCTCTACAGCATGAACTACGAGGCCGCCAGCGCCGTCATTGCGCTCGTGCTCTACACAGCCGCGTATATGGCGGAAGACATCCGCAGCGGCATCCGTTCGATCCCGAAGGAACAGCTTGAGGCCAGCCGCGCGCTCGGACTCTCGTTCCTGCAGGCCATGCGCCTGGTGGTGCTGCCGCAATCGCTGCGCGTGACGGTACCGCCGCTGGTCAGCCAAACGTTGAACCTGTGGAAGAACTCGAGCATCGCCATGGTCATCGGCGTGGCCGAGCTGATGTACCAGGCGCAGCAGGTGGAGTCCGCCACCTTCCGCGGCTTTGAGGCGTTTGCGTTTGCCACCGCGGCCTATCTGACCATCTCGATTGCGATCACGGTGTTCTCTGCCTGGTATCAGCATCGCTACCCCGTGCGGACGCTGTAGCCATGCTCGATCTCATTCAAACCTACGGTATCTATTACCTGATCGGCCAGTACCCGAACGGGCCGCTGGGCGGGCTGGCGCTGACGTTCCTGCTGGCATCCGCCGGCCTCGTGCTGGCGCTGCCGATGGGCATCATCCTGGGCCTGTGCCGCGTGAGCCCGATCGCCGCGCTGCGCTGGCCGGCCACCGCGCTCGTCTACGTGGTGCGCGGCACGCCGCTGCTGATGGTGATCTTCTGGGCGTATTTTCTGCTGCCCTCCATCACCGGCCAGCGCACGGATCAGTTCAGCACCATGCTGACCGCGCTGGTGATTTTCGACGGTGCGTATCTGGCGGAGATCGTGCGCGCGGGCATCCAGGCGCTGCCGCGCGGGCAAATGGAGAGCGCCCGCTCGCTCGGTCTGTCGTACATGCAGGCAATGCGGCGGGTGATCCTGCCGCAGGCGCTGCGCAACATGCTGCCGTCGCTCGTCAACCAGCTTGTCTCGACCATCAAGGAAACCTCGCTCGGCTACATCATCAGCCTGCCCGAGGTGTCGTTCGTGGCGGGGCAGATCAGCACCGCTGTGATGGTCAAGTCCGCCGAGGTGTACGGCCTGCTCGGCATCAGCTACTTCATCATGTGCTTCAGCCTGACGCGCGTGGCGTTCTACCTTGAGCGCCGCCTTGCAGCTAGCGCCCCGACCAAACCATGAACATGATCACGATCGAACACGTCGACAAGTGGTACGGCGATTACCACGCGCTGGTCGACATCAATGAAACCGTTGCCAAGGGCGAAGTGGTGGTCGTGTGCGGGCCGTCGGGCTCGGGCAAGTCGACGCTCATCCGCACGTTGAACCGGCTCGAAGCCATTCAGAAAGGCCGCATCGTCGTGAACGGACACGAGGTGCATGCGCCCGGCGTGGACGTCAACCTGCTGCGCAGCGGCATCGGCTTCGTGTTCCAGCAGTTCAACCTGTTTCCGCACCTGACGGTCATGCAGAACTGCACGCTCGCGCCGGTGCAGCTCAAGCGCATGCTGCCGCAGGAAGCGAAGGACTTTGCGATGAGCCTGCTCGAACGCGTGGGGCTGCCGCACAAGGCCGGCGCCTACCCCGGCGAGCTGTCGGGCGGCCAGCAGCAGCGCGTGGCCATTGCGCGTGCCCTGGCCATGAAACCGCCCGTCATGCTGTTCGACGAGCCGACCTCCGCGCTGGACCCGGAGATGGTGAACGAGGTGTTGCTGGTGATGAAGGACCTCGCCCGCGACGGCATGACCATGGTCTGCGTCACGCACGAGATGGGTTTCGCACGCGAGGTGGCAGACCGCGTTCTGTTCATGGACCAAGGCCAGGTGCTGGAGCGCGCCACGCCGGAAGACTTCTTCCAGCGCCCGCAACACCCGCGCGCGCAGCGCTTCCTGGCCGACATCCGCTCACCGTGGAGCGAACCCGCCTGAACCTGAACTACCAGATGACGGCCGGCATGAAGGAGCTGTACGCACATCCGAACGACAAGGCCATTCAATAA
>NZ_JBGLYZ010000050.1:0-32283 GCF_047304345.1 Ralstonia sp. Ralssp135
CCTGCTGCATCACGCAGCACAACTGCGCTGGCAGCAGGTGGTCTTCGATGAAGCTCTCGATGAAGTAGTAGCCGTGGTCGTAGCCCGGGTGGCGCCGCAGTTGCAGCGGTTGCCCGGCTGCGGCACACGCTGCGGCAAAGTCATCCGGGTACAACTGCTCGGTGAGGAATTTGTCGGCCTCGCCCTGATCGATCAGGATGCCGCTCGGGAACGGGCACGATGCCTGCCGCATCAACTGCGTGGCGTCGTGGGCTGCCCAAGCGGTGCGATCGTCCCCGAGATATCCGGTGAACGCCTTGATTCCCCACGGGCACACCGACGGATGCGCGATGGGCGCAAACGCGGAGACCGAAGCAAAGCGTTCCCGATGGCGCATGGCCAGCGTCAACGCGCCGTGGCCGCCCATCGAATGCCCAAAGATGCCGATGCGCCCCGGCGCCACCGGAAAAGCCACGCGCGCGATGTGGTGCAGCTCGTCGGCAATGTAGCTTTCCATGCGGTAGTGCTCGCGCCACGGCGCCTGCGTGGCGTCCAGGTAGAAGCCGGCGGCGATGCCGAAATCCCAGCTATCGGTTTCGCCGGCGATGTTCGCGTCGCGGGGGCTGGTGTCGGGCGCGATGAGGATGAGGCCTTCGCGCGCTGCCACGCGTTGCGCACCGGCCTTGATGGCAAATGTCTCTTCCGTGCACGTCAGGCCCGCCAGATAGAACAGCGCGGGGCAGGGCGTGCCTTCCAACGCCTGCGGCGGCAGGTAGACCGAGAAGCGCATCGGCAGCCCGATGGCCGTCGAGGTGTGCCGATAGAAACGCTGCACGCCGCCAAAGCAGGCATGCTCGGAAAGCAATTCAAGTGCCGGTACCGGGATCGTCATCGCGTGGTTCCATCCTCAAGGTTCAATACAGCACGACCGAACGGATCGACTCACCGCGCTTCATCAGCTCGAAGCCCTCGTTGATGCGCTCCAGCGGCAGCCTGTGCGTGATGAGATCGTCGATGTTGAGCTTGCCTTCCATGTACCAGTCGACGATCTTCGGCACATCGGTGCGGCCACGTGCGCCACCGAAGGCGGAGCCCTTCCACTCACGGCCCGTGACGAGTTGGAACGGGCGCGTGCTGATCTCCGCGCCGGCCTCGGCCACGCCGATGATGATCGACTGGCCCCAGCCCTTGTGGCAGCACTCCAGAGCCTGACGCATGACCTTCGTGTTGCCGATGCACTCGAACGAGTAATCCGCGCCGCCATCAGTGAGCTGAATGATGTGGTCGACCACGTTCTCCACATCGCTCGGGTTGATGAAGTGCGTCATGCCGAATTTACGTGCCATGGCTTCGCGTGCGGGGTTCAGGTCCACGCCGATGATCTTGTCGGCGCCGACCATCTTTGCACCCTGGATCACGTTCAAGCCGATGCCGCCGAGACCAAACACGACCACGTTTGCGCCCGGTTCCACCTTGGCCGTGTAGACCACCGCGCCCACGCCCGTGGTGACGCCGCAGCCGATATAGCAGACCTTGTCGAACGGCGCGTCGGGGCGGATCTTGGCCAGCGCAATCTCCGGCACCACGATGTGATTGGCAAACGTGGACGTGCCCATGTAGTGGAACAGCGGCTTGCCGTCGAGCGAGAAGCGCGACGTGCCGTCCGGCATCAGGCCCTTGCCCTGCGTGGCGCGAATGGCCTGGCACAGGTTCGTCTTGCGCGACAGGCAGAACTTGCACTGGCGGCATTCCGGTGTGTAAAGCGGGATCACGTGGTCACCGGCCTTCAACGACGTGACCCCCGCACCCACCTCCAGCACCACGCCCGCGCCTTCATGGCCGAGGATCGCCGGGAAGATGCCTTCCGGGTCGGCGCCCGAGAGCGTGTAGTAATCGGTATGGCAGATGCCGGTCGCCTTGATCTCGACGAGCACCTCGCCAGCTCGCGGGCCCTGCAGGTCGACTTCTTCCACGGTGAGCGGAGCACCGGCTTTCCAGGCGATGGCGGCTTTGGTTTTCATGCGCATTCCTTTTTTTGAAGTGGAGCCTGCCCGATGTGGGCAGCGTAGGGAGGGCGATTGTAGAACGTTGCCTGCTCCGGCAATGTGATAGCGAAGTCATGGCATTCACATCAGACTTCAGATTTTCTTACGACGGCCGTTTCTTGTGCGACGGCAGGGCCGACAGGGCCGTGTGCCGCATGCCTTACATGGTGGAATCCCTGCCATGGGCCTCGTAGTAGGAAACCATACCGTGCTTGCATCCATCCGTACTCGCATTTTGCTGACCTGCGTTGCCATCGTGGTCGGCGCATTGACCTTCGCCGGCGGTCTTAACTATCTCGTGACGCGTTCGTACAACGACGAGTCCATCCGCCAGAACCTGCAGTCCGTCGCGCGCGGCCACATCGCCGGCATCGACGACTGGGTAGCGTCCAAGACGCAGATGATGGTGTCGCTGCAGGACGTCGCAGTGTCTGCGGACCCGATTCCGGTTTTCAAGGCCGTGCACAAGGCTGGCGGCTTCATCAACGTCTATGTCGGTTACCCCGACAAGTCGTACAAATTCTCGAACCCCGAAGGCATTCCGCCAACGTATGACCCGACCGCGCGCCCCTGGTACAAGCAGGCGGTGGAGGCGGGCAAGCCGGTGGTGACGCCACCGTACGTGAGCGCCAGCACCGGCCAGCTCGTCGTGACTTTCGCGGTGCCCATTCTGGAAGGCGGCACGCTCAAGGGCGTGATTGGCGGCGATGTGGCGATGGACAGCGTGATCGCCAACGTCAAGGCCATTCACCCGACGCCGGCCAGCTTCGGCTTCCTCGTCAACGCGGCTGGCAAGATCGTCGCGCACCCGAATGACAAGCTCACGCTCAAGCCGGCGACCGATCTGTCGGCAGGGCTGAACGAAGCCACGCTGGCATCGCTGGCGCAGGCGGAGAAGCCGGTGGAAGTGTCAGTGGATGGCGCATCCAAGCTGCTCTACCGCCAGGGCGTGAAGGGCACCGACTGGGGCCTGGTGGTGGCGCTGGACAAATCCGATGCCACAGCCGGCATGCGCTCGCTGGTGATGACGTCGATCGGCGCGCTGGTGGGTGTGGCCATCGTTGCAGCACTTATCGTCGGTGCGATGACCTCGCGCGCATTCCGTCGCCTGTCGATGATCCGCGATGCAATGGATGATATCGGCTCGGGCAGCGGTGACCTCACCAAGCGTCTGCCGTCCGACGGCGAGGACGAAGTCGCGCAGATCGCCCGCTCGTTCAATACGTTTGCCGACAAGCTGACCGCCGTGATGCAGCAGATCCGCCTGGGCAGCGACTCGGTGCGCTCGGCCGCGCAGGAAATTGCTGCCGGCAACGCAGACCTCTCGCAGCGCACGGAAGAACAGGCCAGCTCGCTGGAAGAAACCGCGTCAAGCATGGAAGAGCTCACGAGCATCGTGAAGCAGAACGCCGATAACGCGCGTCAGGCCAGCCAGCTTGCCGTGACGGCGTCTGACGTTGCCACGCGCGGCGGCAACGTGGTCGGCCAGGTCGTGCAGACCATGGGCGGCATCAACGAGAGCAGCAAGAAGATTGCCGACATCATCGGCGTGATCGAAAGCATTGCCTTCCAGACCAACATCCTGGCGCTGAACGCAGCGGTGGAAGCCGCGCGTGCCGGCGAACAAGGCCGCGGCTTTGCCGTGGTGGCCAGCGAAGTGCGCAGCCTGGCGCAGCGCTCGGCGGGCGCAGCGAAGGAAATCAAGGCGCTGATTCACGACTCGGTGGATCGTGTGAGCAACGGCACGGCGCTGGTTGATCAGGCCGGGGTGACGATGGCAGAGATCGTCGATGCGGTGAAGCGGGTGACCGACATCATGGGCGAGATTTCGTCAGCGTCGGAAGAGCAGAGCAGCGGCATCGAGCAAGTCAATCAGGCCGTCAACCAGATGGACCAGGTGACACAGCAGAACGCCGCGCTGGTCGAGCAGGCGGCGGCCGCTGCGGAGTCGCTTGAGGAACAGGCTCACAACCTGAACGAGGCTGTGGGGCAGTTCCGCCTGTCGCACTGAACTGGGCTCAGGCCGAGGGAGCGGCCGCGCTGGCGGCCGCTTTGGCCTCGTCCTGTGCTTCCGCCAGGGCGACGTCCGCGGCCTGTGCGCGCTTGACCGCAGGCCGTGCCAGGATGCGGTCGATATACGCGCGCACCACGGGCGTTTCGGGCATCAGCTTGAACATCGTGATCCAGTCCAGTGCGGCGCCCCAGAGCACGTCTGCCGCCGTGAAGCGCTCGCCCAGGAAGTAGGGCCCTTTGGTCAACTGTGCGTTGATCGCGGCAATGACCGTATCGAAGTCGCCATAGGGGGAGGTCGAATACGCGGCAGGCGGGCGGCCCATTGAATGGTCGACGACAGCGGGCTCGAAGCACGAACCGTAGAACGCCATCCAGCGCAGATACGCACCGCGCAGCGGATCGCCAACCGCGGGCGACAGCCCGGCTTCCGGATACAGCTCTGCCGCATAGAGATAGACCGCCACCTGCTCGGTGACGACCACATCGCCGTGGCGCAGTGTCGGCACCTTGCCTAGCGGGTTCATCGCGAGAAACTCCGGCGTCTTGTGCTGGCCCGTGGTCAGGTCGAAGGCGTGTACCTCGTAGTCGGCACCGAGTTCTTCGAGCAGCATGCGCGCGCCCCGCGAGCGGCTGCGCGGCGAGTGGTAAAGGATCAGGTGGCGGTCTTGGGGCATCGTCGGCTCCGTGTGCGATGGAACGGGTGAGGAAAGACTGCCACTGTAGGCGTAGGGCATGCCTGCGTCTTGGAAAAATCCGCTGCGGCGGTGCATCATCGCGGCATTGTCTTTGCCCCCGCCGTTTCCATGACCGATCTACGTGACGTTGCCGCCAAGCCAAAGGGCGTGGTCGATCCGCTGGCATTTCGCCAGCGCTTCCGCCTGAACCGTTACCAGCCGTGTGCCGCGCTGGCCGGCGTGCTCGATCATCACTGGATTGTCGAATGGGACCTGCGCGGCCAGCCGCCCTATACGCAGCGCACGCTGCCGTACCCGTGCGTGAACGTCGTGTTCGACCGTCGGCAGACCGCAATCTTTGGCGTGGTGTCGGGCGCGTTCGAGACCACATTGGCTGAGACGGGCCGCGTGATCGGCCTGCGCTTTCGGCCCGGTGCCTTTCGCGCGTTCTTCGGCAAGCCGGTGCGTTTGCTGACCGACAAGACCATGCCGGTTTCCGATGTGCTTGGCATTGGCGATGCGCAGGCAGAAGAGATTGTGCTGAGCGCACGTGACGACGCCGGCATGGTGTCTGCCGCAGAAAGGCTGCTGCTGCGCGTGTTGCCGCCACCCGATCCGCAGGTTGAGCGCATCCACAGCATCTTGCAGTCGCTTCACCAGGACGCAGGCCTGACCCAGGTGCGCGATCTGGCCGAACGCGCCGGCATGAGCGAACGCACGCTGCAGCAATTGTTCTCTGAGTATGTGGGTGTGACACCTAAGTGGGTGATCCGCCGATACCGCTTGCATGAAGCGGCCGACCAGCTTGCCAACGGCGCGGACGTGGATCTGGCTGAGCTTGCGCACGGGCTCGGTTACTTTGACCAAGCGCACTTCACGCGTGACTTCCGCCGCCTTGTCGGTAAGGCGCCCGCGGAGTATCGGCGCGCCAATCAGGCCTAGCGCGCCCAGCGCATCAATCCGTCGCGAGCGCCACGTCTGGCGACGCAGGCGGGCGGTCCGTCATCACACAGTTGCGCCCCGCCAGCTTGGCGGCGTAAAGCAGATGGTCTGCCCGTCGCAGCAGTGGCTCCAGTTCGGGGCCATCGGCCGCAGGCGCTGCCGCAACGCCAAAGCTGGCCGTCATGCGACAAGGCAGATCGGTGCCGGTGGGCACCGTCACCTCGGCAATGCGATGGCGCAGATGGTCGGCCACAGCGCGCGCCTGCGCGAGGCTATCCGCCCACACCATCACCGCGAATTCTTCGCCTCCGATGCGCGCCACCGTGTCGGCGGAGGGGCCCTCGGCGCGGCACAGGCTTGCAACGGTGCGCAGCGCTTCGTCGCCCACGGCATGGCCGTACGTATCGTTGATGCGCTTGAAATGGTCGATGTCGAACATGATGAGCGCAACGAGCCGCGCTTTCGGCTGCGGCGACTTGCACATCGCGCTGGCACGGTCTTCAAAGGCGCGGCGGTTGAGCAGATGGGTGAGCGGGTCGGTCTCGGCCATGCGCGCAAGTTCCCGCATCAGGTGCGCGCGCTCCAGTTCCAGCCGACGGCGCTCGATGCTGTTGATGCGCAGCACCCGGATCGCCTCGAACATCGCACGGATCTCGCGCCGTGCAAAGCCGGTCGGGATATGCACGCTCAAGTTGCCACGCGCAATCCCGTCGATCAGCCGCGTGGCGTTGACAAACGGTCCCACCACGTTGCGGCGGAAAGAAATTGTCATCCATGCCAGCGCGCCCAGCACCGATACCACGGCGCCTGCCGAGCCGATGAGCACCAGCAACATCGCGCGCCGATGTTCGCGGATGTCGTCAACCGCCAGGCCCAGCACGATGTCGCGGAAATCCGTAATGGCGCGCATGGTGGGCACGTAGCGCTCGGCAAATGCGGCGGGGGTGATATCGACGCCGCCGGGCTGGCTGGCCTTGGCGCGCACGGCAGCCACATAGCGCAGCCCATCGCCGAAGTACTGGGCGCCGAGCGTGGCCAAGGCGTGCTGGTTCAGTGCCGAATGCGCACCCACGCGCGTCTCGATCATGCTGCGCAGCTGGTCAATACGGCCTTGCGTGCGTTCGATCGCAAGCTGCTCTTCAAATGTGAGCATGCGGTGCATGGCCAGCGCACCGGTAAAGCGCGAACCGAGCTGGCCCGCGTATTCACGCAAATCGGCCGACAGCCGCGCCAGCGTCAGGCAGTTGAGCACGTCAGGATCGCCGCGAGTGATGTTGGCCGTGCGTGCGTTGACGATGGGCAGGAATTCCGGGATCACCGCGATCATTCGGTTCACGCCGTCGGCCAGCTCATCGCTGCTGCGTGAGCGCAGGGGCAGTGCGGTCAGCCGGTCGATGTTGGCGCGGGCCGCAGCCAGATGCGTTTGGGCGCGGCCCGCAGCGGTGATGTCGGCTTCACAGCCTGGGCAATTTTCAGGGCCCAGGGCGCCGAGCAATTGGGCGACGTGCTCATCGCTGGCGGCGCGCATGCGTTGCAGGGCCGCCTTGCGCTCGGCGGGCAGCGGCAAGTCTTCGCCGAGCACGCCGTTGGTCGGGCCGCGTTCGGCTGAAACCTTCTCCATGGCCAGCAACGTCATGCGCAGCGCCTGGACGCTGCGGGCGGCATTGTCGGCGCGGCCGTAAGCCAGCCACGCATAGCCCAGCAGCCAGCACGATAACGACAACACCGGAACGAGGACGATGGCGACGCTGGCGCTAAAGCGCCTGTCCATCGACGTTTCAGAAGACATGAACGGAGTGGTTGGGCGTCTTGGCGGGCGGTTGGGCAGAGCCGGGAGGCTGTTGCGAACGGGTTGCGCAGGTGCCCGCGCTCATTGCCGCGCGTAGTGCACATCTCTGGCTAACGGCAGCATCGGGGGCTTCTTTACCGTGCCATTGGACCCCCGCCGCGAGGGGGCACTGCAAACAAATGCAAAAGGATTCTTACGGGACGTCCAGGCCGGAGCGTAGAAAAAAGGGTCTGGACGGACGGGCCGTAACGCTGGCAAGGCACGAGATGAGCGCAATCTGAGAGCGCCGCGCGCATCTCGTGTCTGGGGGAGGATCGACTGATTCGGGCGGGCCGATTACTTGACCGCCACCTCCGAGTGCACGACTTCCGGCGCCTTGGCGAAGAACGGCCCGACCAGCTTGCGCCATTCCTGGAAGTCGTCGGACTCGCGAAAATCGACCATATGGTCTTCCACGGTGTTCCAGCGCACGATCAGCACGTAGCTGGTGTCGCGCTCGACGATGTGGTGCAGCTCGGCGCCGTGGCAGCCCTTGGCGCGAGCAAACAGCGGCAAGGCTTGCTGGACGGCGGCTTCAAACTCGCGCTGCTTGCCGGCAAGAATATCGATGTGAGCCATTTCGAATACCACGTTGTTCTCCGTTCGGTTGGATGGGTGAGAAGACTATAGCCGGCAATCCTCGTTGCCATAGCCCGGCCAGCATCGGGGTTGTTTGATGGTGCGGACGCCAACTTTGGGTTGGCTTCCGAACGTCTGTCTGCCCGCGCGCGCCTCTATGACAACCGCGGCGGCGCGGGCATACTCGGATTCCATTGCCTTGGCCCGGATCCTGCTCGGGCTCTTCAGACGTCACCTTCAAGCGAAAGCAACCCATGGATAGCGGAAACGACCACCAGAAATTTTTCTACCTCTTGCTGTTCGTCGTCACGCTCGGGCTCTGCTGGATCCTCTCGCCGTTCTTTGGCGCGGTGTTCTGGGGTGTCATCCTGGCGATCCTGTTCCAGCCCGTGCAGCGCGCGCTGGTCGCCCGGATGGGCAAGCGGCGCAATCTCGCTGCCCTCACCACGCTCGCCCTGATCATCCTGATCGTGATCCTGCCCGTCGTCTTTGTGACGGCGACCATCGTGCAGGAAATCGGTGTTGCCTATCAGGAGATCCAGAGCGCGCAGCCGAATTACTCCCGCTACCTTTCGGAAGCGGTTCATGCGCTGCCCACATGGGTGCAGCAACTGCTTGCCAAAGCCGGCCTGACGAACATCCCAGGCATCCAGAGAAAGCTCGCCGACGGGGCTGCGCAGATCAGCCAGTTTGCCGCCACGCAGGCGCTGAGCATCGGGCAGAACACGTTCCAGTTCGTGGTCGGTTTTGGCGTGATGCTGTACATGGTGTTCTTCCTGTTGCGCGATGGCGCCGAGATCGGCCGCCGCGTGCGCCGCGCGCTGCCGATGGACGAAGAGCACAAGCGCCTGCTGCTGAGCAAGTTCACGACCGTTGTGCGCGCCACCGTGAAAGGCAACATTGCCGTTGCGCTGGTGCAGGGCGCGCTCGGCGGGTTGATCTTCTGGTTCCTCGGCATTGACGGCGTGGTGCTGTGGGGCGCGCTGATGGCGTTCCTGTCGCTGCTGCCCGCGATTGGCGCCAGCCTCGTGTGGATTCCGGTCGCGCTCTACTTCCTGATGGTGGGCGCGATCTGGAAATGCGTGATCCTCGTTGCGTTCTGCGGCGGTGTGATCGGCCTGGTCGACAACCTGCTGCGCCCGTTGCTGGTCGGCAAGGACACCAAGATGCCCGACTGGGTCGTGCTGATCTCCACCCTGGGCGGTATGGAATTGTTCGGCATCACCGGCTTTGTGATCGGGCCTCTGGTCGCTGCGCTGTTCATGGCCAGCTGGGATATTTTTGCGCGCGGGCAGAACGAATGATGCCTCGGTCGAGCGGGCGCTTCATCGCGCTCATATTCGCTCGAAGCGCAGACCGGCATGGCGCGTCAGGCGCTCGATGAAGCGTTCATCAAACATCGTGGCCGGCGTCCAGAAACCGCCGGGGCGCCCTGTCTTGGTGCCGTCTTTCACGTGGTCCAGCGCGAGGCTGGCGGCGGCCTGACCCAGCATCTTGCCGGTCGAGCCATAGCCGGGGTCGCGATCCCCGGTCACCTTCACCCGCAAGGTGTTTCCTTGATCGGTGCGGCCAAAGAGCCGCAGGTCATAGCGGCCTGCCAGTTGCGCCGCAGGCGTAGGGCCTTCGCCGGGTTTGGGCAACAGAAAGCGCTCCATCACGATGCGGATGGGCTTGACGACAATGCCCAGCATGAAGGCGCCCAGGCCAGCCACCATCGTCAGGGCCCTCAAACGGCCGCTCAGGCCCGCCCCCGTCATCACCGCTTCGTCGTAGATGAATGGGTTGCCATAGGCGTTGCCGGACAGGGCGTTGGAGCGGTGCACCACGCGCTCGTTGATGGCCGCCATGACGAAGGGCGCAATCCACACATCGAAATCGGCATCGAACGCCGCGCCCCGTACCGAGTGCTGGCGTGCCGTGAAGCCGTGGCCCTTGGGGCAGAGGGAGTAAGGGTCGGCCAGTTCCCTGCGCAAGGCGGGGTCGGCCGCGGCTTCTTGCACGACGTTGATCAGGCTGGCCACCGTGCCGCCAGATGCGCCGCCCTTGAGCGTTTTGACGCGCAACTTCACCTGCCTGGCCGGCGTACCCCATTCCCGCATGGCTTGTTGCTGCAGGAAATAGACGCCCATGTCCGACGGCACCGAGTCGAAACCGCAGCAATGCACGATGCGTGCCCCTGACTGCCGCGCCGTCGCTTCATATTTGCCGATCATGCGCCTGATCCATTGGGTCTCGCCGGTGAGGTCGCAGTAGTCCGTCCCACATTCGACGCAGACCTTGATCAACGGCTCGCCGTATAGCGCGTAAGGGCCAACTGTGGACACCACCACCCGGGTCTGTGCGCATAGCGCGCGCAACTGGGTTTCGTTTGCAGCGTCCGCCACGATGATCGGGAGGGATTCACCCGCCGCGCCCAATGAACGCTTGACGTCCAGCAGCTTCGCTTCGGATCGGCCGGCAATGGCCCAGCGCAGCGTTTCTCCACCGCCCGAAAACTGTTCGGCCAGGTAGCGGGTCAGGATCTGGCCGACAAAGCTGGTGGCGCCAAACACGACAACGTCAAAGTGCGGAGCGGGCATGGAGTCTTCCTTTTGATGAGCCGATGAAGGTGCCGGTACGGCTGCCTTGTAACGTCCAGCGGCGAACAATAGTGAAGGCGGCAAGGCCGCCCGGCAACTGGCAATGCTGGCGCCGCGTGACCATGCGCTCACGCGTCCGCACCCCTCCTGGCGCCTCCGGGTTCTCCGGCTCCGGTACCTGAAAGCGTATTTCACATTGTGGAATTTGCTCCGGATTTCTCGGCTGTCGTCTTCCCGTTTGCTGAAAACACGTTCCGTATCGCAAAATTTGTTGTCTATCTCATTGAAAAATAAAGAAAAACTAACTCTTATGTCTTATATAAGACCTTGCTGCGACGCGTCAAAGCCGACCTACAATAAATCCACGCTGCTCGCTTCGAACTCCGTAGCTGCACACGCAACCGATTCTTCTCAAACGCGCTTTATTTCCAGGAAATTGACATGGCCCAGTATCAAGACGACATCAAGGCAGTTGCCGGTTTGAAAGAAACCTACGGCAACGCATGGAACGCGATCAACCCCGAGTACGCTGCTCGCATGCGTGCTCAGAACAAGTTCAAGACGGGTCTGGACATCGCCAAGTACACCGCCAAGATCATGCGCGCCGACATGGCCGCCTACGATGCTGATCCGGCCAAGTACACGCAGTCCCTGGGTTGCTGGCACGGCTTCATCGGCCAGCAGAAGATGATTTCCATCAAGAAGCACTTCAAGAGCACCGAACGCCGCTACCTGTACCTGTCGGGCTGGATGGTCGCTGCGCTGCGCTCGGAGTTCGGCCCGCTGCCGGATCAATCGATGCACGAGAAGACTTCTGTCAGCGCGCTGATCCGCGAGCTGTACACGTTCCTGCGCCAAGCCGACGCCCGTGAACTGGGTGGCCTGTTCCGCGAACTGGACGCTGCCAAAGACGCCGCCGCCAAGGCCGCCATCCAAGAAAAGATCGACAACCACGTCACCCACGTGGTGCCCATCATTGCCGACATCGACGCCGGTTTCGGCAACGCAGAAGCCACGTACCTGCTGGCCAAGCAGTTCATCGAAGCGGGTGCCTGCTGCATCCAGATCGAAAACCAAGTGTCGGATGAAAAGCAGTGCGGCCACCAAGATGGCAAGGTCACCGTGCCGCATGAAGACTTCCTGGCCAAGATCCGCGCAATCCGTTACGCGTTCCTGGAGCTGGGCGTGGACGACGGCATCATCGTCGCCCGTACCGATTCGCTGGGCGCAGGCCTGACCAAGCAGATCGCCGTGACGAACACGCCGGGCGACCTGGGCGACCAATACAACGCGTTCCTCGACTGCGAAGAGCTGTCGGCCGACCAACTGGGTAACGGTGACGTCGTCATCAAGCGCGACGGCAAGCTGCTGCGTCCGAAGCGCCTGCCGAGCAACCTGTTCCAGTTCCGCGCCGGCACGGGCGAAGCACGTTGCGTGCTGGATTGCATCACCTCGCTGCAAAACGGCGCCGACCTGCTGTGGATCGAAACCGAAAAGCCGCACATCGCCCAGATTGGCGGCATGGTGAGCGAAATCCGCAAGGTCATCCCGAACGCCAAGCTGGTGTACAACAACAGCCCGTCGTTCAACTGGACGCTGAACTTCCGTCAGCAGGTGTATGACGCGATGAAGGAAGCTGGCAAGGATGTGTCGGCCTACGAGCGCGGCCAACTGATGAGCACGGAATACGACGACAGCGAACTGGCGAAGCTCGCCGACGAGAAGATCCGCACGTTCCAGGCCGATGCGTCGCGCGAAGCCGGCATCTTCCACCACCTGATCACGCTGCCGACGTACCACACCGCCGCGCTGTCGACCGACAACCTCGCCAAGGAATACTTCGGCGACCAAGGCATGCTCGGTTATGTGGCTGGCGTGCAGCGCAAGGAAATCCGTCAAGGCATCGCCTGCGTCAAGCACCAGAACATGTCGGGCTCGGACATCGGCGACGACCACAAGGAATACTTCAGCGGCGAAGCAGCGCTGAAGGCCGCGGGTAAGGACAACACGATGAACCAGTTCCACTGATTCACGGATACGTCTTACCTCAAGCAGAACGCCAACCCATTGCGGGTTGGCGTTTTTTTTTGGCCGTGAGACGGCCTGGTCAGTGAGCACCGTCCTTCGGCCAGACCACATCGGCCTTCCACGATTCCGACGCAATGAACTCCTTGAGCTTGTCCTGCAGCAGTGCGGTCCAGGCCGCGGCGAAGCGGGAAGGCGGATTCTCGCGCAAGGTCGTGATCGCCACGCTCGACCGGATGCCGGGGCGCCCCATGCGATGCGCCACCAGTTCACCACGCGCGATCTCCTCCTTGATTGCGATGTAGGTCAGGATCGAATAGCCGGCGCCGGCCTTCACCAGTTGCTTGGTCAGCGACACGCTGTCGACTTCCAGGGCGATGCGCAGGCGCACACCGTGCTGGATCGCAGCCTGTTCGACCAGACGCCGGTTGCTGTGCGGCAGTCCGGGCAAGATCAGCGGAATGCTGGCCAGGTCGCGGATCTGGTATTCGCGCTTGTCGGCCTCTGAGCCAGGCGGCCCGACGAGGATCATGGGCTCGCTGAACAAAGGGCGCACGAGGAACGCATCCAGCGGCGGCTGGTTGTAGACGACGGCAAGGTCAACGCGCCGATCCAGCACCCACTCCTGCAGCGAACTGCTCAGGCCTTCTCGCACGTGCAGTGACACCCGAGGCCACTGCGCGCGGAAGTCCTGGACGAGATCGGCGCCGATCAGCGCGCCCATGGTCGGCGGCAGGCCAACGGCCAGATGCCCGCGCTCCTCGTCGGCGCTGGCGCGTACGTCTTCGCTGGTTTCGCTGAGGAGGTGCGTGATCATTTCAGCGCGCTCCAGCAGACGCGACCCCGCCGAGGTGAGCCGGACGCCACGGCCATGCCGAACCAGCAGCGGCACGCCAATCTCTGCCTCGAGTTTTGCAATCTGCCGGCTCAGCGCCGGTTGCGCGATGTACAGCTCGGCGGCTGCGCGGCTGAAACTGCCGGCACGCGCCACGCGAATGAAGCTCTTGAGTTCTCGGATGTCCATGCTTGCGTTGAGATATGCCGTGTCGGCATAGATTTGTATGTTCACATGGTCTTTGTCAAGGAAAGACCGTCAATCTATGCTTTCTACAAATAACAAACCACCCAACCCGTACAGGAGACGGCTCGCCCTTAGGCTCAACCGCCAGCGGCATTCACCCTCCCAGTGACGACCGCCTTTCAAGCAAGACAAGTCCAGCACGCTGGTGCCGCCAGGTAGCGGCAGAGCGCTGAATGACTGGACGCAGGAGACACCATGAAACATCTGAAGAAGCTGCACGTGCAGGTCTTGATCGGCCTGGCGTGTGCGGTCGTCCTCGGCATCGCCGCGCCGCAGTGGGCCGTTGCCATGAAACCCATCGGGCAGGCGTTCATTGCGCTGCTGAAGATGATGCTGGCCCCGATCATCTTCTGCACGCTGGTGCAGGGCCTGGCGCATGTGCGCGACTTGCGCATGCTGGGCCGCATGGGCGTGAAGTCGCTGGTGTACTTCGAGGTAGTCAGTACGGTGGCCATGGTGCTGGGCTTTGTGCTCGTCAACGTATTCGAGCCTGGGGTGGGGCTGCATGCCACCAACCTTGCCGAAAGTGCCGATGCTGTGAAGGCCACCAGCGGCGCGGGCGGCATCTCGGCCGTCAATTACCTGCTCAGCCTGATTCCGCACACGTTGGTCGATGCCTTTGCCAAGGGCGACATCGTGCAGGTGCTGATCATTTCCATCCTGGCCGGTTTGGCGCTGAACCTCTCGGTCGGGCCGGACTCGGTTCTGCTGCGTGGCATGGATGAAGCGCAGAAGGTGCTGTTCCGCATGCTCGGTTTCATCATGAAGCTGGCACCGCTCGGCGCGTTTGGCGCCATGGCAGCGGCGGTGGGCAGCTACGGCGGCGTGACGCTGCTTTATCTGCTCAAGGTCATCGTGCTGTATTACGCCGCCTCGCTGCTGTTCGTGTTCGGTGTGCTCAGCTCGATTACGTGGATGATCGGCCTGCCGTATTTCAGCGTGCTCAAGCTGATTCGCGACGAGATGCTGTTGATCTTCGGCACGGCATCAAGCGAAGTGGCCTTCCCGCGTCTGGTTGAGAAGCTGCAACGCGCGGGTTGTGATGAGGCCGTGGTCGGTTTCGTGCTGCCCGCCGGCTACAGCTTCAACCTGGACGGCACGTCCATCTACATGGCCATCGCCGTGGGTTTCATTGCGCAGGCGACGGACACGCCGTTCTCACTGTGGCAGCAACTCGGGCTGCTCGCCATCCTCAGCCTTACTTCCAAGGGTGGGACCACGGTTGCCGGCGGGGCGTTCGTCAAGCTAGCGGCCACGCTGCAATCGGTGCGCTCGCTGCCCGTGGCCGGCCTGGGCTTGCTGTTCGGCATCGACCGCGTGATGGCGATTGCCACTGCGCTCGTCAACGTGGTGGGCAACACCGTGGCGGTGTTCGCCATCGCCCGCTGGGAAGGTGCGTTCGATGCCGAAGCCTTCCATCGCGAGACCGGCGGGCAGGCCCGTTCTTCTCTCCTCAAGCTGCAGAAGCCCGCCGCACAGGCTGCGGTTGCGCAAGACGCGCTGACCCACTAAGCCACTAAGCACTGAGCAACACCAACATGCAACGCATTCCCGCCCTCAATCCTGATGCGCTGGACGCAGACCAGCACGCCGTCTACGACGCCATTGCCAACGGTCCCCGCAAGGGTGTGCGCGGCCCGTTGGCCGTCTGGCTGCATCGCCCCCTGCTGGCCGACCGCGCACAGGCACTCGGACGCTACTGCCGTTACGACAGCAGCCTGCCGCCGCGTCTGTCTGAACTGGCCATCCTGTTCATGGGCCGCTACTGGCTGGCGGAATACGAATGGGCCGCGCACAAGCCGTTCGCGTTGGAAGCCGGTGTGTCGCCGGCGGTGATCGACGCCATTCGTGACGGCATGAACCCGGCATTCGAGCAGCGCGACGAGGCGCTCGTCTTCGCCTTCCTCACACAGCTGCATACCAAGCGCGAAGTGGACGACGGCCTGTATGCCGAACTGGTTGAAGCCATCGGGCAAGACGGTGTGGTCGATCTGGTTGGCATTGCCGGCTACTACACGCTCATTTCCATGACCATCAAGGCATTCAACGTGCCCGCACCGGCCGGTGCGACACCGGAACTGCCGACGCAACTGCCGATGTAACTGCCGATGTAACAGCAACAAGCAACAAGGAATTCACTGTGCAAGCAACGACCGAATTTGAACAAGCCACGGCTGCGGGCCGTCTGGCAGGCAAGGTGGCCATCGTGACTGGCGCGGGCTGCGTCGGCCCGGGCTGGGGCAATGGCCGCGCCGTGGCCGTGCTGTTTGCGATGGCCGGAGCGCGCGTATTCGCCGTCGACAAGAACCTCGAGGCCATGGAAGAAACGGTGCGCCGCGTGCGCGAGGCGGGCGGTGAGGCCACGCCCTACACCTGCGACGTGACGGACACTACCGCAGTCAAAGGCATGGTCGATGCCTGCGTGGAGCAGTACGGCCGCGTCGATATCCTGGTGAACAACGTTGGCGGGTCCGCTGCCGGCGGCCCTGTGGCGTTGTCGGAAGACAAGTGGGATGCGCAGGTCGCGTTCAACCTCAAGAGCGTCTATCTGACCTGCAAGCACGTGCTGCCCGTGATGGAAGCGCAGGGCAGTGGCGCCATCGTCAATACGGCATCGACTTCCGGCATCCGCTGGACGGGCTCGGCACAAGTGGCCTATGCCGCTTGCAAGGCGGGCGTGATCCAGCTCTCCAAGGTGGTGGCCGTTGAGTACGCGAAGAAGGGCATCCGCGTGAACACCGTGGTGCCGGGCCAGTTGCATACGCCCATGGTGGAAGTGCGCCTGGCAGGCCAGCGTTCCGGCGGCGATGTCGACAAGCTGCTGGAAAGCCGGCTCGCACGCATTCCGCTTGGCTTCATGGGCGACGGGCGTGACACCGCGCATGCCGCCCTGTTCCTGGCGTCTGATGAGGCGCGCTTTGTCACCGGCACCGAAGTCGTGGTCGATGGCGGCATGACGGCCCGGTGCGACTGACCATGCAAGGCGAACTGAACGGCGGCGTGTGGGATTGCCATACGCACATCTATGGGCCGTGGGACGCGTTTCCGCTGCCCGCCGACGCGTCGTATCGCCCGGCGGAAGCGCCCATGACGCAATTGCTTGCGTTGCATGAGCAGTTGGGCGTCGCGCACGGCGTGCTGGTGCAGGCGGCGTGCTACCAGGCCGACCACCGTGCGCTGCTGTCAGCGCTGGCGATGACGCAAGGGCGCTATCGCGGCGTCGCGCTGCTCGATCACACCACGAGTGACGACGCCCTGCGCGAATTGCACGAGGGCGGCGTCCGTGGCATCCGCTTCAACTTCATGGGTCACCTGCCGGGCGAGCGTGATCTGGACCGCTTGCGCGAGCTTGCCGAGCGCGTCGGGCCGATGGGTTGGCACGTGCTGCTGCATGGGCAACTGGATCAGCTTCTGCCGGTGCTCGATGCGTGGGAAGACCTCGACGTGCCGCTGGTCATCGACCACATGGCCCGGCAGGATGCGACCCGCCCGCTGGATGAAGCTGCCGTGCGCGAGTTGGAGCGCCATCTGCGCAAAGACAATCGGTGGATCAAGTTGTCGGGTGTCGATCGCCTGATGCAAGGCGCAGCGCCGCCGTGGACTGCAGCGCTGCCCCTGGTCAGGCGGCTGGTGCAGGCGGCGCCCGAGCGGGCCATCTGGGGTACGGATTGGCCGCACCCCAACATCAAGGGCGACGTGCCCGATGACAGCAGCCTGCTTGCATTTGTGCAGGAAGCCTGCGGTGCCGAAGCGGCTGAAGCCGTGCTCGTTCATAACCCGCAACGGCTCTATTTCTGAGGCATCGCCATGCAAGCCACCTTCATCGATGCCGCACAGGCAGAGCACACTGCTGAGCAGAGCGCCTGCCGCAAGGCCGCCTGGCGTCTGGTTCCCCTGCTGGCGCTCGCCTACTTCGTCAACTATCTCGACCGGACCAACGTCGGCTTTGCCGCGCTGACAATGAACCGCGATTTGGGCCTGAGCGCGGCCCAGTTTGGCCTGGCGGCTGGCATCTTCTACGTGGGCTATTGCCTGTTCGAGGTGCCGAGCAACCTGGCGTTGTATCGCTACGGTGCACGTCGCTGGCTGGCGCGGATCATGATCACGTGGGGTTTGTTTGCCGCCGCCACTAGCTTCGCCGTGGGCCCCAACAGCTATGCAGCGATCCGCTTGCTCGCCGGCATTGGCGAGGCGGGGTTCTTTCCTGGCGTCATCTTCTATCTGACCCTGTGGTTTCCGTCGCGGTATCGCACGCGCATGATGGGCTGGTTCCTCGCTGCGATTCCGTTGTCGTCGGTGTTCAGCGGGCCGCTGTCGGTATCGATGCTGGAGCTGGACGGTTGGCTCGGGCTGCACGGCTGGCAATGGCTCTTCATCCTGCAGGGGTTGCCGGCTTGCGTGCTGGGCCTGCTGTGCCTGCGCATGCTGACTGATCGCCCGGACAACGCAGCCTGGCTTACGGCAGAGGAGCGCTCCGCCCTGGCCGCTGCCATCGAACGGGAGCGCAGCGCGGCGGTCGAGCATCGCCTCGGGCCTGCGCTCAAGGACGCACGCGTCTGGCTGCTCACGGCCATTCTCTTCAGCTACATCATCGGCATTCTCGGCATTGGTGTGTGGATGCCGACCATCCTAAAGACGCATCATCTGACAAACACGCAGGTGGGTTTTGCCACGGCGCTGCCCTATGTTGTTGGCGCCCTGGTGATGCTCGGGTGGGCACGCGTGGTGGCGCGCACCCAGCGCTATGTTCTGCACCTGGTGATCACTTGTGCGGTGGCGGCGCTGGGCTTCTTTGCCTCGGTAGCGTCCGATGCGCTGGTGCCGGCCATGCTGGGCTTGACCGTGGCGGTAGTCGGGTTGTCATCCGTGCGCACATGCTTCTACAGCATTCCGGCCACGTTCCTGGATAAGCAGGCTGCCGCCGGCGGTCTGGCGTTCATCAACTCCGTGGGCAGCCTCGGCGGGTTGTTCGGCCCCTACATGGTGGGCTGGCTGAAAGACGCCACGGGCTCGTTCAGGGCTGGGCTGATCGGCATGGGCACCATGCTGGTTCTCGCAACGCTGCTGTCTCTCGTGCTGCTGGCCCGTGTCAAGGAGGGTCAGCGATGAGCAACGATGGGTGGCAACCGAGCCTGCGCACGCCTGACCCCGCCGTGCGCATCCTGGACTCGCGCTTTGAGCACTACCGTCTGCCGCACGCCAAGGTCGAGCGCCTGTGGACCGGCTGCCGGTGGGCCGAAGGCCCCGTCTGGTTTGGCGACGCAGGGGCGCTCTATTGGACTGACCTGCCCAACGATCGCATCCTGCGCTGGGACGAGGCATCCGGCGCAGTGGCGACATACCGCGCTCCCTCAGACAAGGCCAACGGCCTGACGCGCGACAGGCAAGGACGCCTGATTGCCTGCGAGCATGGTCAGCGCCGCGTTACGCGCACGGAATACGACGGCAGCTTCACCGTGCTGGCCAGCGAGTTTGAAGGCAAGCCGCTGAATTCGCCCAACGATGTGGTGGTCGCAAGCGACGGCGCAGTGTGGTTCACCGATCCGCCGTTCGGCCTGGTGAGTGACTACATGGGGCAGATTGCCGAGCCGCAGTTGCCGGCCAGCATCTACCGGATCGACCCGCGCGACGGGCGATTGGACTGTGTTGCTGACGACGTGCTCGGCCCCAACGGATTGGCGTTCTCGCCGGATGAGCGCACGTTGTATGTGGTGGCATCACGTGCGCGGCCGCGCGAGATCCTTGCATTCGACGTGGTCGACGGCAAAGCGCTTGGCGAGCGCCGTGTATTGATCGACGCAGCGGACGGTGCTCCAGACGGCTTTCGTGTCGATGTGCACGGCAACCTGTGGTGCGGTTGGGGCACAGGGTCGGCGGAGCTTGATGGCGTGCGCGTGTTCGCCCCCGACGGCACCGCGATCGGTCACATCGCACTGCCGGAGCGTTGCGCGAACCTGTGCTTCGGCGGGCGACAGCTCAATCGCCTGTTCATGGCGTCCACCACATCGCTCTATGCCCTGTACGTGAATACACGCGGGGCGGTCTAGCGCTGTACCCCACACCAACAACGAACGAGGAGACACGACATGCCATTCCAATCCACCGCGCGCCGCTTTGCAGTGCGCAGCTTGTGTGCAATACCGCTTATTGCCGCTGCCAGTGCCACCTGGGCCGCTGATATCCACGTGCTGGCGACCGGCGCGTTGCACGCGGCCTTCGAGAAGGTCATACCGGCGTACGAGCAGCAGTCGGGCAACCATCTGATCATCGCGTGGGGGCCGTCCTATGGCACCTCGCCCGACGCCTTGCCGATGCGCATCAAAAACGGCGAGCCGATGGACGTCTGCTTCATGATCGGCGCCGCCTTGACGGACCAAGTGAAGCAAGGCCGCTTCATTCCGGAGTCGCGCGTTGACCTGGTGGCGTCAGGCGTGGGCGTGGCGGTGCGCAAGGGCTTGCCCAAACCGAATATCCAGACCGTCGACGATCTGCGCCAAACATTGCTGGCGGCCAAGTCGGTGGCGTTTTCGGAAGGGGCGAGCGGTACCTACATCACCGGCACGCTGTTCGCGCGTCTCGGGATTGCCGAGCAGATGAAGGCCAAGAGCGTGCTGATCCGGGGCAAGGAACTGGTCGGCTCGGCGCTTGAGCGCGGCGAGGCGGATCTGGGCCTGCAGCAGATCAGCGAGCTGCGGGCGTTCGGCGGCATCCAGTATGTGGGGCCACTGCCTGCTGAAGTGCAGAAGACCAGCGTGATCGCCGTTGCGGTGGCAAAGGATGCAAAGGAGCGCCAGGCCGCCGAAGGTCTCATCACGTATCTGCGTTCTCCGGAAGTCGCCGCCAAGCTGGTCCAGACGGGGCTCGACCCGATTTCCGCCAAGCAGAAATAGCCTGATTCGTTGCGGTTGTCCGATGCATCGCGCTGGGTTTCCAGCCGCGAGGGGCAACTGCTGCCCGAAACAAACATAACCGGGCCACGTCCCGGAACAAGGAGACTCCATGACGTTGCAGAAATGCCTACTGGGCGCCGCATTGATTCTGATGATGTCCGCCTGCGCCACGTCGACGCAAACCGGTCCAGACGTACAGCGAGCGCTCGTGCGTCACGGCGATGTGCAGATCGAAACCCTTAGCCAGGGGCGTGGCCCGACGGTCGTCATCCTGCCGTCGCTTGGGCGCGGCGCGGAAGACTACGACGAGGTGGCCCGCCTGCTTGCAGCCGATGGGCTGCGTGTCCTGCGGCCGCAACCGCGCGGCATCGGCCAGAGCAAGGGCCCGATGACGAATCTCGACATGCATGCGTTTGCAGCCGACGTTGCCGCCGTGCTCGATCAGGAAAAGACGGGGCCCGTTGTCGTGGTGGGGCATGCCTGGGGCAGCCAGCCGGCGCGCATGCTGGCGGTGGATCGGCCTGACTTGGTGAGGGGCCTTGTCATGGCTGCAGCCTCTGCCGGCAAGCTGCCGCCCGGTTCCAACGAGAAGCCCTACGGCCGATTGCGCGAAGCGATTGACGGCTCCGGCAACCTCGCGCTGCCCGAGGCAAAGCGCCTGGAATATCTGCGTCAGGCGTTCTTCGCGCCCGGCCACGACCCCAAGCCGTGGCTCGGAGGCTGGTATTCGGATGCGCACCACGCGCAGGCCCACGCTCGCAACGTCACGCCTGTGGATGCGTACTTCGCGGGCGGCACGGTGCCCATGCTTGATCTGCAAGCGCAGTACGACGCCGTGGTCGTGCCCAACGTGTTCAAGCCCATGCTGGGCAACCGCGTGACGGTGGAAGTGATTCCCGATGCCGGGCACGCCATGGCGCCCGAGCAGCCCGCGGCGATGAGCCGCGCCATCGCGCGCTTTGCCCGACGTGTCTATGCGGGCGCGTCCTGATTCCGTCAACACAACAACACGCAGGCCGACGCATCCGCGCGGCATGTCTATCCACACCAAGCACACCAAGGAGAACATCATGAAATTGATCAAGTACGGCTGTACCGCATTGGCTGCGGTCATGCTTTCCTTCTCTGCACTGGCAGCAACGGATGCCGGTCAGATTGATCGTGAACTGGTCAAGTACAGCAACGTGCAGATCGAGGTGATGCGCCAGGGCAAGGGGCCGCTGATCGTCATCCTGCCTTCGCTGGGCCGTTCGGGGCGCGATTACGACCAGGTCGCAAGCCAGCTCGTCGCCGATGGCTTCCGCGTATTGCGCCCCGAGCCGCGCGGCATCGGCCAGAGCAAAGGCCCGATGACCAATCTGGACATGCATGCCTTTGCCGCCGATGTGGCCGCTGTGATCGAGCACGAGAAGCAAGGGCCCGCAGTTGTGGTCGGCCACGCCTGGGGTAACTTCCCGGCACGCATGGTGGCCGTGGATCGACCCGAGCTGGTGCGCGGCGTCGTTCTGGTTGCGGCGTCGGCCGGCAAGGTGCCGCCGGGCTCGACCGAAAAGCCGATCAACGCAGAGATGCGTAAAGCCATCGACGGCGCGGGTGATATGCGTCTTTCGGAAGAGCAGCGCCTTGCGTATCTGCGACAGGCCTTCTTTGCGCCGGGCAATGACCCGCGCGTATGGCTCGGTGGCTGGCACGAAGAGACGCATGAAGCGGAGTCCCATGCCCGCAACGTGACGCCCGTGGATGCGTACTTCGCTGCGGGCAACGCGCCGATCCTGGACCTCCAGGCCGAGCACGATGCAGTGGCGCCGCGCCGCTTCTCGCAGGTTCTCAAATCGATGCTCGGCGATCGCGTGACGGTGGTTGTGGTGCCGAATGCAGGCCATGCATTCGCACCCGAACAGCCCAAGGCGATGGCAGATGCGATCGCAACGTTTGCCAAGCGCGTGTACGCAGAACCGGCCAAACAGTAATCAAGCGTGCTTGCCATGTGGAGGCTGGGTCCGTGATTCGCCTCCACAGCTTGCCTAGCTGGACGGAAAACCCCGCGAGGAAGGGCAAAGGGATTGATAACCAAAGCACATCAATCCTTCCGAAAATTGCACTTCTCGTTTGTCGGTCTCCCGGCGAATATTGCCAAAACGACAAAACGCCGTTCGACGGCGTATTCTTTTTTTGGCTTCCAGGAGACACCTCGATGCACCCCCAGTCCAGCCTTTCGACCGGGCAATCAAAGGCCGCCGCGGTCTTCCGCGTCACCGCCGGGAATTTCCTGGAGCAGTTCGACTTCTTCCTGTTTGGCTTCTACGCCACGCAGATCGCCAACGTCTTCTTTCCCACCGACAGCGAATTCGCCTCGCTGATGATGACCTTCGCCGTTTTTGGGGCCGGGTTCCTCATGCGGCCGCTGGGCGCCGTCGTGCTGGGTGCGTACATTGACGATGTCGGCCGCCGAAAGGGCCTGATCGTCACACTGTCCATCATGGCAAGCGGGACCGTGCTGATCGCGTTTGTTCCCGGCTACGCCACGATCGGCCTCCTGGCGCCCGCGCTCGTGTTGCTTGGGCGCCTCCTGCAGGGCTTCTCGGCGGGTGCCGAGTTGGGCGGCGTATCGGTCTATTTGGCCGAGATGGCCACGCCGGGCCGCAAGGGTTTCTTCACGAGCTGGCAGTCCGCCAGCCAGCAGGTCGCGATCGTCGTGGCGGCGGGCCTCGGGTTTGTGCTCAACCAATGGCTGAGTGCGCCGGCCATTGCTGCATGGGGATGGCGCGTGCCGTTCTTCGTCGGTTGCATGATCGTGCCGTTCATCTTCGCGCTGCGCCGCAATCTTGAAGAAACGCAGGAGTTCAAGGCACGCAAGCATCGTCCGAGCATGAAGGACGTATTCAGCACGCTGGTGCAAAACTGGGGCGTTGTTATCGCCGGCATGATGCTGGTGGCGATGACCACCACGAGCTTCTATCTCATCACCGTCTATGCGCCGACTTTCGGCAAGACGGTCCTGCACCTGAGCACGGCCGACAGCCTGCTCGTTACGCTCTGCGTGGGGGTGTCGAACTTCGTCTGGCTGCCGATTGGTGGTGCGCTCTCCGACAGGATCGGTCGCCGGCCGCTGCTGATCGGCATGACGGTGCTCACCATTGCCACCGCGTACCCGGCGCTGTCGTTTCTCGCGCACGCGCCGAGCTTCATGAACATGCTGCTCGTGCTGCTGTGGCTGTCGTTCATGTACGGCATCTACAACGGCGCGATGGTTGTCGCGCTCACAGAAGTGATGCCCGTGCAGGTGCGCGTTGCAGGGTTCTCGCTCGCTTATAGCCTTGCGACGGCAGTGTTTGGTGGGTTTACCCCCGCCATCTCGACGGCCGCCATCCACATGACGGGCGACAAGGCGGCCCCCGGCTACTGGATGAGTTTTGCCGCCGTGTGCGCGCTCCTGGCGACGTTGACGCTCTATCGTCGTCGCGCGGTGGTGCTGGCACCGGCGCACTGACGCACAGCGCGTTCCGCATATTCACAAACACGTACGACCTGGCATGACCACCACCATGAAGACTCTGTTTCTGAAACTGTGCGCAGCCGCGCTCGTCGCCACCTCGGCTATTGCGGTCAACGTTCAGGCTGCCGAGCTGCACGTCATGAGCTCCGGTGGCTTCACCGCCGCCTACAAGGTGCTCGGGCCGAAATTTGCATCGCAGACGGGCAACACGCTCAACACCGCGCTTGGACCCTCGATGGGCAAATCGCCCGAAGCGATTCCGAATCGGCTCGCGCGCGGTGAGCCTGCCGACGCCGTGATCATGGTCGGCTACGCGCTCGACGATCTGATCAAGCAAGGCAAGGTCATTCCAGACTCGCGCGTGGAACTGGCCGACTCGCGCATCGGCATGGTTGTGCGCGAAGGCGCGGCCAAGCCCGACATCAGCTCGCCGGAGGGGCTCAAGCAAGCGCTGCTGCATGCCAAGTCGATTGCCTACTCGGACAGCGCAAGCGGCGTCTATATCGAGCGCGAGCTGTTCAAGAAGCTCGGTATTGAAGATCAGGTCAAGGCGAAAGCGAAGATGATCCCGCGCATTCCGGTGGCGTCGGTGGTGGCCACCGGCGACTATGAAATCGGCTTTCAGCAAGTGAGCGAGTTGCTGCCGGTGCAGGGCGCAACCTTCGTCGGAAAGATCCCGGAGTCGCTGCAATCGGTTACGCGCTTTGCCGCGGGCGTCCCCGTTGGCGCACAGCATCCGAAGGAAGCCAAGGCGCTTCTCGACTATCTTGCTTCGCCCGGTGTGCAGGCAGACGTCAAATCGACTGGGCTCGATTCGGTACTTGCCCATTGAGGCACCGCGCCCGCGTGGCACGCCAAACGGTCATGGCTATGCGTTGCTTGCTGTCACGCCGCCACGCTTCGCTTCAATGATCATCCGGTGAAATTCCTCCGCGGCTGGTGTCAGCGCACGGCCGCGCCGTTTCACGATGCCTACGCGCCGGTTCACCACCGGCTCCACCAGCGGCACGCTCGTGAGAATCGGGTGGTCACGCCCCGGCATGGCCATCGATGGCACCGCGGCAACGCCAAGCCCCGCTTCAACCAACCCCAGCATGGTGGTGACGTGCCGCGTCTCGCACACGCTGGGCGCTCGCGGCGCCACGGCTGACAGCGCCTGGTCCAGCAACAGGCGGTTGCCTGACGTCTTGTCTACTGACACGTATTCGTGCGCGTACAGCTCGTTCCACGTCACGCGCTTCTTGCGGGCGAGCGGATGATCGCGCCGGCAAGCTGCAACAAACCGCTCCTGCAGCAGCATCTTGAATTCGATCTCGGGCTCCTGGCTGCCCATGAAGCTCACGCCAAAATCTGCCTCGCCGCTGATGACTGCACCGAGCACTTCGTTCGCGCTTGCATCCAGCAGCTTGACCCTGATGCGCGGAAAGCGGCGGTGGTAGGTCGCAATCAGGTTCGGCAGAAAGTAATAGGCCACCGACGGCACGCATGCGATGGTCACGTGCCCGAGGCGGCTCGATGAAACGTCGCGGATGCCGAGCAGGGCGACGTCCAGGTCGTCGAGCAATTGTTCAGCACTGCGGGCAAACACGCGCCCGACGGTGGTGAGCGTGACGCTGCGTGTGGTGCGTTCGAACAAGGGCACACCCAGCGCGCTCTCGAGCTTATCGATCCGTCGGCTCAACGCGGGCTGGGAAATGCTGATCGCCTCGGCGGCCTTTCGGAAGTTGCCCAACTCCACCACCGCGCGAAATGCCTGCAAGTCCGTCAAATCGAAATTGATGCCCACCGGCTTGCCTCCACATCTCAGATGCGCAGCATTTTGCGCGATTTATCACGGGGTGACACGGGGCGGAGAAGGACGGAAGCGATGCTGCTGTCACGGTAATGCACCCATTTTGCGCAAGGAACCATGCCGGAACGCGCACCCGCGCTTTATCAAAAAAGCTCATCAAACCTGCCAATGCATTGAAATGTGCTGACGCTTCGTGTCACATGGCGCGCCAAGCCACGTCACCCCTCTTTGGTAGGGGGTGTGGCACGGTTCGTGCAGCCTTGCGCACGGTTTGACGACAACAAAAAAAGTTGGGAGGGTGTATGAGCAACAAGCAGGAACCCGGGGCGAAGATTTCGCGCCGACATTTCGTGATGGGGCTGGGGGCCTCGCTGCTGGCCGGTTGCGGGGGCGCGGGCGACGATGCCGACGCTGCGAGCGTCGCCCCGGCAACAACGGCAGGCGGGAGCACCACCGCGCCGGGCGCCCCGATCAACAAGACGCCCGTCGCGCCTCCCGCGGGCACCGTGCAGATCCAGAGTTTTACGCATCCCGGCCTGCTGCATACCGAAGCGGATTTCGCGCGCATGCGCACCAAGGTGGGGGCTCACGCGTCTCCCTGGATCGATAGCTGGAACGTGCTGGTTGCGAATGGCCACACGCGCCTGACGAACAAACCGAATCCGCAAACCGCCATCTACCGGGGCAATGACCCGACGCATGGACAGAACTACGGCACGCTCTACCACGACATCGCCGCTGCTTACGGCGACGCGCTGCGCTGGAAAGTGTCGAACGACAAGCAATACGCCGACAAAGCCATCGAATATCTGGACCAGTGGGCCTCGACGCTGACGACGCTGGGCGGCAGCGACGTGGCGTTGGCCGCCGGCATCTACGGCTACGAGTTCGCCAACGCGGCCGAAATCATGCGCAGCTACAGCGGCTGGAGTCCGGCCGGCCTGGCCGCGTTCCAGTCGATGATGCGCAAGGTTTTCTACCCTGTCAGTCATGCTTTCCTGACGCGTATCGACACCGCCCTGGACACGCATTACTGGGCCAACTGGGGCCTGGCCAACATCGCGTGCATTCTGGCCATTGGCGTGCTGTGTGATGACGCCGATCTCGTCAACGAGGCCATCACCCATTTCAAGACCGGGGGCAGCAACGGTTGTATCCGGCAAGCCGTGTACTACATGCACCCCGGCAACCTCGGACAATGGCAGGAAGCCGGCCGCGATCAGGGCCACACCACGCTCGGCATTGCCTTGACGGGTGCCATTTGCGAGATGGCCTGGAATCAGGGCATCGATTTGTACGGCTATGACAACAACCGCTTCCTTGCGGGCGCCGAATACGTCGCCAAAGCCAACCTGACGCAGCCGGACGGCGCGTTCTACACGGTGCCCTTCGTTACGTACCAGAACAGCGCCGGCGTCATCCAGACGCAGTTGTCCACCGGTGGGCAGGGCGGCGCCCTGGGCCGGCCGTGCTGGGCGCTGGTGGCCAACCATTACATCAACCGTAAAGGCCTGGCGGCGCCTTACACGAAGCGCGCAGCCGACCTCGTGGCGCCGGAAGGCGGTGGCGGCAACTACGGCCCCAACAGTGGCGGCTTCGATCAGCTGGGCTACGGCACGCTCACGTGCACGCTCGACCCTGGAACACCCGCCGCGGCACCGAGTGGCCTAACCGGCTATGCCAGCGCGGGCAAGGTCGTGTTGTCGTGGTGGGGCACCAGCAACGCCACCAGCTACAACGTCAAGCGCGCCACGATTGCCGGTGGCCCGTACACCACCATCCGCAGCGGCATCACAGACCTGCTGACCTATACCGATATGCCGCCCGCAGCCGGCACATATTTTTATGTCGTGACAGCGCAAACGATTGGTGGTGAATCGGCTGTCTCCAACGAGGTGAAGGCCATCACGGCGGTGCAGCTGCTTACGCATCTTGCTTTCGATGAGGGCAGCGGCACCACCGCAGCCGATAGCTCCGGCAACAGGCGCAACGGCACGCTCAACGGCGCGGCATGGGGCGCCGGACGGAGCAGCAACGCGGTCTCGCTCAACGGCTCTGGCGCCTACGTGGCGTTGCCCAACGACCTCCTGGTCAATGTGTCGGACTTCACCATCGCGGCGTGGGTGTTCTGGGATGGCTCACAAACATGGGCCCGCCTGTTTGACTTCGGAACGGGCTTTCACCGTTACATGATGTTGACGCCCCGCGGGCAGTTGCGTAGCGGCTGGGCCGGCATGCGCTTTGCCATGACGGCCAATGGCCCGGGCGATGGCCCTCCGGAACAGATCATCGACGCCCCCACCGAGCTGCCCAGTAAGCGATGGGTGCATGTTGCCGTGACGCTATCGGGCTCCACCGGCACGCTGTACGTGGACGGTGCCGCCGTGAGCACCAACACAGCCATGTTCCAGGCACCGTTCCGCCTGGAGAGCACCACACAGAACTGGCTGGGCAAATCGCAATACAGCACAGACCCGACCTTCAGCGGCCGGATCGACGATTTCCGCATCTATCGCGGTGCGCTCAGCGCTGCCCAGGTTGCGTCGGTCATGGCGAGCTGATTGCCACGGGCCCGATGGGGCCCAGCAACCAGATACCCCTTTTCTTTCAAGGATGTTTTTTCGATGACCGTGTTTTCTCAACGATGGATTGCCGTCGCCGCGATTGCGTTCGCGCTATTTGGCTGCGGCGGCGGGTCCGATAGCACGCAGGGCAGTAGCACGACAGGCAGCGGCACTGGAACGCAAGGCGGCACCAACGGAGGCACCACGGGTGGCCAGACCGGTGGAAATGGCGGCGGAACTGGAGGCGGAACCACGGGCGGCAGCGCATCCAGCCTGTCGGCCAGCGCCGCGCTCGTCGCCAAGTTGGGCAAGCCTTCGCGCGTGCTTGTCGGCCTCGGTTCGGGCCAGTCGATTTCGGATATGCAAAGCCAGGGCATTCGGCCGGACATCATCGACGTCTACCTCGTAGGCGCGGGACCTGGCTCGTGGCCGTACTGGAACAGCCCTGACGGTGCCTACATCACGTACAGCGCGCAGGCCGCCCAGGCGTATGGCGCAACGCCGATGTTCACGTTTTATCAGATGGCGCAGAACGGTGACGGCAACCTCAGCGGCATCACCGACACGACGTTCATGAACACGTACTGGAGCCAGGCGCGGTTGATGTATCAACGCATTGCCGCTCTGAACGCGCCCGTGTTGGTCAACCTCGAGCCCGACTTCTGGGGCTATGTGTGGGCGCAGGCACCGAGCCATGACCCAACGCAGATGGCCGCGGTGGTGAACAGCCAGCCCGAATGCAGCAGCCTGCCCAACACAGCCGCCGGCATCGGGCAGTGTCTGGTGCAGATGGCGCGCCAGATCGCTCCCAAGGCGCTGATCGGCTTCCCGCCGGCGTTCTGGTCAGGATCACCGAGTGCGGTTGCGGGGGAAATGCGTGCCGCCGGTGCGCACCAGGCCGACTTCATCGTCGCCCAGACCAGCGACCGTGATGCCGGCTGCCTCGAAGCCGCCACGGTGTCGGAATGCACGGGCCGCAGCGGCACGTTCTACTGGGACGAGGCCAACATCAACACGCCGAATTTCCATCAGTCGCAAAGCAGTTACCTGGACTATCGGACTGCGTTGGGCAATGGGTTGCCGATTCTCTGGTGGCAGACGCCCCTGGGTGTGCCGTCCAGCACGCCGGGCGGCACCAACCAGCACTATCGCGATAACCGAGTCGACTACATGCTGCGCAACACACAGGAATACGGCGACGGCCATACCTTCGCGGTCGTCTTCGGCTCGGGCGGCACGTACCAGACGACGATCAACACCGACGGTGGCCAGTTTGCGCGCCTGCTCGGTCTGTATCTCGGCGGGGGAGGGGCCACGCTGCAATAACCGGCGCGTGGCGCTCATGCGGGGCTGCTTGCGGGTTATAGCCGCGAGCACGCCCTGCCTGCGAGGCTACGCAGTCGTTGCGTAGTCAACGCGGTTTCTCCCTTTGCGCTTGGCCTCGTAGAGCGCATCGTCCGCGGCCTTGGTCAATGCATCCAGCGACGGGAAGCTCGAGCGGCGCGCCGTAGCGGATCCGACGCTCACGGTGAATGGAGCCAAGCCTGGGCTCCCTTCTGCGGTGCGGTTTCCTTCGACTTCGGCACGTATCGCTTCAGCGATTTGCCTGGCGCCGGTTTCGCCCGTATCGGGCAACAACACCACAAACTCTTCACCGCCGTATCGGGCTGCGAGGTCGCCGCGTCGACGCGCATGCTTCGAAATGCAGTGGGCGAGGTACTGGAGCGCGGAGTCGCCCTGGGCATGCCCGTGCTCGTCGTTGTAGCGTTTGAAGTGGTCGGCATCGACAAACAGCACGGATAGGCGACTGTCATTCCGTTGCAGGCGGTCCCACTCGTTCTCTAGCGCGACATTCAGTGCGCGCCTGTTCTTCAGGCCGGTCAGCGGGTCGGTTTGCGTAAGCTCGCGCAGGTGGTTTTCCGCCATCACGCGCCCCCGCAGCGCAAAAGCCAGGAGCCAGACACCTGCGCAGAAGGCAAGACTGACCGACAGCGACGACAACCCGACGATCCACGACAGCCGTTGCCAGGGTGCAAGTGCATCGTTCATTGCCGGAGCCACCACGGCGATGAAGGGGGTGCCCGGCACACGTTGAAACGTGTAGAGGCGCAGCACGCCGTCGCTGGCCGACGGTGCTACGTAGAAGCCGGACTCCTGATTCACCATGCGCGGGAACGTCAACGATTTGCCGAAATTGAGCGCGCGGGCTGCGCCTAGCGGCGGATTTCTCGCCACAAGCGTTCCGTCGATGCGAACGATGGCCGTGATGCCGCGCGGCCCGACATCGAGCTTCTCAAGAAGCTGCTTGAAGTAATCGAGATCGATTGCGACCAGCGCGGTGCCCGCGAATGTCCCATCGGCTCGGTTCATCCTTCGGCTCAGCGCAATGGCCTCCACGCCTGCGCGTGAGCGCGCCTTATAGACGGCGGACGTGTAGAGGCCAACGTTTGCGTTGTCGCGATGGACGATGAAGTAATCGCGGTCGCTGAAATCCCAGTGGTGCGTCACAGAACAGCAACCGTCGATGAGCCGGCCCTTGTCGTCTGTGACGCCCATGCCCGTGACATACCGGGCAGAGGCTGTCGGGCTGAACAGCAGATCGTGCCGGATCTCTGGATCGAGGTGTCGGATGCTGGGTTTGTCGAGTGCGGCGATCAGCGTCTGCAGCGACTGATCTGCCGATTCAACGGTGCGCGAGATGTGGCTTGCCAGAACGGCAGCGACATTCCTTGAGGTTTCGTTAGCGTGCTCGATGGCCGTTTCGCGGTTGGCCCACAGTGTCAGCGCACTGATTGCCAGGACAATCAATGTCAGCAGCGTCCCCAGCGCACCAACGATAAAGGGATGGTGGCCTGCCGATGTGGCCAGCCGTCGGGTGAGGGGGCGAAGGGGCATGTCGTGGTCTTGGGCGCAACGACAGACCGCGTGTCTGCCTGTTTGAGGAGGCAGACTGCGGTCGGTCTGGGGCGGTATTGATGCGTGCGTGGCACGCCATCACCGCTGGTAATCGGCACAAGACAGGAAAACTGCAGTCCGACGAGCCGCTTTTATTGCAGGCCTTTCCAATTCGGCCGAGATACCACCAAGCCTGTATGCGGCTCAACCGGCGATCGCGGTGGCCTTCGGCCTTCACACGAAACTGCTGACAGGCTCGCCTGCATCGGACCTCCCCCGCCCAAAGGCCCGAACGCGGACCTCCAACAGTCGAGCTTGAACCTCTGCGGGCGGAGCGCGAGTGTCAAACACTCGCCTTCCGCAGTCCAAGCTCGAAAATTTCGACCTCTGGCACCCGGCTTCGACCCTCGGACGGTGGAACGTCGGCCTCAAGGGGCCAGCGTCGAGTGTTTGAGGGCCAAGATCGGGCCTCGAAGGTCCGATGCATCGGATGTTTTTGGGCCGCGTTCGGGCCTCTCAGGGCCACGCGCCACTGTCTGACGGTGACGTGTCGCCCTCAGACTGCCGAGATCGAATGTTTGAGGTCGACACACGCGCCTAAAACTGCGGCGCTCGGCCGTCTGCAGGAAGACAGCGGGGAGTAGAAGGGCGGATGTGTTCCAGCCAGGGCCGACCGCCGCACGCATTGGACCAAGTTGCGCAGTGCGTGCGTGGTCTTTGGGGCCCAGCGGCCGGAGGCACAGAATCGGAAGTTGGACGGAGCCCCCATCGCTATAATCCATCCCGCTGCCGCACCAACGGCAGCCGGGTGTAGCGACCTGATCTATTCAGTACCTCTGGACGGCATCGCTCAGCGATTCGCCGGCAGACACTCGCGCGCTTTCAAGGGCGGGCCGGGTGG
>NZ_JBGLYZ010000051.1:0-30497 GCF_047304345.1 Ralstonia sp. Ralssp135
CACCATCACGCCCCACAGCAGCACCATCTGCCACGGCTCGTGCATCATCGCCGAGAGTGCCGTGCCGGAAATCAGCACCGCCAGCGCACCGAGCACCGTCGGGCGGATCCCGAAATACTGCATCGACGCCGCTGCAAACGGCCCCGTCAGCCCATACAGGGCAATACCGATTGAGATGGCCAGTGAGATCGTGCTGCGGCTCCAGCCGAATTCGTGCTCGAGCGGCAGCATCATCACGCTGGGCGTGGCGCGCGTGCCGGCAGCGCACAGCAGGATCAGGAACACCACCGCCAGCGCAAGCCAGCTGTAGTGGAAACGGGGGGCGATGAGGCGGGCAAGTCGCTGCATGGGCTGTCCGATTATTTCGATTCTTGTTGGGGCGACAATATCGCATTCGTTACCGGTCGGTAACAACGTGGTTGCGATAGTAGGTACCGGTCGGTAACATGTCAAGCAGCATTCGAATGACACCGGCGTAACTGGGGCTTTATGCCCCACCGCGCTTGCAGGAGCATCACCATGGCCACGCCCAACCGCCGCGGACCTCGCGCGCTGTCCACCGTTGATCAACCCAAACCGACGCCGCGTCGCATCAGCGGCGAGGACGCGCACGCCAGCCTGCTCGAAGCGGCTCGTCAACTGTTTTACTACGAAGGCGTGCGGGCCGTGGGCGTCGAGGCCGTGGTGGAGAAGGCCGGCGTCAACAAGATGAGCCTGTACCGCCAGTTCAAGTCGAAGGACGATCTCGTCATCGCTTACCTGGAGCGCAGCGACGAGAGCTTCTGGGGCTACTTCAACGCGAGCGTGGCCAAGCACCCGGACGACGCGCGCGCGCAACTGCTGCAGTTCTTCATCGATGTCTCCGAACGCGCTTCACGCCCCGGCTATCGGGGCTGCCCGTTTGTGAATGTGGCGGCGGAGTTTCCGGACCTGACGCATCCGGCGCGGCAGTTTGTCCAGCGCAACAAGGCGCTGCTGCTCACCCGCCTGCGTGACCGCGCCCAAGCCGCCGGCGCGACCGATCCCGATGCGCTCGCCGACGACTTGGCCTTCCTGATCGAAGGCGCCTACACCGCCAGCCAGACCTTCGGCACCGATGCGCCGCGCCTCATCAAGAGCCTGCCGCGCACGGCACGCGTGTTGCTCGATGCGGCTATCCCCGCGCGCAAACCGGACTGATGTTGTAGCGCACTCACGCAGACAAGACATGAGCGCGCGGGTGTCGTGGGATGCCGCTACACTCGCTGGCATTGTTGCCTTGGCTGCACCTTGATGACGCCCAACCAAGTCCCGCTGTCTCCCGTTCGTACGACACCCGCCACGCCGCTCACCTTGCCGGCTGCGCTGTCGCAGGCGCAACGCGCGCTCGATCGCATCGTGCTCGGCAAGCCACTGCAGATCCGCCTGGCGCTGGCGTGTTTGCTCGCACGCGGGCACCTGCTGCTGGAAGATCTGCCCGGCGTGGGCAAGACCACGCTGGCGCATGCGCTGGCCCGCACGCTCGGGCTGCAATACCAGCGCGTGCAGTTCACAAGCGATTTGCTGCCGACGGACCTGATCGGCGTATCGATCTACGTGAAAGAGAAGGGCGCGTTCGAATTCCACCCCGGCCCGCTGTTCGCGCAGGTGGTGCTGGCCGATGAAATCAACCGCGCCACGCCAAAGGCGCAAAGCGCGCTGCTCGAAGCCATGGCCGAAGGGCAGGTCACGCATGACGGGGCGACGTATCCGCTGCCCGAGCCGTTCTTCGTGATCGCCACGCAGAACCCGCTGAACCAGATCGGCACGCATCCACTGCCCGAATCGCAGCTGGATCGCTTCACGATGCGGCTGTCGCTGGGTTATCCCGATCAAAGTTCCGAACGTGCGCTGTACCTCGGCGGTGGTGCGCCGCAAGACATCGAGCCGGTGCTAAGCGCCGCGCAGGTCGTCGCCTTGCAGACGGCTGCCGATGCCGTGCACGTGGCACCGGCGCTGGTCGACTACGTGCTCGCACTGGTGAATGCCACGCGCACCGATTCACAGGTGCAGATGGGTCTGTCGCCGCGCGCCGGGCTGGCGTTGCTGGCGGCCGCGCGTGCCTGGGCGCTCATCGATGACCGCGATGCCGTGCTGCCCGAAGACGTGCAAGCCGTATTCAAGGCCGTGGCGGCGCATCGGTTGCTGCCCACGGGCGGCACGCTGTCGGCCACCGCGCTGGCGCAGCGGCTGCTCGACACGGTCGCCATTCCCTAAGTACGCAGCGCCATGGCGCGGTTCACTTCTCTGCTGCTCGTGCCATTGCGTGTGCTGGGTGCGGGCTTGGCGATGCTGCCCGGCATCCGCTTTGCGCGGGCGCGCGTGCAACGCTTTCTGCAACGGCCGCGCACGCCGCGCGAAGGCCGCATCCGCCTGGACCGCAATCACGTCTACATCCTGCCCACCGCAGCCGGTGCCGGCTTTGCGCTGCTGCTGATGGTGATGCTGCTCACTTCGCTCAACTACAACGTGAGCCTCGGTTTTCTGCTGACCTTCGTGCTGGCCGGCGTGGCCGCGTCCGCCATGTGGCAGACGCATCGCAACCTCGTTGATCTGGAAGTGCGCGGCGCGGCGGGCGATGCCGTGTTTGCCGGGCATGCGTTGAATGTGGGCGTGGCATTGGCCAACGTCACGCCATGGGCGCGTGTGGGTGTGGATGTGAGCGCCGCGCAAGCCGCCGCGGTGGAAACATCGCTCGACGCGCAGGACGCCATCGTGGCCGCGTTGTCTTTCGCCGATCAGCCGCGCGGTTGGTTCAAGTTGCCGCGCCTGACGGTGTCGACGCGTTTTCCGCTCGGCCTGTTTCGCGCGTGGAGCTACGCCGATGCGCCGCTTACGCTGTTGGTCTATCCGGCACCGGAACCTTCCGCGCCGCCGCTGCCCGCCAGCTTTGCCCCCGACCCTGGCGACGAAGACGACACGCGCGCCGCCCGTACCCATGTCGAAGAGGCCGCAGACCAGCTGCGCACATACCGCCCCGGCGACGCACTGCGCAGCATTGCCTGGAAGCACAGCGCGCGGCTCGACACGTGGATGAGCCGCACCGGCCAGCAAGTGCGCCACGCGCGATGCGTGCTCGCGTGGGAAGCACTGCCGCCGTCGATGAACGTGGAGCAACGCCTGTCGCGCCTGTGCGCCTGGGTGCTGGCTGCGGAGCATGCGCCTGCCGGCGATGAGCCCGAATACACGCTGAGCCTGCCGGGCGTTGTCATTGGCCCGGCGCGGGGTGTTGCGCATCGGGATGCATGTTTGCGTGCGTTGGCGCTGTGGGGCAAGCCTGCGATGCCGGAAGCGGAAGGCGAAGCCACATGACCACTGCCACCATCGGCACCGAAGCGGCCGCCTTCGGTTCGGCTCGCGCACTGACCCATCGCGAGCACGGTTGGCTGATTGCGCAGCTTGCTGTCGTGCTCGTGCCGCTGTTGCGTGCGCTGCCACTGGTGACCTGCGCCGTCTTCGGCGTGCTGCTGCTCTGGCGCGCGCTGCTGTGGGTGCGGGGCGCGCCGTTGCCGGGCAAGTGGTTGCTGGGGCTGACGGGCGTGGCCACGCTTATCGTGACGCTCGCACTCGCCATGCGCACCGGCGGAAACATCGGGCGTGACTTGTCGGTGGCGCTGCTTGGCGCGTTTCTCGTGCTCAAGCTGATGGAGTCGCACACCGTGCGCAACGGCGTGCTCGTCACGCAGTTGTGCTGCTTCCTGCTGCTCTCGCAGGTGCTGTTTGATCAGCCGCCCTGGCTGGCCGCCACCATGCTGGCGACCGTGGCGCTGCTGTTGCGCAACTGGCTGTTGCTGCTGCATCCGCAGGCGCGTGCGCGCGTATCCCCCGCGCGTGTGCTGGCGCGTTTGGTGCTCATGGGTTTGCCGTGCGCGGCGGTGCTGTTCCTGCTGTTCCCGCGGCTGGATCATCCGCTGTGGCGCTTGCCGCAAACTGCCGATACCGCTGTCAGTGGCCTGTCTGACCGCATGGCGCCCGGCTCCGTCGGCCAGTTGATCCTTTCGGACGAGCTTGTCTTCCACGTCGATTTTGCCGGCGTGCCGCCACCGCTCGACACGCTTTACTGGCGCGGCATGGTGCTGTGGCGTTTTGACGGCCAGACGTGGACGGCAGCGTCGATGCGGCAACGTCCTGCAGCAGAAAGCGTACCCAATTCTGCGGACGCAATTAGCGGCGCGCCGGGCGTATTCGATTACAACATCACGCTGGAGCCGACACGCCAGCGCTGGCTGTTTGCGCTTGATCGCGGCCAGTCGATCGAGGCGCGAGACGGCACCGGCCGCAGCATCGACGGCGAGTTCATCAGCACGCAACCGCTCGAGCAGCGCGTGCGGTATCACGCGCGCTCGCGGCTGCCGGAGCGCAATCGCGCGGACGACGCCCGCCCGCTCGACCCACTTACGCAGCAGATGGCGCTGGCGTTGCCGCCGGGCAATCCGAAAGCGCGTGCGCTGGCAGCGCAGTGGGCAGAGCTGCCGCCGCCTGAGCGCGTATCGGCCGCACTCAAGCTGTTTGGCCGCGCACCGTTTGCCTACACGCTTGAGCCGGAACCGCTGCACGATCAGCAGATCGACGATTTCCTTTTCCGAACGCACCGTGGCTTCTGCGAGCACTACGCGGGCAGCTTCGTCTTCCTGATGCGCGCCGCGGGCGTGCCCGCGCGTGTGGTGGTGGGCTATCTCGGCGGCGAGGTGAATGCTATGAGCGGTGACATCATCGTGCGCCAGTCCGATGCACACGCCTGGGCAGAGGTGTGGCTCGACGGACGCGGCTGGGTGCGTGTGGACCCAACCGCCGCCGTTGCGCCGCAACGCGTCGAACGTGGCCTGGCCGCCGCCGTGCCGGCCAGTGAATTCCGCTCGCGCCGCGCGGAAGAGCCCCGCTGGCTGCGCAGCGTGCGCTGGGGGCTCGATGGCCTCATCAGCGGCTGGAACAGTTGGGTGCTTGGCTACGACCGCAGCCGCCAGGCGCGCCTGTTTGCGTGGCTGGGGCTGGATGCAGCGGACCCGCGCGCGGTGCTGTGGGGCGTGTCGGGTTTGTTCCTCCTCGCTGCGCTGCCGCTCTTGTGGCAGCAGCGCAAGCCCAAGCCCGACCCGGTGCAGGCCCAGTGGCAGCGCCTGTGTGACCGGCTGGCGCGGCATGGTTGCGCGCGTGGCGCCGCAGAAGGCCCGGTGGCCTACGCCGAGCGCGCCGCCGCGCAGTTTCCCCAAGCGGCGCAGGCGTTGCGCAATGCAGCCGCCGGCTACGTTGCCCTGCGCTACGGCCGCGACGATGGCGATGCGCAAGCGCGTGCCCAGCGGTTCACGCAATGGCGCGAAGCGGTTGCGCAAGTTCGCCTTGGCTAAGGCGCAAGCTGTTGATCGGCTTAGAAAACGTGCCCCAAATGCGGGCACCCACGGTGGATCGACGGGGCTGGTCATTCACCTGTGATGGAATATTTTCCGATCCAGGGATTAAATATTTCGGATAGATAACTTGGGCAGTGGAATAACTGCACGCAGTTTCCCGATTGCAGATAATCGGTGCGACACAGTTACGCAGGGCATGCGCATTATCGGTGCATATTCAATCCGATTTGACGTCGATACCCTCACTGGCACAGCGGGAACCTTTCTCATACGATGGTTTTCGTAACGTTTCCGCTGCACTGCAACGTTGCCGAGAACACCAGCCCAACTGGGTTTCCGGCCTGCAGCGGTCTCGCAGATTCCGCAGGAGCCATACCAATGCATCGACCGAAACGCATGCTTGTCGAGAATGTCGCGTGGGCGCACGAAACTGCCGCACGTGATCCCGGATTCTTTTCACGTTTGGCCCAAGGCCAACAACCCCAGGTGTTATGGATCGGCTGTGCAGATAGCCGTGTGCCCGCTGAAACCATTACGCATTCCAACCCGGGCGATTTATTCGTCCATCGCAATATCGCCAATCTTGTTTGCCCGGCGGACGACAACACGATGAGCGTGCTGGAATATGCGGTGCGCGTGCTCAAGGTCGCGCATGTGATTGTGTGCGGGCATGACGGCTGTGGCGGCGTGCGCGCGTCGCTGCTGCCGCCGCCCGACGGTTTGCCGCACGTGGCGCGCCGCATTGCGCCGCTGTGCGCGCTGGCCGGCCGTCACCGCACAGAACTCGATGCCGTGTCCGATCTGGATGCGCGCGTCAATCGCCTGGCCGAACTCAACGTGCTCGAACAGGTGCGCTGCCTGCGCGAGAGCCCCATCGTGCGCGAGGCAGAACGCCCGCCGCGCATACATGGCTGGATCTTCGGCCTGGCCGATGGACACATCCGCGTGCTGGCTTCGGGCGATCCCGATGCGGAACACGCCACCCGCGGCGACATCCTGACGCCCGCTGAGGCCATCGCTTAACCCGACCGGCGGCGGCGTTTGTGGCTGCCGCCGTTTCCTGACGCTCTCTCTCCTCACGCATGCCGGCGGTGCCCCCGCCCGCAGGCAGGCGTTCGCGCGTGCGCAGTTCATACAACTCCAACAACCATGCAGACACCAACCTCACCGGCTTTCTTCCCGCGCGACATGCTCGCCGGGGTCATCGTGTTCTTTGTCGCCCTGCCGCTGTGCCTGGGTATTGCCAATGCATCGGGCGTTGACCCGCTTGCCGGGCTGCTCTCCGGCATGATCGGCGGCCTGGTGGTCGCGCTGCTCAGCGGCTCGCAACTGAGCGTGAGCGGCCCGGCTGCGGGCTTGGTCGTAATCGTCGTGGACGGTATTGCCAAGCTGGGCGGTTTCTCGGCATTTCTGATGGCCGTGGCGCTGGCGGGCGCGCTGCAGTTTGTGTTCGGCGTGCTGCGCGCCGGGCGCTTTGCGGCGTATGTGCCGTCGTCGGTCATCAAGGGCATGCTCGCGGCGATCGGGCTGCTGCTGATCATCAAGCAGGTGCCGCTCGCACTTGGGATGGCAAGCGGAGATGCCGCTGCCGGCGCCGGTACGCTCGCCACACCGTTTGGCGCGTTCTCGGTCACGGCGATGCTGGTGACGCTGCTCTCCGCCGCCGTGCTCGTCGGCTGGGATACGCCGATGCTGCGGCGATTCACGCTGGTGCGCGCGCTGCCTTCGCCGCTTGTTGTGGTGGCACTCGGCATTGGCGTGACGTCGCTCCTTGAGGTGGTGGCGCCGGGCATTGCAGTGCCGGCTGAGCATCGTGTCGATCTGCCGTCGCTGGCTTCGTTCGGGGCGTTTCTCGATGCGCTTGAGTCGCCCACGCTTGGGGCACTGGGCAATCCGGATGTCTGGCGCCTAGCGATGGCGCTGGCCATCGTGGCCAGCCTCGAGACGCTGCTGTGCCTGGAAGCCGTCGAGCAGATCGACCCAAAGAAACGTGCCGCATCGCCAGATCGCGAGCTGAAGGCGCAGGGCATCGGCAACATGGTGGCGGGCGCGCTGGGCGGGCTGCCGATCACGTCCGTCATCGTGCGCAGTTCGGCCAACGTGCACGCCGGCGCGCAGAGCCGCTGGTCGGCCGTCGTGCATGGCGCGCTGCTGCTGGCGAGCGTGTTTGCGCTCACCGCCATCGTCAATCTGATTCCGCTGGCGTGCCTGGCCACCATCCTGATCTTCACCGGCTACAAGCTGGCCAAGCCGTCGTTGTTCGTGGCGGTGGCGCGGCAGGGTTGGGACCGCTTTGCTCCGTTCATCGCAACCATCGTTGGCGTGCTGCTGACGGACTTGCTGATCGGCATCGTGATCGGCATTGCGCTGAGCATCGCGCTGGCGATTCGCGCCAACCTGCGCCGCACGATTGTCATGGCGCGCCATCACGACCACTTCCTGCTGTCGTTCCGCAAGGATGTGTCATTCATGGGCAAGGTGCCGCTCAAGCGCTATCTGGCGCAGGTGCCGGATCACGCCACGCTCATCGTCGACGGTGCCCGAGCGGATTACATCGATCCGGACGTGCGCGAGATGGTCGAGCACTTCATCGAGGGGGCGCCCGCGCGCGGCATCGTTATCGAGCGCCATCACTTTGATGCCGCCGCCCCGAAACGCCCCGCCGGTTTGCGGCTGCCCCGCCTGCCATTCGTTCGGCAACCCGATAATCCAGTCGCCGGTATTTAACTCAATTTGGGTAATTTAGAACGCTGCCTCAAAACACATGCAAGTGCCCGCGTATATCGAGAACGTTTGCGGCCCCCGCTATGCCCGGTTTTACGTGGGTATCCTACGTAAATCCGGCGTCGGGGCGCGGTTTCTCCGCGTTTTACAATGTTTGCAATTGACGCAGAATCGGTGAATAGACTTAATTTGAACGCGCTATCCAGTGATTCGGATAGCGCACCGATAAAGTATCGAATCAGGCAAAAGTGCGCATTATCAAGCGCATTTTTAAAACGGGAGGCAGACATGAAGACATTGCAACGAGGGACACTGGTTTCAGCGGCCTTGGTGGGCCTGCTTGTGCTGGGCGGTTGCGCCAGCTCCGGCTCGGGCGACATGAGTGGTACCTCCGGCAGCGATGGCAGCTCTGCCAGCAACGGTGGCGGCTCCGGTTCCGGCGGCTCGGGTGGCACGACAACGACTGCGTCCACCACGCCCACCGGCGATATCGCCTACAAAAGCGGCGGGGTGGTGACGGCCACGGGGGACGCCATCAGCAGCCTGGGGTCGACGGTCGGCGGCAGCAATCTGCCGGGTGCGTCGTCGCTGGGCAATGTGGTCGACAACGTAGGCAATACGGTGTCGGCGCTCGGCACGGGGGTGCAATCGGGCCTGGGTAGCATCGGCACCAGCTCGAATCCGGTCGGCACCACGGTATCGAGCACTGGCAACGTGGTGACGCAGGTCGGGAACACCGTCGATGCAACGGGCGGCCTCGTGAGCAGTCTCGGCTCCGGGCCGTTGCAACCGCTGTCGCCGGTCACGTCACCGGTAGGTGGCGCGGTTTCGCAGGTTGGGCAGGCGGTGGCGGGCGCGGGCGGCACGCTTGGCACGGCCTTGTCGACCGGGCCGGTGGAGCAGGTCACGCAGCAGGTCAGTTCCGCTGTGGTGCCGCTCACCTCGCAGGTGACCACCGCCACGCAGACGCTGGGTAACACAACAGGCCTGGGCGCGCCCGCCAAGAACCTGTTGGAGACGGTGGGCGACGGTGTGGCCAACGTCGGTACGTCGCTGACCGCCACGAACGCCCCGGGCGTCTCGGGCCTGGGCGGCGTGGTCACGGCCACGGGCAACACGGTGGCGGCACTGGGTGGCCCGCTGTCTGGCGGTAGTGCATCGGGCAGCCCGTTGGCGCCGATCACGAATGCCTTGGGCGGCGCAGGAGGCGGCAGCAGCCCGCTGGGTGCGGTGACCGGCGCGTTGGGCGGAACACCGACTGCTGGCGGCACGGCACCGATCGGCTCGCTGGTCACCAGTGTGGGCACCTCCGTCACGTCCACGGGCGCCACCACGCCGCTGGCACCGGTGACAGGCACGGTGGGCGGCGCACTCACCACCATAGGCGGCGCCCTGACGCACTGATTGCGTTCCTGCAATGCAAATGGGCCAGCAAGGCTGGCCCATCCTTCAAGCCGTTCTGCGCGATGCTGAACGGCTTTTTCTTTCCCACTCCCTCTGGCTCAAGCGCCCGGCACGCGCACCCAGCCTTCCATCAACACGCGCGCGCTGCGGCTCATGATGGCCTTGGTCACGGTCCATTCGCCGTCCACCAGCTTGGCCTCCGCGCCCACGCGCAGCGTGCCCGACGGATGCCCGAAGCGCACTGCACCACGTTCTCCGCCGCCAGCCGCCAGGTTGACCAGCGTGCCAGGAATGGCCGCTGCCGTGCCGATGGCGACCGCTGCCGTGCCCATCATGGCGTGGTGCAGCTTGCCCATCGACAGCGCGCGCACGAGCAGATCCACATCGCCCGCGCCGACCTTCTTGCCGCTCGACGCCACGTAGTCCTTTGGCGGCGCAACGAACGCCACCTTGGGCGTGTGCTGCCGTGTGGCGGCTTCGTCGATGCTCTTGATCAGGCCCATGCGCACCGCGCCGTGCGCGCGAATGGTCTCGAACATCGCCAATGCCTTCGCATCGCCGTTGATGGCGTCCTGCAGCTCGGTGCCGGTGTAGCCGATCGCCTCTGCGTTGATGAAGATCGTCGGGATGCCCGCGTTGATCATCGTCGCCTTGAGCGTGCCCACGCCGGGCACGTCCAGATCGTCGACGAGGTTGCCGGTGGGGAACATCGCGCCGCCACCGTCACCGTCTTCCTCGGCTGCGGGGTCGAGGAATTCGAGCTGCACTTCGGCTGCCGGAAACGTCACGCCGTCCAGTTCAAAGTCGCCCGTTTCCTGCACCGCACCGTTGGTGATGGGCACGTGCGCGATGATGGTCTTGCCGATGTTGGCTTGCCAGATGCGGATGACGGCGGCGCCGTTTTGCGGCACACGGCTCGGGTCGACCAAGCCGTTGCTGATGGCGAACGGGCCGACGGCCGCCGACAGGTTGCCGCAGTTGCCAGACCAGTCCACAAACGGCTTGTCGATGGAGACCTGGCCAAACAGGTAATCCACGTCATGGTCCGGGCGCGTGCTTTTGCTGAGGATCACCGTCTTGCTGGTGCTCGACGTGGCGCCGCCCATGCCGTCGATCTGCTTGCCGTACGGGTCGGGGCTGCCGATCACGCGCATCAGCAAGGCGTCACGCGCGGCGCCCGGCTGCTGAGCGGCCTCGGGCAGGTCTTGCAGGCGGAAAAACACGCCCTTGCTGGTGCCGCCACGGATGTACGTGGCAGGAATCTTCACTTGCGCCGGGTGGCTCATGCCGCCTCCTTGTTCGATTCCAGGAAGTCCTGCGCAAAGCGCTGCAGCACGCCGCCGGCTTCGTAGATCGAGACTTCCTCATCGCTGTCCAGGCGGCACGTGACGGGCACTTCCACGCGCTCGCCGTTCTTGCGATGAATCACCAGCGTAAGGTCTGCGCGCGGCTTGCGTTCGCCGATCACGTCAAAGGTCTCGGTGCCGTCAATGCCCAGCGTGAGGCGCGTGGTGCCCGGCTTGAATTCCAGCGGCAGCACGCCCATGCCGATCAGGTTCGTGCGGTGGATGCGCTCGAAGCCTTCGGCCACGATGACTTCCACGCCGGCCAGGCGCACGCCCTTGGCGGCCCAGTCGCGCGAGCTGCCCTGGCCGTAGTCGGCGCCGGCTACCACGATCAGCGGCTGCTTGCGCTCCATGTAGGTTTCGATGGCTTCCCACATGCGCGTGACCTTGCCTTCGGGCTCGATGCGCGTGAGCGATCCCTTCTTCACGGTGCCATCGACCACGGCCATCTCGTTGATGAGCGTGGGGTTGGCAAACGTCGCGCGTTGCGCGGTCAGGTGATCACCGCGGTGCGTGGCGTACGAGTTGAAGTCCTCTTCCGGCAGGCCCATCTTGGCCAGGTATTCACCAGCGGCACTGCTGGCCAGAATGGCGTTGGACGGCGAGAGGTGATCGGTCGTGATGTTGTCGCCCAGCACGGCCAGCGGGCGCAGACCCGTGAGCGTGCGTTCACCCGCCAGCGCGCCTTCCCAGTACGGCGGGCGGCGGATGTAAGTGCTCTGCGGGCGCCATGCGTACAGCGGGCTCACGTTGGCAACGGACTCGCTGCGCTGCTCGAACATTGGGATGTACACCTTGCGGAACTGCTCCGGCTTGACCGATGCACGCACGATGGCGTCGATCTCTTCGTCCGTCGGCCACAGGTCTTTGAGCAGGATCGGCTTGCCGTTGGCATCGGTGCCGAAGCTGTCGCGCTCGATGTCGAAACGCACCGTGCCCGCAATCGCGTAGGCCACTACCAGCGGCGGCGAGGCGAGGAACGCCTGCTTGGCATACGGGTGAATGCGGCCATCGAAGTTGCGGTTGCCCGACAGCACGGCCGTGGCGTACAGGTCGCGGTCGATGATCTCTTGCTGGATCTTCGGGTCCAGCGCGCCGCTCATACCGTTGCAGGTGGTGCAGGCAAACGCGACGATGCCAAAGCCCAGTTTTTCCAGTTCGTGCTTCAGGCCGGCTTCTTCCAGATACAGCTCAACGGCCTTGGAGCCCGGCGCCAGCGAGCTCTTCACCCACGGCTTGCGGGTCAGGCCCAGGCGGTTGGCGTTGCGCGCCAGCAGCGCGGCGGCAATCACGTTGCGTGGGTTGCTGGTGTTGGTGCAGCTCGTGATGGCGGCAATGATGACGGCGCCATCGGGCATCTGGCCCGGCGTTTCTTCCCACTTGCCGGCGATGCCCTTGGCGGCAAGGTCGGTCGTCGCCACGCGCGCGTGCGGGTTGGACGGGCCGGCCATGTTGCGCACCACGCTCGACAGATCGAAGCGCAGCACGCGTTCGTATTCAGCGTGCTTGAGCGTGTCGGACCACAGGCCTGCGGCCTTGGCGTACGTCTCGACCAGCTTGACCTGCTCGTCGGTGCGGCCGGTCAGGCGCAGGTAATCGAGCGTGTTGTCGTCAATCGAGAACATCGCCGCGGTGGCGCCGTACTCGGGGGCCATGTTCGAGATGGTGGCGCGGTCGCCCAGGGTGAGCTTGGAGGCGCCTTCGCCGTAAAACTCAAGGTAGGCGCCCACCACCTTCTGCTTGCGCAGGAATTCGGTCAATGCCAGCACGATGTCGGTGGCGGTGATGCCGGGCTGACGCTGGCCCGTCAGCTCCACGCCAACGATGTCCGGCAGGCGCATCCACGAGGCGCGGCCGAGCATCACGTTCTCAGCTTCCAGGCCGCCCACGCCGATGGCGATCACGCCCAGCGCATCCACGTGCGGCGTGTGGCTGTCGGTGCCGACGCAGGTGTCGGGGTAGGCCACGCCGTCGTGCGCCTGGATGACGGGCGACATCTTCTCCAGATTGATCTGGTGCATGATGCCGTTGCCCGCCGGGATCACGTCGACGTTCTTGAACGCGAGCTTGGTCCAGTCGATGAAGTGGAAGCGGTCTTCGTTGCGGCGGTCTTCAATGGCGCGGTTCTTGGCGAAGGCATCGGGGTCGAAGCCGCCGCATTCCACCGCCAGCGAGTGGTCGACGATCAACTGCACCGGCACCACCGGGTTGACCTTGGCGGGGTCGCCGCCCTGGTCGGCAATCGCATCGCGCAGACCGGCCAGATCCACCAGCGCGGTCTGGCCCAGGATGTCGTGGCACACCACGCGCGCCGGAAACCAGGGGAAATCCAGATCGCGCTTGCGTTCGATGAGTTGCTTGAGGGAATCGGTGAGCGTGGCGGGGTCGCAGCGGCGTACCAGATTCTCGGCGAGGACTCGGGAGGTGTACGGGAGCTTGTCGTAGGCGCCGGCTTGGATGGCTTCGACGGCTTCTCTCGCGTCGAAGTAGTCGAGCTGGGTGCCGGGGAGGGGTTTGCGGTGTGCTGTATTCATGGTGTGGGTGCATCCCTTGTTTCATCCCCTATCGGGGGCGGGCGGTTGTGGTCCATCCCGGGTATCGTCCCCTGCCGGGGCCGACTCACTTTTCTTTGTCTTGCCAAAGAAAAGTAAGCAAAAGAAAGGCGCGCCCGAGATGGCGACTTCCCCTTGAATTTATGTAACCAGGCGGAGACGGGAAAGACTCGCTTCGCTCAAACAGTTTCCCGTCTTCTTTCCGCCCGCTTACAGAAATTCAAGGCGCCATCTAGGGCAGGAACGTCAACGGCCACACCATCTACGGTTTGGGGTTGGCGTTCCTTTTGTTGCGGTCTTACGGGCGCTTGCCGATCGGTACGAACTTCAGGTCGTCCGGGCCGGTGTAGTTCGCGCTCGGGCGGATGATCTTGTTGTCGATGCGCTGCTCGATGATGTGCGCTGCCCAGCCCGACGTACGCGCGATCACGAACAGCGGTGTGAACATTGCCGTCGGCACGCCCATCATGTGGTACGACACGGCGCTGAACCAGTCCAGGTTCGGGAACATCTTCTTGATGTCCCACATCACGGTTTCCAGGCGCTCGGCAATGTCGAACATCTTGGTATTGCTGGCTTCCTTCGACAGCTTGCGCGCCACTTCCTTGATGACCTTGTTGCGCGGGTCCGACACGGTGTACACCGGGTGGCCGAAGCCGATCACGACTTCCTTGGCTTCCACGCGGCGGCGGATGTCGGCTTCGGCCTCGTCCGGCGTGTCGTAGCGTTTCTGGATTTCGAAGGCGACTTCATTGGCGCCGCCGTGCTTCGGGCCGCGCAGTGCGCCAATCGCGCCGGTGATGGCCGAGTAGATGTCCGAGCCCGTGCCGGCAATCACGCGGCCGGTGAACGTCGATGCGTTGAACTCGTGCTCGGCATACAGGTTGAGCGAGACGTGCATGGCGTCAACCCACGACTTCGGCGGCTCCACGCCGTGCAGCAGGTGCAGGAAGTGGCCGCCGATGGAGTCGTCATCGGTTTCGACTTCGATGCGCTTGCCGTTGTGGCTGTAGTGGTACCAGTACAGCAGCATCGAGCCGAGCGATGCCATCAGGCGGTCGGCGATGTCACGTGCGCCGGGGGTGGCGTGGTCGTCCTTCTCGGGCAGCACGGTGCCCAGCACCGACACACCCGTGCGCATCACGTCCATCGGGTGCGCAGAAGCAGGCACCCATTCCAGGGCGGCCTTCACGTTGGCGGGCAGGCCGCGCAGCGCTTTCAGCTTGGTCTTGTAGGCAGCCAGTTCAGCCTTGTTGGGCAGCTTGCCGTGCACCAGCAGGTGGGCGACTTCTTCAAACTCGCACGCGCCGGCCAGGTCGAGGATGTCGTAGCCGCGGTAGTGCAGGTCATTGCCAGTGCGGCCAACGGTACACAGCGCGGTGTTGCCGGCGGTGACGCCCGACAGGGCCACGGATTTCTTCGGCTTGAAAGCGCCGGTGTTCGGCGTGCTGTTATCGGCTTCGCTCATGGTGTGGTCTCCTTGAATGCGTTGAATTGGTTTGGATGCGGAGGCGTTATTTCTGTGCGGCAAACAGCGCGTCGAGCTTGTCTTCGTACGCGTGGTAGCCGAGATATTGGTACAGATCGGCGCGCGATTGCATGGTTTCCACGGCCGCCTTCTGGGTGCCGTCACGCATCACGGTCTGATAGAAGTTGAGCGCCGCTGCGTTCATTGCGCGGTAGGCGCCGCAGCAGTACAGCGCGATATCGACATTGGCGCTGCGCAGTTCGTCAGTGGTAAAGAGCGGCGTGCTGCCGAACTCGGTCAGGTTGGCCAGGATGGGCACCTTCACGGCGGCCTTGAAGCGGCGGTAATCGTCCAGCGTCTTCATCGCCTCGGGAAAGATCATGTCGGCGCCCGCTTCCACGTACGCGACGGCGCGCTCGATGGCGGCGTCGAGGCCTTCGGAGGCGGCCGCATCGGTGCGGGCCATGATGACGAAATCGTCATCGGTGCGGGCATCCACGGCGGCCTTCACGCGGTCGACCATCTCGTCGGTAGAAACGACTTCCTTGCCCGGGCGATGGCCGCAGCGCTTCTGGCCAACCTGGTCTTCCAGGTGCACGGCGGCCACACCAGCCTTGATGAACGAACGAATGGTGCGCGCAATGTTGAAGGCGCCGCCCCAGCCCGTGTCAATGTCGACCATCAGCGGAATCTGCACGGCATCGGTAATGCGGCGGGCGTCGATCAGCACGTCTTCCATCGTGCTGATGCCCAGATCCGGAATGCCCAGCGAGTTGGCGGCCACGCCGCCGCCCGACAGGTACACGGCCTTGAAGCCGGTCTGCTCGGCCATCTTGGCAGCGTAGGCGGTGATGGCGCCCACCACTTGCAGCGGTTGGGATTCAGCCACGGCGGCACGGAATTTGGCGCCGGCGCTGGTGGGGTGTCGTTGCGTTGTGCTCATGTGTGGCTCCAGAAAGATCGGCTTAAGAGAGCAGGAAGCGGGCCACCCGGGCGAGCCGCCGTAACCCCTTGATTTGTATGAAAGTGACGTTGACGCCCGGGCGCACATCATTTCAAAAATGAAATTTGCAATTTCAATGTGGAAACGCGCGGCGCATAATGTCGAGACTGCTGTTTTTCTGGCCGCACCGCACCATGAGCCCTACTGGAACCGACCTGACCGACCGCCCCCGCATCTGGGCCTGCGGCATCAGCCGCCTGAGCGATCTCTTTCTCGACATCGCCGCCGAGTACAACGACCGCGCCGAGCTGCGCGTCATCACGCGCGGCTTTGAAGACATCGTGCGCGAGATCGACGCCGCCGGCACAGAGCGGCCCGACGTGGTGGTGGCGGGCGGGTCCAACGGCGCATATTTGAAGCCGCGTCTGTCGCTGCCCGTGGTCGTCATCAACCCGACGGGTTTTGACGTGATGCACGCGCTGGCCCGCGCCCGGCGCGATGCGGAATCGGTGGCGCTTGTCACCCACGGCGACACGCCCGAAGAGGTGCGCCGCTTTGTCGCCGCCTATGGCATGGACGTGGTGTTTGCCTCGTACACCTCGCGCCAGGGCGCAGAGAGCTGCGTGCTGGACCTGCGCGATCGCGGCGTGGGCGTGGTGGTCGGCCCCGGCTTGGTGACGGACCTCGCAACGCAGGCGGGCATGAACGCCGTGTTCCTGTATTCGCGTGACTCCGTGCGTGCGGCGTTCGATACCGCACTCGAAGTCGTACAGGCCACACGCCGCGAAACGCTGCGCCGGCAGCGGCTGGACAACCTGCTGCAGCATCTGCGTGACGGTGTGGTCGCGCTGGATGCGCAGGGCCGCGTGGAGGCCATCAACCAGCGGCTGGCCACTGCATTGGGGATCGAGGCAAAACAGGCAATCGGGCAACCGCTGCTGAGCATCGCGCCCAGCCTGTTCGGCTTGCTGCCCGATGCCGACGGCGACACGCTGGGCACCGTGCGGGGCGTGAATTACGTCATCCACCGTGGCCCGCTGACGAGCACCGGCGCCTCTGAAGGCACGGTCTTCACTTTCCAGGAATCCCGCGCGGTGGAGCGGCTGGACCGCACATTGCGCTCGCGCCAGCGCCCGCAGCAGTTCAGCGCGCGCTACCGGCTCGAAGACCTCGTGGGCGAGTCGCTGCCGATGGAGCGCGTGCGCACGCTGGTGCGTCGCTATGCCAAATCCGACGCCACCGTGCTCGTGCTGGGCGAATCCGGCACGGGCAAGGAGATGGTCGCGCAGGGCATGCATCAGCTCAGCGCGCGGCGCGATTTTCCGTTTGTCGCCATCAACTGCGGCGCATTTCCCGAGGCGCTGCTCGAAAGCGAACTGTTCGGCTACGAAGAGGGCGCTTTCACCGGCGCACGCAAGGGCGGCAAGACCGGCCTGATTGAAGCCGCGCACCGCGGCACGCTGTTTCTTGATGAAATTGGCGAGATGCCGCTACCGCTGCAAAGCCGCCTGCTGCGCGTGCTGCAGGAGCGTGAAGTGGTGCGGCTGGGTTCCACCGAGCCCACGCGCGTCGACATCCGCGTGATGGCCGCCACGCACCGCGCGTTGACGGACGCGGTAGAAGCCGGCACGTTCCGCGCCGACCTTTACTACCGGCTCAACATCCTCAGCATTGCGCTGCCCCCGCTGCGAGAACGGCCCGACGACGTGATGCCTCTGGCCGCTGAACTGCTCGTGCAAGCCGCGCGCCGCGAGCCGCGCCTGCTGCTGCGCATTGCCGATACGGAAGAGGCTGCCCGCGTGCTGGCCGACATTGCGGAGCCGCTGCGGCGCTACGCCTGGGCCGGCAACGTGCGCGAACTCCAGAGCGTGATCGAACGGATTGCCGTGGAACTGGCGTACACCGAAGACGCCAGCGCCGTCACGCAAGACGTGCTGCGGCTGATTGCGCCGGAAGTGTTTGCCCTCGCCACGCCCGGCAAAGCGGCGGCATTGACGCTGCGCGAGCGCAGCCGGGGCGTGGAAGCCGAAGAGATACGCGCGGCGCTGGCAGCCCACGACGGCGATCGCGACGCCGTATGTGCGGCATTGGGCATCAGCAAGACGACGTTGTGGCGGCGATTACAGGCGGGTTAGATCAAAAATGCCCCGCGTAGGTGGTTGCGGTCGACGGGCGCGATGACTATCGTGCAATCCTCCATCGAGCCTCATTGCGTGCTGACAGGTGCGCTACCAAGAAGGTCAACACCATGGCACAACAAGGTCGCCCCCGCATCATCCTCGCCAGCCTGACGCTTGCCGGCGGGTCGCGCTATCCGTCGGCCCTGGGCCACCTTGTCCGGACGGCCGCTGTTGCGGCGTACCTGGCAAACGTTTTGGAGCTGGATGACGCCGAGCAGAGGCGCATCTATCTTGTGGCGCCCGTGCACGACATCGGCAAGCTGGGCATTCCAGATGACGTGCTGCTCAAGCCCGCCTCCCTCACCGACGCAGAGCAAAAGGTCATGCAGCGGCACTCGGATATCGGTGCCGACCTGCTTGCCGGAACGCCCGACCCGGTCCTGCAATTGGCAGCCAGCGTCGCGCGCCATCATCACGAGCATTTTGACGGCAGCGGCTATCCGGGCGGCCTTGCGGGTGACGACGTTCCGCTTGCCGCGCGCGTCGTATCGATTGCCGATGCGTTCGACGCCATGCTCGAGCCGCGCGTCTACCGCCAAGGGATGTCGGAGGACGACGCCCTCGATGCGCTGGCAGACCAGAGCGGCCGGTACTTTGACCCGGCTCTGATGGATTGCTTCCTGAAGAATGTGTCGGGGGTTCGGCGCGCTCGTGCTGCTGCAGAAAGCCTGGTGCAGCAGTACGGCGACGTGTCGGGCGTTATCCGGTTCTACGGAGCGCGAGGCGAATCCCCTTCATTCCTGAGGTATATCCAGACGCTTGGATAATCGGCGCGCGGCGCAGCGCGTCATTGCTGGCGGCGCACGCACGGGCAGCGAAACATCATGCGCGGCGACCATGCCAAACGGGATCACGCTCTTGGCGCAGATGCTTGCCTCGACACCCAATTTGGCGAGCTGCAACCGTGCAGCGCAATGCCCACACAACCCTTTGGACGGCTTTTCGGTGGGGCCGGAACCGTGGAGAATCGCGCTCCAATCCTGCTCGCCAACCTGTAGTTCGGAATGACAGAAAACAATCCCTCGGAGACCGCCCGGCACGCCCTCAAGCTGCTGGCCTCACGCAGGTTGGCGCCCACGCCAGACAACTTTGCCTCGATCTATTACGAAATCGCCGGCAGCAAGCCAAACGGAGACGCCCAGGACGCCGAGCGGATGGCACTGGTACGGGAATTGTGCGAACAACTCGCGCGCACGGTGGAATGCTGCCTTCCGGTGCTTGGTGAAGACGATGCCAGCATCGGCCCCGCCGCCTGGGCGCTGATCCGGGCTTGCCGCTCCGAATTTGAAAGCCTTGCCAACCTGACCGCCAAGCTCTCGACGTTCAACCACCGGTTGTCGCTCGCGGCTGAAGACCAGGGCGAGATCCGCCGGGCGCTGCTGGGCCTGCTGCAACTGGTGTTTGAGAACATCGGCGAGTTGTCATTGGACGATCACTGGCTGCGCGGCCAGATCGACGCCCTGATGAAAGCAAGCGAGGCCCCCGTGAGCCTGCGCCGGCTGGACGACCTGCGGCGTCGCCTCATGGAGGTGATCCAGAAGCAAAGCTCGCTGAAGTCGAAATCGATTGAAGCCCAGGAAGAGATGAAGCGGCTGCTGGCTGCCTTCATGGAGCGCCTGTCCGTTGCTGCCGAAACCTCGGGCGAGCATCACCGCCAGATGGAAGCCTGCGCCAAGAAGATCGAATCGGCCAACAGCATCGCAGAGATCGCGCCGGCCATTCAGGACGCGCTGTCGGCCACCCGCTGGATGTCGGTGGAGTCGGCGCGTAATCGCGACGTCCTGTCGGCCATGAAGGTCAAGGCCGAAGAGGCTGCCGCCGAGGTGGCGCAACTGCGCAAGGCGCTCGACATGGCATCGGCTTCAGCCCGCCACGACCTGCTGACCGGCGCACTCAATCGCAAGGGGCTGGAAGAAGCGCTGGAGCGTGAAGTTGCACGTGCGGTGCGCCAGAACACCACGCTCTCCATTGCGTTCCTGGACATCGACGACTTCAAGTCGATCAACGACACGCACGGCCACAGCCTTGGCGACGATGCGCTGTCGCACCTGGCCCAGGTGGCCCGCGAATCGATGCGCCCGCAAGACACGCTCGCCCGTTTTGGCGGCGAAGAATTCGTGATCCTGATGCCCGACACGCCGCTGGAAGAGGGCGTGCAGACCATCGTCCGCCTGCAGAGGGCGCTCACGCAACGCTTCTTTGCGGCGGGCGACACGCGGCTATTCATCACCTTCTCTGCCGGCGTGGCGGAAGTCGGCAAGGACGAACCGCCCATGGCGGCCATCCATCGCGCCGACCGCGGCATGTATCAGGCCAAGCGCGCAGGCAAGAACAAGGTGGTCAGCGCCTGAGGCACGCCGAGCCCCTGCTTTGACTACTCCAGCAGCAACAACGCATCTGCCAGCGACAGCACCGTCGTGCGCGATTCAAACGCCGTCGCAAAAAGATGGTCGTGCACGATCGGGTCCGGGTCGTAGCAGCAGTCCTTCACGGTGAACAGGCGGTAGTCCGCATCGCTCGCGTGGGCAATGGACGACAGCATCACGCCCGTCGATGCCACCCCCACCATGATCAAGGTATCAATGCCCTTGGCGGATAGCCGCACCTGCAGATCGGTGCCGTAGAACACGCTGGCGCGGTGCGCGATGATGATCGACTCATCAGGCTGCCGGCCGAGTTCCGGCGAAATGCGGTCTTCAACGAACAGCCCCAGTTGCTTGACGCCTTGCCCGTTCTTGTTCAACGGGCTGACTTCCGGATAACCGGGGCTGAAGTGGAACTTGGCGAAATAGACGCTCACGCCCTTAGCCCGCGCAGCGTCACACAGCTTGCGGGTGTTGGAGAGCAGCGTGGGTGCGACGGCCGGAAACAACGCCATGATGTCGGTCTGGTAGTGCATGACCAACAACGCCGTTTGCTTGGGAACAAGCGCGAATGTCGACATAGGGCTACACAATCCGGGGGAGGGCGGACGACTCTATCACGGGGCACCGCGGCCTGGACTACCGCGTGCGATCAAGGCCGCACGGAGGCCAACTCATGTCGGGTCTTATAATCTCCGCTTCCCGGCCCCCACACCCCAGCCCCATGTTTTCTCCTCTCCACATCGCAGATCGATCAGTGCGTCGGGCCAGGAGACTCTGGGCAAATTACGGCATCTTCTGGCTCGGTGCCGTTCTCGTGGGTCTGGTATCCGTCGCCTACGCCAAGATCATCGATTTAGGGTTCGAGCTTTTTCGAGGCATGGTGTCGCACGCGTTCTGGCTGCCGATCGTCATTACACCGGCTGGTGCGGCGCTTGCCATCTGGCTGACGCGCCAGTTTTTTCGCGGTGCCGAGGGCAGTGGCATTCCGCAGGTCATTGCGACGCTGGAGGACGGGCGGCTATCCAGTGCGCTGCTTTCCCTGCGCATCATGATCGGCAAGATCGTGGTCTCGTTCCTGGGCATCCTCTGTGGCTTTACGATTGGCCGCGAGGGGCCCACCGTGCAGATCGGCGCATCGCTCATGTACGCCATGCGGCGGGGCTATCGTCGAAGCAGCAAGCACATCGAGCGGCAACTCGCGCTGGCGGGCGCAGCGGCCGGGCTTGCGGCGGCGTTCAACACGCCGCTGGCGGGCGTCGTGTTTGCCATTGAAGAACTCACGCGCAGTTTCGTGGCCCGCAACAGCGGCACGCTCATCACCGCCATCATTTTTTCTGGCGTGGTCGCCCTGGGCCTGCAAGGCAACTACCTGTATTTCGGGCGCATCCAGGCCATTGGGCAGTTTCATCTGGCGCTTGTGCCCGTGGTGATTGCCGCGAGCGCCATCTCGGGCGTGGCTGGCGGGGCGTTCTGCTGGCTGCTGCTCAACATACCGCGCTGGATGCCTGCGCGGCTGGTTGACATCAAACAACGGCAACCGGTGTGGTTTGCCTTCCTGTGCGGTATCGCCATCGCGCTGATCGGCCTGGTTTCAGGCGGCACCACGTTCGGCAGCGGTTATGCAGAAGCGCGGGGCCTCCTGGAGACCCATCAGGCGCTCTCACCGTTCTATGCGGTGCTCAAGTTCTGCGCGTTGATCGCGTCGTACCTGTCGGGCATTCCGGGTGGCATTTTTGCGCCGTCGCTGGCGATTGGGGCGGGGCTGGGCAACGTCATGTCGCTGGTGACATCGGCGATACCGCTGCCGAGTCTTGCCGCGCTCTGCATGGTCGGCTACCTGGCGGCGGTCACGCAGTCGCCCATCACATCGTTCGTGATCGTGATGGAGATGATCGACGGCCACGAGATGGTCTTGCCGCTCATGGCCGTGGCGTTGTTGTCCAGCCAGGTCTCCAAGGCGCTCACGCCGTCGTTCTATCACACGCTTGCGCATCGGTTTCGTGCATCAATGCCGCGCCCAGCCGCGCAGTGAAAGTGAACACACTCGTCTAACCGCACAAATGCACCAAACGCACGCCGCCGGTGCAGCGGCAGTCCAAATCCCCTAATGTGTGCGCGATAAAAAAGCGGCATGCCCCAATACAAGGCGTGCCGCTTTTTTTTTCGTTCTTTGCGCAACGTTTTCTTTGAAATGAAACCGTCGATATTAACCCCTGCACGAGCGTGGATTTAATCATCGATATCTGGTGAATATTTCAATACGTTAACAATGGCGCATAGCCGAGTATGTCTAAACAAACACATGCACCGAAATGCGCATGATGGGTGATTCGAATTGTAAAAACCCTGCGTTTCTTAGTACTAAATATCTAGACACAATATTCAAACTCGACTATTTTTCTTCGGTATTTGAAGTTTTTCCCTCTGCGCCTATCTCAGCCCCTGCACATCAAGACGGGTCTGTGCATGAGATAGCGCTCCTTCGTCAATAAGAAAGCCGCACTGCCGGGGGTACGGTAGCAATGAATACGACGAGCTACACGGTCAGGGCAAACGTTTGGGCAAGGCACCTGCGAGGTGTCGATCCATGCCCAGCCCACGCCATTCATGTCGCTATCAAATGGCCCTTTGATCCTCCCTGATTTCCATTGCCCTTCACGGGCCAAGCCGTTGACCGCTAAACGTTAGGCTCGGCGGACCAACATCCAACTCGCGTTGTATGGAAGACGCTCCCAAAGGGAGCGTTGAGTTGCTGCGTCCTTTTTAAAGCCACGTGGTCATCGGTCATTGAATTCTGGCAGTTCCAATCAATCGGGAACCCGTTGTATTTGCGGGTGCCAAGGGTGCGCTCGTCCTTATGGTTTGCGCTGCGCGATGGCTCACCCGGTTTTTCTGTTTCTTTTCTTGAGCTCAGGGCGAGCACTGTGGAATCAATATGAACAAATCATATAAAACGATTTGGAATGAGGCGCTGGGCGCCTGGGTGGTGGCGTCGGAGCTGGATAAGGCTAAAGGGAAGGGGGGCACGGTTGTGCGGCGTGGCGGTAGGAAGATGGCAGGGCATGCGATGACTGTGGCTGCCGCCGCCGTGGCGCTTTTGGGCTCGGCTGCATCTGAGCAGGCATATGCGCAAGTGAACTGTTCTACGGCCCCGTACAACTTCTACAGTGGAAGCACGACGTGTGTCGGTTTTATGTCGATCGCCACGCAAGGCGGGTCCACGGCGGTGGGTTATGGCGCCAACAGCACGGGCCTTAACGCAGTTGCTGTCGGCTTTCAATCCATTGCCTCCGGAACCAATTCCATCAACGTGGGTGCACGCACCGCTCCGGGTACCGGTGCAACTGCCGATTCGACGATTGGTATCGGTACGGACGTCACTGCCAGCGGCACGGCGGGCATTGGTATCGGCGTCCAAAGCGTTGCCAGCGGCAACTTGACGACTGCCGTCGGGTCTTTGGCAAAGGCAACCGCAGACAACGCCGTCGCGCTTGGCGCAAACGCCCAGGCGACAAATGCCGCCGCCACCGCTGTCGGTAACGGCGCAAAAGCCAGCGGCAACACGGCACTCGCAATCGGCGGGCAGGCGCTCGCCATCGGCGACGGCACTGTTGCGGCGGGCCAAGGTGCTGGCGCCGGCTCAACTACCGGTAACACCGGCTCGGTCGCCGTCGGTATCGCCACCGGCACGCTCGTGAGTGGCGCGCAAAACACCGCAGTCGGTGGCGGTATCGCGAGTGCGATGCGCGGCGCGGGGTCTGGCGTCACCGGCACGCGCAACGTCGCGTTCGGCTCGGGCGATGGCACGGTCACGTATGACGGTACGCTGGCCGCTTCCGCGGGTAGTTTGGTATCCGGCAACGACAACGTCGCGATCGGCACGAACGCCGGCATCGGTGTCACTGCAAACGGCACCACTTCGGTTGGTTTGAACGCCAAGGCATCAGCCACGGGCTCGATCGCCATCGGCGTTCTGTCGGCGGCTTCAGGCGGCTTTGGCGTGGCGGTGGGCAACGCGTCGGCGGCTTCGCAAAGTGGTGCAACTGCCATGGGTAGCGGCGCAACAGCGTCTGGTGTATCGGCCACGGCCATCGGAAACAATGCGGTGGCATCTGGCACGAACGCCGTTGCAATGGGTCTTGGCGCGCAGGCTACGGGCGCCAACAGCGTGAGCATTGGCACAAGCAACGTCGTCAGCGGCGCGAACTCCGGCGCGATCGGCGATCCGAGCACCATCACGGGCTCGGGTTCGTATTCGCTCGGTAACAACAACACGATCAATGCGAACAACGCGTTTGTCGTCGGCAACGGCGTCACGATACCCGGTGGTCTGGACGGCGCGGTCGTCCTCGGTAATGCGTCGACTGTGTCGGCCGCCGTGCCGACGCCAAACGCCGTGGTCGCAGGGACGACCCGCACGTTCGCAGGCGGCACGCCAGCGGCGGGCGACGTGGTCAGCGTCGGCTCGGCCGCCGCACCGCGACAGATCCAGAACGTCGCAGCTGGGCGCGTTAGCGGCAGTTCGACCGATGCAGTCAACGGCTCGCAGTTGTTTGCAGCAAACCAAGCCATCGATGGTGTCTCGACCACGGTCAACAACATCCAGAACGGCGCGGGCATCAAGTACTTCCACGCCAACTCCACAGCGGCGGATAGCCAGGCCACCGGCACGGACAGCGTGGCCGTCGGGCCGCTTGCGGTGGCCAGCGGATCGAACAGCGTGGCCACCGGCAACGGCGCGCAGGCACAAGCGGCCAACGCGCTGGCGTTGGGCGCGGCCGCAACGGCAACCAATGCCGGCGATGTGGCGCTCGGTTCAGGCTCCGTTACCGCCGCCGCCAACCCGACAGCAAGCGCGGTTATCGCCGGCACCACGCGCAGCTTCGCTGGCACGAACCCGACCAGTGTCGTGAGCGTCGGTGCGCTTGGCACTGAACGCCAGATTACGAATGTGGCGGCAGGCCGCCTCAGCAATTCGAGCACCGATGCGGTCAACGGCTCCCAGCTCTTCGCCACAAACCAAGCCATCGATGGTGTCGCGACCACGGTCAACAACATCCAGAGCGGCGGGGGTATCAAGTATTTCCACGCCAACTCCTCGGCCGCCGATAGCCAGGCCACCGGCACGGAAAGCGTGGCCGTGGGGCCGCTTGCGGTTGCCAGCGGCGCGAACAGCGTGGCCATGGGTAACGGCGCGCAGGCCACGGCTGCCAACTCCGTCGCGCTCGGCGCCAATTCCACCACCACCGCCAACCTGGGCACCGCCGCGTACAACCCCGGCACGGCAGCGCTGGCAGGCACCTCGCCGGTGGGCGAGGTCTCGGTGGGTTCGGCCGGCAACGAGCGCCGCATCACCAACGTGGCTGCAGGCTCGGCGGCAACGGATGCCGTGAACGTGAGCCAGTTGCAGTCCGTGCAAACAGAGCTGACGCAGACGAAGAACGACGCGCTGCTGTGGGACCCGACCGCCAACGGCGGCACGGGCGCCTTCAGTGCCAACCATGGCGGCACGGGCCCGAACATCATCACCAACGTTGCACCGGGCGCGTTGAATGCAACCAGCACGGATGCGGTGAATGGCTCGCAGCTCTTCACCACCAACCAGAACGTCACGAACCTGGGTAACTCGATTACCAGCATCCAGAACGGCGGCGGCATCAAGTACTTCCACGCCAACTCCACGGCGGCTGACAGCCAGGCCACCGGCACGGATAGCGTGGCCATTGGGCCGCTGGCGGTTGCAGCTGGCGCCACGAGCCTTGCAGCCGGCAACGGTGCGCAGGCGCAAACGGCCAACGCGCTCGCACTCGGTTCGCTGTCGACGGTGTCGGTGGCAGGCGGTGTGGCGATCGGCTCTGGCGCGATCTCTGACCGCCCCATTGCTTCTGGTATCGGGTCGATTCCGGCAGGGAGTCAGGCTGTGCCGTTCAACACGTCCGACGGGACGCTGCTGGGCGCCGTGTCGTTCGGTAGCGCGGCGGGCAATACGTATCGCCAGTTGACCAACGTAGCCGACGGCACGGGCCAGCACGATGCGGCAACGATCCGCCAGTTGACCGGCGCGCTGCAATCCTTCGCGGTCACGCCGACGCTGTACTTCCACGCCAACTCGACAGCGGCCGATTCGCTCGCGGTCGGCTCGCAGTCGGTGGCCGTTGGCCCGACGACGGTGGTCAACGGCGACAACGGTGTCGGCATCGGCAACGGCGCGATCGTCCAGCAGACCGCGCCTGGCGGCATTGCCATCGGCCAGGCATCGACCTCCGGGCAGGCCGACGCGATTGCATTGGGCAGCGGATCGACGGCAAACGGTGCGCAGTCCATCGCGCAGGGCGCCAACGCAAACGCTGCGTTGGCGGGCGGCATCGCCATTGGCTCGGCTGCAAAGAGCAATGGCGTTGATGCAATGGCACTGGGCTCCGGCGCCAACGCCACCTTTGCTAACAGCGTAGCGCTGGGCGCCGGTTCGCTCACCTCGGTGGGCGCGTTGACCAACTACATGGCATTCGGGCTGACGGCGCCGCAAACGTCGTCGGGTGAGCTGAACGTGGGCAACCGCCAGATCACGGGCGTGGCTGCCGGCCGCCTGGGTACGGATGCGGTCAACGTGTCGCAGTTGCAGGCCGTCCAGCAGCAGCTCTCAACGATCATCAGCAACAGCGGTGGCCCATTCACCTCTACCTCGCCCAACGGCACCACCAACAACACGCCGCCGACCACGCCGGGGCCGAACTCCTCCGCCGGTGGCACGGGTTCGGTGGCGTCGGGCAGCAACAGCACGGCGCTGGGCAATAGCTCGCAGGCCACCGGCAACAACACCACCGCCGTTGGTACTGGCGCCGTGGCCACGGGCAGCGGGTCAACCGCCATTGGCGCGGGCAGCAATGACGGCGGCCGCACGGATGTCGTCTCGGTGGGCTCCTCCACCTTGTCGCGGCAGGTCGTCAACGTGGCCGCCGGCACGGCGCCCACCGATGCCGTCAACGTGTCACAGCTGAACAACGCCATCACGCAAGCCAACAACTACACCGACAACCAGGTCGCGGGCCTGCGCAACAGCATCGATTCGTACCGGCGCGATGCGGACGGCGGCACCGCCATGGCCATGGCAATGGCGGGCCTGCCGCAACCCACAGGCCCCGGCAAGAGCATGGTGGCGGTGGCAGGCAGTGTTTACAACGGCCAATCGGGGCAGGCGCTCGGTATCTCAACGGTGTCGGAAAACAACCGCTGGATCTACAAGGCCGCCGTCTCCACCAACACGCGCGGCACGTATGGCGCCGTGGTCGGTGCCGGGTATCAGTGGTGAGGCCAGCCGCAGCACAGCAACCACCGCAACGTGACACTTTCGGATTCCTGATATGAACAAGCGCGCAATCCCAGCCTGCATCGCAACGCTCTCGTGCATCTTCGCCCTTTCGGCATGCGCGGGCCCTGGCCCCACCGATACCGCGTTCCCCAAACTGGACACGGCGATGACGCCCGAGGGCTCGTTCCCCAACGTAGACCACCTGCGCATGGTCGAGCCCGGCATGACGAAGGGCCAGGTCTATGACCTGATCGGCGTGCCGCATTTTCATGAGAGCGTATTTCGCGTGCGCGTGTGGAACTACCTGTTCCACTTCCGCAGCGCAGACAAGCCCGTCGCGTGTCAGTACCAGATCCAGTTTGACGACGACAACCGCGTGACCAAGACGCGATGGGCCGACCCGCAGTGCGAAACCTTTGCACCGGCAAAGCCCGCGCAGTAACCAGACAGACCCGAAGGAGAGTGGTTGATGAAACGTTTTAACGGCGCATTCAAGGTGGTTGCGGCGTGCGCCCTTGCCGCCGCTTCTGTGCTGGCACACGGCGCAGAAGCGGGCGACTCCGCAGATGAGTTGCTCGGCAACGCTGCGCTCGCGCTCAAGCGCATCGACGCGGGCGACTACACCGCGCTCTGGCAGCAGACGGCGCCTTTCGTGCGCGGGTTCTATACGCCGGATCGCTTTGCCAGCGGGCTCACGCAAGCGCGCAAGTCTGTGGGGGCTGTCAGCCAGCGCGGCTGGGCATCTGTCACGCGGCTCACCTATACGAAGGTCAAAGACGTCCCCGATGGCCTGTATGCAAACGTCGACTACGCAACGCGGTTAGCCGATGGCCGCATCGTCTACGAGAAGGTGAGTTTCCAGCTAGGAGCAGACGGGCATTGGTACTTCACCGGCTACGACCCGCGCCAAAACCAGGGGGCCGGGACGCAGGCACAGAAGTGACCGCGCGGCCCCACTAAACCAGCGCGGTCTGATCAAGGCATTGGTCTGCATTGCCGAGCCGCTGGCGCTCGGCAATGCAGATGCGGCAACCGGTGAACTCAGCCGCGCCGCGCCGCCTCGATCGTGGCGATGTCGATCTTGCCCATCGTCATCATCGCGTCGAATGCGCGCTTGGCTGCTGCGCGGTCCGGATCAGTAAATGCCGCCGTGAGCGCGCGCGGCGTGATCTGCCACGACAGCCCCCATTTGTCTTTGCACCAGCCGCACGCGCTTTCCTGCCCGCCGTTGCTGACGATGGCGTTCCACAGCCGATCGGTTTCGGCCTGGTCGTCGGTCGCAATCTGGAACGAAAACGCTTCGCTGTGCTTGAACTGCGGGCCGCCGTTCAGCCCCAGGCACGGAATGCCCGCCACGGTGAACTCCACCGTCAGCACATCGCCCTCCTGGCCGGCGGGGTAGTTGCCGGGCGCGCGGTGTACAGCGGTGACTTTGCTGTCAGGGAAGGTCTTTGCGTAGAAGTTGGCCGCATCCAGCGCGTCGCGGTCGTACCACAGACAGATCGTGTTCTTGCTGACCATGCGTGTCTCCTCAAGGGGCGGGCATCGGCATTTGCGGTCAAGGCATTCCACAGCTTGCGCGTGCCCGTGATGTGAAGTGGATGCCGTTGCCGTGATTTGTACTCTCGCACAGTCCTGCGGCGGAAGCGGTTACTGCTTCTCGTAGGTTTGACGCATGCGTCATGCCGGCTCGGGCAGCTTCGCGATCACCTTGATCTCGAACCGGAAACCGTAGAGCCACGTCACGCCAATGCCCGTGAGCGTGGGGTAGGGCGCATCGCCGCTATCTGCAGCAGGCCGGCACGCCGCTGCACCCCAGCGAGCTGGAGGACCCACGCCACCGCCAGGGCCGACTCGAGGCAACGCGCATGCCATGCAATCAGAATCCAGCCAATTGAAACTATACGCAGAGAACGTATAGTTTGTGGCATCATGGAAGCCACCTTCATAGAATTGCCGCCTTTTCAGCGGCTACGAGAGCACTACCTCTCGGATGACGAGTACAGAGCACTGCAATACACGCTGCTTGCGCAGCCAGATGCGGGCGATGTGATTAAAGGCACGGGCGGTTTGCGCAAGATCCGGTTTTCGGACAAGCGACGAGGCAAGGGCAAACGCGGCGGTCTGCGCGTTATCTATTACTACTGGAATCCAGGCGGGCAGTTTTGGATGTTTACCGTCTACGACAAGGATGAAGTGAGCGACCTCTCCAGCGATGAGCGCAAAGTGCTCGCGCAACTGCTGGAACGAGAAGCCAAGGCAAGGAGCGGGCGATGAAACGAAACCTGTTTGCTGAACTGAAAGAGGGAATGGACGCGCTTGCTGCAGAACGCGAAGGCAAGACTACCCTCCGCAAGGTCAAGGCGCGAGCGCCCGAGCCGGTGGACGTGAGCGCCGAAGAGATCAAGGCCGTCCGCGCGGCAGCACATGCGTCGCAGGCTGTCATGGCGCGGCGCTTACGCGTCAATGTGCGGACATATCAAAACTGGGAGCAAGGCACCGCCAAGCCGAATACACAAGCGGCGGTGCTCATCAAGCTGGTGGAAAAACACCCGGAAACACTGCAGATGCTTGAAGCGCTCTAACACAACGCCCCAACAAAAAAGCCGCCTCAAAGGCGGCTTTCTTTTATCTAGCGGCAATCGACGCGTGCATCGCGCTCAGCTTGCGCCGCCCGTGGTTGAACCCGCCGGTTCAGACGCGGGCGCGGTGTTCGGCGTCGGCGCCGGCGTCGTCACTGCAGGGGCCGATGCCGGAGCAGCTTCAACCGGCGCCTTCAAAGCCGGCGCAACCACAGGCGCCGCTGCCGGCGCGGAAGCGGGCGCAGCAGCCGGAGCCGAAG
>NZ_JBGLYZ010000052.1:0-27368 GCF_047304345.1 Ralstonia sp. Ralssp135
ACAAAATCCCCCAAAATTTACTTATTGGGGGGGTTGGGGGCTTCTTTGCAAATTTTCGGGGCGGGGGGGCCCTATTTTTGCGCGCTGCATGGGGGGGGGGCGCCTGACTGCTGCGCCCCGCGACCAATGTACCCGCAAAAATAATGGGTTATACGCGCGTCACACGGCCATGGGCCGACAGCTTGGCCAGCACATGCGGGCCGATCTGCGACAGCGGCAGAACTTCGTGCACGCCGCCGTGGGCCACCGCCTCTTTGGGCATGCCGTAGACCACGCAGGACGCCTCGTCCTGGGCAACGTTATAGGCACCCGCGTTGCGCATTTCCAGCATGCCGACCGCGCCGTCCTTGCCCATGCCGGTGAGGATAACGCCCAGGGCGTTGGCCCCTGCGTTGCGCGCAGCGGAGCGGAACAGCACATCCACCGCCGGGCGATGGCGGTTGACAGGCGGGCCCTGATCCAGCTCGGTGACGTAGTTGGCGCCGCTGCGGCCCAGCGACAGGTGCATGTCGCCCGGGGCAATGTAGGCGTGGCCGGGCAGCACACGCTCGCCGTGCACGGCTTCTTTCACGCGGATGCGGCACAGGCCGTCCAGCCGCTTGGCGAACGACGTGGTGAAACCCGCCGGCATGTGCTGCACGATCAGGATGCCGGGGCAATCGGGTGGCATTTCCAGCAGGAAATCCTTGATGGCCTCGGTGCCGCCGGTGGAGGCGCCCACGATGATGAGCTTTTCCGTCGACGAGAAATGGGTACGCGCAGGCGCTGCGGTTGCCGGTGCGTGCTCCGCGCGAACGTGTGCGCTGGGTGCCGGTGCGGTTGCCGAGCCCGCCACCGCAACCGGGGCGGCAGTGCGCGGACGCAGCTTTGCGCGGGCCGCCGTGCGGATCTTGTCGGCAATCTGGTCGGCGTATTCGTTCATGCCGTCGCGCATGCCCAGCTTGGGCTTGGCGACAAAATCCACCGCGCCCAGCTCCAGCGCGCGCAGCGTGGCTTCAGAGCCGCGCTCGGTCAGCGACGAGATCATGACCACCGGCGTCGGGCGCAGGCGCATGAGCTTTTCCAGGAAGTCGAGGCCGTCCATCTTCGGCATTTCGACGTCCAGCGTGAGCACGTCCGGATTGGTCTGCTTGATGAGGTCGCGCGCGATGATCGGATCGGGCGCCACACCCACCACTTCCATGTCCGGTTGGCTGTTGATGATCTCCTTCAGGATGCTGCGGATCAGTGCGGAATCGTCGATGCACAGCACCTGAATCTTGCGTTTGTCGTTCATGTTCGGGAGCAAGTTTCAGGGATTAAGTGAAGAGTTGCAGGCGCGAGGCAGGCTTCGTCGTGATGGACTTCGACAGCTTGCTGGCGTATTGCGCCTCGCTGTCCAGCTCGGCCGCCGTGTTTTGCGAGCGCAGCTTGCGCACCATGATCTGGCCGGTGGACGGTACGAAATACACCTTGCGCGGGTGTACGTCAAAGAGATCTTTGGCGGCCACCGTCAGGCCTTCGTTGCGCAGGAATTCGAGGACGAACTTGCCGTTGCGCTCGCCCACGTCAAGCGTGCTCATGCCGGCCAGCACGGCCGCGCCGCCAAATACCTTGATCTCGAGGCGCTCACGCTTGGCGCCTGCCTTGTAGAGCTGGTTCAGCAGCACTTCCATGGCGTGCGTGCCATAGCGCATGGATGGCGAGAGGATCGATTCCCCCTCGTTGCGCGAGGGCAGCATGAAGTGGTTCATGCCGCCAATGCCGAGGGTCTTGTCGCGCACGCAAGCGGAGACGCACGAGCCGAGCACCGTGACCAGCATCAGGTCTTCGGTGGTGACGGAATACTCGCCGGGCAGCACTTTCATGGCGCGCCGGCCGAAGGTGGTGTCGTAGTACGCGTGGGTGCTGGCGGCCGATTGCGCGAGCGTGGCCATGGCGCCAGCGCTCATGCCGCTGCTCATGCCGCTATCGCTGCGCACGGCGTCGGCCGCCGATTGCAGGGTCGCGCGTTTGCCGAATTCGATCATCGTGCCCCCATCTTGGCGCGCACCTCGGGCGCGATTTCGTACACGGTCTTGCCGCGCAGCGACCACGCCTTGGTGACCTGCAGGAAGCTCTCCGAATGGCCGGCAAACAGCAGGCCATCGGGTTTCATCACGTCGATGAAGTGCTCGAGAATCTTGGCCTGCGTGGGCTTGTCGAAATAGATCATCACGTTGCGGCAGAAGATCACGTCGAACTTCTGCTGCAGCGGCCAATCGCGGTCGAGCAGGTTGATCTGGCGGAAGTCGATCATGGCCTGCAGCTCGGGCCGCACGCGGGCATAGCCCTCCTGCTTGCCGGTGCCGCGCAGAAAATACTTCTTCAGGCGCTCGGGCGACAGGGCCGCGACACGCTCCATCGGATAGATGCCGGCACGTGCACGGGCCAGCGCGTTGGTATCCACATCAGAGGCAACCACGCTCACCTGGCTGGGCGACATCGAACCAAAGGCTTCGGCCAGCGTGATGGCGATCGAGTACGGCTCTTCGCCGGTCGACGACGCCGAGCACCACACGGTGAACGGCGTGCGCTTGGCCTTGGCGTGCTCGTGCAGGATCGGGAAGTGATGCTGCTCGCGGAAGAACGCGGTCAGGTTGGTGGTCAGTGCGTTGGTAAAGGCTTCCCACTCGTCGGGCAGTTGGCCCTTTTCCAGGGCATCCAGATAATCGCGGAACGAGCCGAGGTTGACCACGCGCAGGCGGCGGGCCAGGCGGCTGTAGACCATTTCACTCTTGCGGTCCGACAGCGAAATACCAACGCGGCGGTAAATCAGGTCGCGGATGCGGCCGAAATCTTCGGCCGTGAATGAAAACTCGCGCGACGCGAGCGTCGGCGAAACTGGCGCCAAGTTTTGTGCTGCCATGGATAACTAACCCCGTGTTTGGCGAGTCTTGATGCCCGCTTTCAGTCGTTGGCGGGCACCGTTACCGCAGGCCACGCCAAGTTTGCTGTTGGCGAGGCTGGCGTCAGAAGGTGCTCCAATCATCTTCATCGGCAGAACCCGAGGCCAGCTTGAGGGTCGGGGCAGCGGCAGCCTCGGAAACGGCTGCCGCAGCCACGGCGGCGGCCAGCGGTGCAACCGCCGCATGTGCCTCCAGAGGCGCTTTTTCTGCTTGCGCGGCGGCGGGAGCCTGCTCCGGGGCAGCCTCGGGCATGGCTGCCGGCTTGGCTGCTTTACGCGAAGCCAAGGCGCGCGCCACAGAGGGCACCACTTCGGTCTTTTCCGGGCGGGCCTCGCTGCGGACGGCCGGTGCCGAAACAGCAGCCGGCGCCGCCACGGCCAGCTCGGCCGAGGCATCGGTGCGGAACGTCGCCACGGCATTGCGCAGCAGTTGCGCCTGTTCTTCCAGCGACAAAGCGGCAGCGGCGGCTTGCTCCACCAGCGCGGCGTTCTGCTGCGTGACCTCATCCATCTGGTTCACGGCCTGGTTGACCTGTTCGATACCGGAGCTTTGCTCATCCGACGCGGCGGAAATCTCGCCCATGATGTCGGTCACCCGGCGCACGGCCACCACCACTTCTTCGATCACCGAGCCAGCTTCAGCCACCAGGGCCGACCCATTGCGGACCCGGCCAACCGAATCGCCAATCAGCTCCTTGATTTCCTTGGCCGCGGTGGCCGAGCGTTGCGCCAGGCTGCGCACCTCGCCCGCCACCACCGCAAAGCCACGGCCCTGCTCGCCCGCGCGCGCGGCTTCCACCGCCGCATTCAGCGCCAGGATGTTCGTCTGGAAGGCAATGCCTTCAATCACACCGATGATGTCGGCGATCTTCTTGCTGCTGGCGTTGATGCCGGCCATGGTTTCCACCACGCGGCCCACCACTTCGCCACCCTTGACGGCAATGTCCGAGGCGTTGCCCGCCAGCGTGCTGGCCTGGCGCGCGTTGTCAGCGTTCTGCTTCACGATGCTGGTGAGTTCTTCCATGCTGGAGGCAGTTTCCTCCAGCGACGAGGCCTGCTCTTCCGTGCGCTGTGACAGATCAGCATTGCCGGCGGCGATCTGCTTGGTGGCGCTGGCGATGGAGTCAGCCGAACTCTTGATATTGGTGATCGTGCCGGTCAATTGTTGCTGCATCTGCGCCATGGCGAAGAGCATGCTGTCATGGTCGCCGGGGCGGGTCTGCACGTGCACGGCCAAGTCGCCGGCGGCAATGCGGCGGGCAATCTCGGCCGCGTACGAGGGCTCGCCGCCCAACTGGCGCGACAGCCGACGCGCAATGACCAGACCCAGCACGATGCCGAGCAGCGCACCCGCGCAGGCCATCACGATCATCACCAGGCGCGAGCGCTGAGCGTCGTCGCGGGCCTTGACGGTGGACGCGGCAGAGACCTCCTCCACACGCTTGACCATCTTGTCGAGCGTCTTTTCAAACGCAGCGGTGTCGTCCAGCAGGCCGACGTTTTCGGCCGTGACGCGGCTGTCGAACTGGGTCGGGTCCAGGCCCTGTTTGTCCATCAGCGCCACGAAATCGGTCATGCGCTTGCCCCAGACGGGGTAGATCGCATCGACTTCGCGGATCATCTTCTTGCCTTCGTCCGACGTGAACAGCGGGCGCACGTTCTCCACACCGTCTTTCAGGTGCTGCATGCTGTCGGCAATCTGCGTGCTGAGCGTCTTGCGCTCGGTGAGCGTGGTGGCGATCAGCAGCGCCGTCTGCGCACGGCTGGCATGCGCCAGGCTGTTGGCCGCGCTGCCCATCTGCGTGATGGCGCGCATCTGCTTTTGCGCCAGTTCTTCGCTCGCTTTGGTCAACTGCGTGATCGTGTAGATGCCCAACCCGCCAATGGCCGCACCCATGGCCGCCACGATCAGGAACCCACCGGTAAGTACCGTGGACACCGGCAACCGCTTGATCCAACCCATGTTGTCTACCTCTTCCTGTTTTTTATATGCCCCCTAACCGCTATCGGCCTGCGGGGGACGGCTCTTTAGAACCGCCGTGGGGTCATGCCACTTCAGTAGGGGGTCACCCCGGCTTCAGCAGACACTAGCCCAGGCAAAAAAAAACCTGCCCCGGAGGGCAGGCTGCACACCACAAACACACACGAGAGAGCTTTCGCGAGCAGCGAAGATCCCGTGCATACATGGTCAAAAGGTCTCCCAGTCGCTATCGTCGCCGCCTGCGGCAACGAGCTTGGGTACGGGCAACTTGGGCGCTGACGCAGCCGCTTTGCTCACGGCAGCGGCGGCGGTGCGCTCGCGTTGTTGTTCTTTGGCGCTGGCCGGCGCTGCAGTTGCAGTTGCAGCCGCGGCCTGCGCGATGGGTTCAGCGGTATTGCGTGCCGCAGCCTTCGGCTTGGCTGCGCGGCGCGGCACGGCCTTGGCTTTGGGCGCCGGCTTGGCAGCCGCACGCGCGGCCATCGGCACGGTGGACACTGCGTTTGCCTGTGCACCGGCCGGCGTCCGGAACGCCGCCACAGCTTGGCGCAGCCCGCTGGCCTGTTCCTGCAGGGACATGGCGGCTGCAGCGGCTTGCTCCACCAGCGCAGCGTTCTGCTGCGTGCCTTCGTCCATCTGCGTAACGGCCTGGTTGATCTGCTCGATGCCGGCGCTCTGTTCGTCCGATGCGGAGCTGATCTCGCCCATGATGTCGGTCACGCGCTTCACGGCAACGACCACCTCGTCGATCACGCTGCCCGCTTCGGCCACGAGCGTGGTGCCGTTTTCAACGCGGCCAACCGAATCGCTGATCAGCTCCTTGATTTCCTTGGCTGCCGTGGCCGAGCGCTGCGCCAGGCTACGCACCTCGCCCGCCACCACGGCAAAGCCGCGGCCCTGTTCGCCTGCGCGTGCAGCTTCCACCGCCGCATTCAGCGCCAGGATGTTCGTCTGGAAGGCAATGCCTTCAATTACGCCGATGATGTCGGCAATCTTCTTGCTGCTGTCGTTGATGCCGGCCATGGTATCCACCACCCGGCCAACCACTTCGCCACCCTTGACGGCAATGTCCGAGGCGTTGCCCGCCAGCGTGCTGGCCTGGCGCGCGTTGTCGGCGTTCTGGCGCACGATGCTCGTCAGCTCCTCCATGCTCGACGCGGTTTCTTCCAGCGCCGAAGCCTGCTGCTCGGTGCGCTGCGACAGATCGGCGTTACCGGCGGCAATCTGTTGCGTGGCACTGGCAATCGAGTCGGAACCCGAGCGCACCTGCCCCACCATCTTCTGCAGGCTTTCCTGCATGCGTTGCAGTGCCTGCAGCAGGCGGCCGGTTTCATCGGCGCGGTCCACCTGAATGGTGTGCGTGAGGTCGCCCTGCGTGATGTGTTCGGCCTGTTCAATGGCACGCATCAGCGGCAGCGTGATCGAACGCCGCAGCGCCCACGTCAGCAGCCCGCCCACCAGAATTCCGCCCAACAGCAGACCCGTCGTGAGGGTGCTTAGCGCGTGGTGCTCGGCCTGGCTGGCTTCGTAGCTGGCTTTGGCCGCGTCCATCTGCAGGCGGTTGAGCGCCGTCACCTTGTCGCCAAGGGGGCGGTACAACGCGGGCATGACGTCCATGACCGTCTTGTTGATGCGCACTTCGTCATGCGTCTGCACGGCTTGCATCAGCACCTGTGCGCCGTCACGCAGGAAGACGTCGCGCAGGCCCTGGGCCTCGTCGGCCAGCTTGCGTTCGTCTGCCGTGGTGGGCAGCGCGCGGTAACGCTTCCAGGCGGCGTCGGACTTGTCGAGGAACATCTTGGCGCGCTCGACCGTTTTTTCCGTGCCGGGCGCGTTGGGCGCCATGGCTGCGCGATCGAGCACGATGCGGAAGCTCAGGAGGTTGGAATCGGACTCAGCCAATGCCACGGTACCCGCCAGTTGCACGGCATAGCCGTCCTGCACGCGGGTGTTGGCGTGTCGCATGCCGATCAGGCCCGTCACGCCCACGATAACGGCGAGCACACCAATGCCCGCCATCATCAGCCCCAACCGGAGCCGGATGGTCATCTTGCTGAACATGCTTCCCTCCCCTAACGGCGCCGCACCAATTGTTACGGTGTCTTGTCGCCCGCCGGGCCCCTTCGGCCCGGCCTCAATCGCTGTGGACACATACGCCGCGCCCCAGCCGGATTCATGTCGCGATCAGGCGGCTTCCGCTTCGTCGCACAGAGCCATGTCGGCCGACATCAGCAGGCGCTCGATGTCCACCAGGATCAGCATGCGCTCGTCGATCGAACCCAGGCCACGGATGTATTCCGTGTCCAGCGCGCCCGAGAATTCCGGCGCCGGCTTGATCTGCTGGCTTTGCAGCGTCAGCACGTCCGACACACCATCCACGACGATGCCGACCACGCGGTCCATCAGGTTCAGGATGATGACGACGGTGTACTGGTTGTACTCGACGCGCTCGAGCTGGAATTTGATGCGCAGATCAACGATCGGCACGATGATGCCGCGCAGGTTGATCACACCCTTGATGAAATCGGGCGCATTGGCAATGCGCGTGACGGTCTCGTAGCCGCGGATCTCCTGCACCTTCAGGATGTCGATGCCGTATTCCTCGCGGCCCAGCGTGAAGGCCAGGTACTCCTCCCCGCCGGTGTCTTCGCCGATCACGTGTTTCTTGACTTCCATTGCGGCTCCCCTCGGCCCCGTCGGGCCACTAGATTGAATTCGTTGTGGTGGTGGATCCCACCCTGCCAGGCGTGAACGCTTATGCCGCGGCCATCGCCTCGGTCGAGAAACGACCGCCCTGTGTTTCGCCCGTCTCGTGCTTTTCGGCAGTAACGGCACGCACCGCGTTTTCTGAATGGCCCGAGCGCGTCTCGCGCATCAGGGCCGACACGTCGACGATCAGCGCAACGCTGCCATCGCCCAGGATGGTCGCGCCCGAGATGCCCGGCACGCGGCGGTAGTTCGTCTCGAGGTTCTTGACCACCACCTGTTGCTGGCCAACCAGCTCGTCGACCTGCAGCGCGATCTTCTTGCCCTCCGAATCCAGGATCACGACGATGCCTTCCGAAGGATCGGGCAGCGTTGGCGTGATGCGGAAGCGTTCGTACATCGGCACCAGCGTCAGGTATTCGTTGCGCACCTTGAGCAGGCGACCGCCGCCCGGCACAGCCTTGATATCTTCCGGACGCGGTTGCAGCGATTCGGCCACGCACGACAGCGGGAGGATGAACACTTCTTCGCCCGTCTTGACCGACATGCCGTCCAGGATCGCCAGCGTGAGCGGCAGCACGATACGGATGGTCGTGCCCTTGCCCTTCTGCGACTGGATCTCGACGTAGCCGCCCATCGACTGGATGTTCTGCTTGACCACATCCATGCCAACGCCGCGGCCCGACACGTCCGTCACCTGGTCAGCCGTAGAGAACCCCGGCGCGAAGATGAGCTGGTTGATCTCGTCGTCGGTCATGTTGTCCGACACGGGCAGGCCGCGCTCGCGCGCCTTCTTGAGGATCTTGTCGCGGTTCAGGCCCTGGCCGTCGTCGCTCACTTCGATAACGATGTTGCCGCCCTGATGGGCAGCAGACAGCAGCAGCTGGCCGGTGGCATCCTTGCCGGCGGCCACGCGAGCTTCGGGCAGTTCGATACCGTGGTCCAGGCTGTTGCGCACCAAGTGCGTGAGCGGATCGATGATCCGTTCGATCAGGCCCTTGTCCAGTTCGGTCGACTTGCCGAACGTCGACAGCTCGACCTGCTTGCCCAGCTTGTGCGCCAGGTCGCGCACCAGGCGCGGGAAGCGGTTGAACACGTAATCCATCGGCATCATGCGGATGGACATGGCGGCCTCTTGCAGGTCGCGCGCATTGCGCGTGAGCTGCGACAGGCCGGCAAACAGGCGTTCGTTGAGCACCGGGTCGAAGGCCTGCGCGGTCTGCGCCAGCATGGCCTGCGTGATGACAAGTTCGCCTACCAGGTTGATAAGCTGGTCGACCTTTTCCACGCCCACGCGGATCGACGTTTCGGCGGCCACGGCCGGCTCAGGCGGTTGCCGCTGCGGCCGGCGCCACGCCACCCACGTGCGGCGTGATGACGATCTGGTCCGCATCGATGATGAAGCAGCTCACCGCGATGATGTCGTCGGCGGTGCAGGTGGTCTGCAGCACGATGTCGCTGTTACGGCCGGTGCGCGCGTGGCGCAGCACGGTGCCCAGATGCTTGAGTTCGGTGACGATCAGCTCGCAGTCTTCGTTCGAGACATTGATGAGCTTGATGTCCAGGCCGCCGTCAATGTCGCCCACGGCTTCGGCCGCAGGCGCTTCAACCACCACGGGCTCGGGTTCCGGTGCAGCCACCGGTTCGGGCGTCGCCACCACGGGCGCCGCAGCCACCGGCGCGGCGGCAACAGGGGCGCCGTCCTCGGCGGTCAGGCTGTTGAGCTTGGCCACCATGTATTCGAGCGTGGCCGTATCGATTGGGTGCTCTTGCCGGTAGGCATCAAGTTGGCTTTTCAACACGTCTTTCGTTTCCAGGAAGGCATCCACCATGTTTTCGCGCAGCTGCAGGGTACCGGTGCGAGCGCGGTCCAGAATCGACTCCGCCACATGCGTGAGTTCCGTCATGTGCGTGAAACCGAAGGTCGCAGCACCACCCTTGATGGAGTGCGCGCAGCGGAAGATGGCGTTCAGATCATCAGAAGAAGGGTTGGCGACATCGAGGTTGAGCAGCAGCCGCTCCATGTCGACGAGCAGCTCTTCCGCCTCTTCGAAGAAGGCGCCGAAAAACTGGCTAAGGTCGAGGTTCATATCTGTCGTCTCGGTCGTTTAATGCGTCGAAGCAGACCCGTGGGTCTGCGCGTGCCATTCGAGCAACTGCATCACCGAATCTGTCAGCCCATCCGGGTCGAACGGCTTGGGCAGAAAGCCCGTCGCGCCGGCAGCGCGTGCCTGGTCGCGAATGGTGCTGTCAGCCTCGGTGGTCAGCATGAGGATCGGGGTGTCGGCGTAGGCCGGCAGTGTGCGCAGCGCGCGAATGAGGGTCAGGCCGTCCATCGACGGCATCACCTGGTCGGTAATCACAAGGTGGTGGCTGCCCTGCGCGAGCGTGCGTGCGGCTTCCAGCGCAGCGGTGCCGTCGCCGGCTTCCGTCACGACAAAGCCGCACTCGCGCAGGCACGTGGCAATCATGCGGCGGATCGACGTGGAATCGTCCACCACCAGGATGTGTTTCTCGCTCATCGACTGTTTCTCCCCTCGGCGCTCTTTATGGCTTGGCCGCGCTCACCGCATCCGCCACACCCGTGGCACGTGCGGCGGCGTCGGTCAGCGTGTCTTTGCCGTCATTGCGCAGGTCGGCCACCGGCTCGACCCCACCCGAGCGCACGGCTTCAGCGGCGCGTGCGTTGAGCACAACGATGCTGATGCGGCGGTTGATCGGGTTGTAGATATTCGTCTTGTCCAGCGGCACCGATGCCTCCAGGCCCACCACGCGACTGACCTTCTCGGGCTTCATGCCGCCCGCCACCAGCTCGCGTCGCGATGCGTTGGCGCGGTCGGCCGACAGTTCCCAGTTGCTGTAGCCCTGTTGCGTGGCGTATTGCGTGGCGTCGGTGTGGCCCGACAGGCTGATCGGGTTGGGCACGTCGTTCAGCGCCGAGCCCAGCTCGCGCAGGATGGTGCGCATGTAGGGCTGCACCTCGGCGCTGGCGTTGGCAAACATCGGGCGATTCTGCTGGTCGACGATCTGGATGCGCAGGCCTTCGGTGGTCATATCGATCAGCAACTGGTGCTTGAACTGACTCATCACCGGGTTCGTCTCGACCATCTCGGCAATCTTCTGCTTGAGCTTGTTCAGCGCCGCATCGTCCGACTCATCGCGGATGTTGCGCTGGCGCTGCACCGTCGGGCTCGGGCTCGGGTTCGGCTGCGGCACGTTCTGCTTGAGGGACGGGCTGCCCTGCAGGATGCTCGACTGGTCGCCCGAACCGGCACCGCCAAACAGCGCCACCTTTAGCGGCGTGCGGAAGTACGTTTCAACCGACGACAGCTCGGCCTTGGTCACCGAGCTGAGCAGCCACATCAGCAGGAAGAACGCCATCATGGCGGTCACGAAATCGGCGTAGGCGATCTTCCACGCGCCACCGTGGTGGCCGTGTCCGCTTTTCTTGTTGCGCCGAATGACAATGAAGGTCGGCGTGCTGGACTTGCTCATGGTCCGTTCCCGTCTGTTTGTGCTGCGTCGTTAATGGCTTGGCTCGTTGGCCACGCTCTGTGTCATATGGGGTTCAGCGCTACGCTGTCTTGGCGCCACGGACGTGGTCTTCCAGCTCGGCAAAAGACGGGCGCTCGGTCGAGAACAGCACCTTGCGGCCGAATTCCACGGCAATGGCCGGGGCGTAGCCGTTCATGCTGGCCAGCAGCGTCACCTTGATGCACTGGAACAACTTGGTCGATTCTTCGGCGCGCTGCTCCAGCAGCGAGCCCAGCGGCCCGATGAAGCCGTACGCCAGCAAGATGCCGAGGAACGTACCGACCAGCGCCGAGGCGATCAGCTTGCCCAGCTCTGCCGGCGGCAGGCCGACCGAGCCCATGGTGTGCACCACGCCCATCACGGCGGCCACGATGCCGAAGGCCGGCATGGCGTCGCCAACTTTGGTGATGATGCGAGCGGGTTGTTCGGCTTCGTGGTGGTGAGTGTCGATTTCCTGATCCATCAGCGCTTCGATCTGGAACGGATTCAGGTTGCCGCCCACCATCAGGCGCAGGTAATCGCAGATGAAATCCAGGGCGTGGTGATCTGCCTGGATAGCGGGGTAATTGGCGAACAGCGTGCTTTCGTGCGGGTTCTCGATGTCCGCTTCGATCGACATCATCCCTTCGCGGCGGATCTTTGACAGCACCACATACAGCAGCGCCATCACTTCCATATAGAGGGCCTTGGTGTACTTCGAGCCCTTGAACAGGCCCGGCAACGCCTTGACGGTGGCGTTGATGGCCTTTTTGTCGTTGCCGACCACGAAGGAGCCAATGCCGGCGCCGAAGATGATCAGCAGTTCGGTCGGCTGGAACAAGGGCCCGAGGTGTCCTCCGGCCAGCATGTAGCCGCCGAACACCGACGCGAGAATCACGATGTAACCGATGGCAACTAACACGGGGCGAACTCCTGAATGGGCGATCCTTCGATCAATACAAGAGGGAATAACGGCATCCCCCCGGTTAACTGAAGGCTTGAGCGCCGGGTTTTGCTGCTGCGCGGTGCTTGGAAAACCCTGCCGCCGCGCCCTTCTTCACCAAGAACGGCAACAAAACGGGCGGCTTGAGCACCACCTGGCCCAAAGAGGGCTTCGCGGTCGGCCAATCCAAAGAAAAAGGGACGGAAATCGCTTTCCGTCCCCACTTTTCGCCTGTCTTTCTACGCGCAGCGGCAAAAAAAATGCCGGTCCGCAGTTGCCTGCGACCGGCCTACCCCCTTCCCCTTTTGTCCTGCCTGAGCCCCTGTGCTTTTCCTGCTCTGTGTTCCTTGCTCTTTTGTTCTTTGTATTGTTATCTGCCGATCTGGCCGGCTATTCCCGTATTTCCCGTACTGCTACCCGCATTTCCCGTCCGCCCTTTTTGTACATCCCCCGGCGGTTCTGCAAGTCCCGTGTTCCTGCAATGCCGTTATCAGGCGTCGATCGTCTTTTCTGCGATCGCATCAACCGGAGCAGCGACGCGCTTTTTCTTTCCTGCGCGTGACGGCGGCTGGCATACACCACACACAAAATCATGGTGCAGGTCGTCTGCGTGGGCCACAAAATGGCCGGTGCAGCGCTTGCACTTCACCGTGTGCAGCATCTTTCCCTCGAAGAACTTCAGCATCATCCACGCACGGGTGATCGAGAGCACCTCTTCCTGTTCGTGAACGTGAATATGTTCCTGGTACAGCTTGTAGGCCGAGATCAGGCGGCGCACACCAGTGCTGCGGCTGTTCTCGCCCAGAAAACGATAGATGTTCAGGAAGATCGACGAATGGATGTTCGGCGACCACGTCAGGAACCAGTCTGCCGAGAAGGGCAGCATGCCCTTGGGCGGCGATTCCCCACGGATTTCCTTGTACAGCTTGACCAGACGCTCACGGCTGAGCGTGGTTTCCTGTTCCAGCAGTTGCAGGCGCGCACCGAGCGAAATCAATTCCGCTGCGAGGTGGATCTGCTGAACTTCGTTCATGACGCTGGTGTGACGCATGGCACTGCTCCCGCTACGCTTGCTACTCATCCAAAGTGCAATCTCTGAACCCGGCGAAAAGGCCGCCGCAAATGGCTCAGCTGATCTGCTCAACCGCCTGACGTGCCAGCAGGATCGACATTTGCGATTGCTGCAGACCCTTGTCACGGTGCGGCTGGGTCACCAGACCCAGGATGGCGTGATCGTCGAAGCGGAAGCGGCACAGCATCATGTTCGTGCTGGCCAGCTTGACGATCTGCGCGGGCGACATCGTCAGCAGGATGTCAGCCAGTTCTTCAGAGATGCCGAGGCGAAACAGTGCGGCATCGCGATCCTTTGCCAGCATCTGCTGGGCAAGCATCAAGTAGGTGAGATTCAGTTCGCTGATCTCGGAAACAATGTCTTGCGTGTCCATGTACGTCCCGTCGTGTGCAGTAAAAGTACAACCTGCATCCGATCTCGCATGGTGATGTCCGGTTGGCGCTATTTTTTTGCGCCTACCCTCGCCGGGCTGTTCACCAATCCCCACGGATCGGATGTTCCTGCAGTCGGCGCCGTTGCCGGCACTTCCTGCTCCTTCTTACTCACGTCGCTAAAGACATGGCGAAGTTGTTTTCTGTTGAACACATTGTGGGTTTACGTCCGGGGTAAGTAAAGAAGGGGGGACCCCTACGTCGGAGGGGTGAGGTAGTCCGTTCTCTTGTAGGCGATTTTCCTACAAATCTGTTAATAAACGTTGCAAATGAAGCCTTTGCCGACGCAACAGCCCTGGGTAGACGATGCGCTAAAGCGGGCGTTTGACACGTATTTACCCCAATGAACGGCGAAAGATAGCAATTAAATTGCCTAAAGTTGTCTGAAATCGACAAAGAAGACGTCGCACTTCTGCGACTGTGAGCATCGGATGCCGGGTTAACCGCTTGTAGGACACTTCTGACCCACTCCTACACGCCGTGTAGGACAGTTCCGACCGGCTTTCGGCTGGTTTTGTAGGATCGCTCCTACAGTCAAATGGCGATTTTGTAGGACGACTCCTACTTGTTTGTACTTCTAATCGAGACACGTATCTCTAATCAATACAATAATCGTGCAAGGAGAGCGCTTGTTCGGGCGAAGAAAGACGCATGCCGCACTTCCTCTGGTGCAGCGCGACAAAAAGTGCCGAATCGCCGTCTCGGGAAGAAAAAAACGCAGGAATTTTGATGATCTGAGGCCGGCCTCGCTTGTAGGACAGCTGTAGGACAACGCGGGCATCTGGGACAGCCCGCATCTGGGCTCAGTCGTGGTGCGGCGGGGTCCAGCGGGCGCGCAATACGGTGCCCGTGGCAGATTCGGTGATGACGAGCGATTGCCCGTCTGGCGCGAGTGCAACGTTGGTGATGGTACGCCCCCGGCACGACGTGATGCGCGCCAGCGGTTCGCCATGCGGCGAGACGACAAACACCGCGCCCAGCGAGGCATGCGCGACGAACAGGTAGCCGGCGGCGTCCATCGCCATGCCGTCGGGGCCGCTGGTGCCATAGAACTGCGCGAAGCGGCCGACCTTGCTCGTGCTGCCGTCAGCAAGCAGCGGCAAGCGCCAAATGGCGTTGTCGCGCGTCATGGCAACGAAGAGCGCGGATTCGTCTGGCGTCAGCACCAGACCGTTCGGGCTCGGGCCATTGGCCAGCAGGCAATCGAGCCGGCCATCCGTGCGCAGCCGATACACGCGGCCGGTCGGGTCATGCAGGCCCGTCTGGCCTTGGTCGGTGAAATACACATCGCCGTTGCGGGCAACGATCAGATCGTTGGGGCCTTTGAAGCGCTCGCTGTTGCGGCGAGTCAGGAACGGCGTGACCAAGCCCGTCGCAGGGTCCAACGACAGCAACCCGTTCTTATAGTCCGCAATCAGCAGCGTGCCGTCGTGGCGCAGCGCCAGGCCGTTCGGTTCGCCGTCGTATTCCGCCACCACATCCCAATCGCCCTGCGCAGAAACACGCAGGACGCGGCCATGCGGAATATCCACCAGCCACAGATTGCCGTGCGCATCCCAACACGGCCCTTCCAGAAAGCAATCGACCGGCGCCCCGCCCTTGTTGGCGCGGGACCATTCGGTCGGCACCGGGCGGCGCAGCGCGGCGGGCATCTCCGCAAAGACGGTCGTCTCGACAATGGGCCAGTTGAAATACGTCATGGCACAACCGTCGCGTCGGAATCAGCCAGATGGCGCGTCGCCTCACCGGTATAGCGATACGGCAGTTGGCGCGGCATCGGGCCCTTGTTGCGCTCGCCGCGGCCGCGTTGCTCCCATGCGTGCGCCAGGATGCCAACAGCCCGCGAGAGACAGAACACGCCGCGCGCCAGCGGCGCCGCAAAACCCAGTTCTGCATAGATGACAGCCGTGGCGCCATCGATGTTCATCGGGATCGGCTTGCCCTTGCGGCCGGAAAGCAACGCTTCGACGGCGCGGCCGATGGCGGCATAGCGCCCGCCAACCACGCCGTCCTGCGCAGCCTCGTCCACCAGCGCAAGCAGGCGCCCGGCGCGTGGGTCGACCGGGTGGAAGCGATGCCCGAAGCCCGGCAGGTATTTGCCATGCGCCGCAATGAACGCATCCACACCGCTCGCCGTAGCCGCCTCCAGCGAGGCCCCGTCAAACATGCGCGCCTCGATATCGTGGAACAGCTCGACGGCCTGCTGCCCCGCCCCGCCGTGCACGTCGTCCAGCGCATTCAACGCAGACGCCATCGCACCGTTGAGCGGCAGGCCGCAGCTCGTCGCCATCTTGGCAATCGCAATTGATGGCGCATGCGGGCCATGATCGACGGACGCCACCAGCGCCGCTTCCAGCAGCGCAGCCTGACGCTTGGCAGGCAACTCGCCGCGCAGCATCAGCCAGATCATTTCTGCAAAACCAATCTGGCCGATCAGCTCTTGGATCGGGTAGCCGCGTACGTGGATGCGGCCGGGTTCGATGTCGATGATGTCGGTGCGCCAGTAATCGGCAGCGAGGCCGGCGGCGTCCTGTGTCGGTGCGGTCGTCATGATCAGATGGCGCCTTCAGCGCGCAAGGCTTCGATTTGGTCGTGGCGGTAGCCGAGCCTGGCGAGCCAGTCGTCGGTATGGGCGGAGAGCGGCGGTGCGGGGGTCTTCGGGCACGGGTCTTCACCTGAGAGGCGAAAACCCGCGCGCGTCACGTGCTGCCCCGCTTCCGGGAACGAGGTGACGAAGCTGCGGCCTGTCACCTGCTCGTGCGCCAGCACGCCAGGCACGTCGAGCACCAGCCCAGCTGGCACGCCGGCATCGATCAGCAGCGGCTCCCATTCGGCAGCCGAGCGCGCGGCCAGCGCAGCTTCCAGTGCATCGTTGAGTTGCTGGCGGTGTTCCTTGCGTGCATGACGCTCGGCAAAGCGCGCATCGGTGGCAAGTTCCGGCTGGCCGACCACGCGACACAGCGCGGCAAACTGCTTGTCTTCGTTGGCCGCGATATTGATCAGCCCATCGCCCGTGCGGAACGTGCCCGAGGGCGCCGCTGTGAAGTTCTGGTTGCCCATCGGGTGCGGCGTCACACCAGCATTCAAATAGTTGGAGACGACCCAGCCCATGGTGGCGAGCGTCGATTCCAGCATCGACACATCCACCATGCAGCCCTGCCCCGTGCGTTGCGCGCCGAGCAGGCATGCGGTGACGGCCAGCGCCGCCGTAATGCCGCCCACCGTATCGCTGATCGGGTACCCCACGCGCAGCGGCGCGGATACGTCATCGCCCGTGACGCTCATCACCCCGGAAATGCCCTGGATGATCTGGTCGTACGCGGGTCTGCCGCTGAGCGGGCCATCTTTGCCGAAGCCGGAGATGGCGCAGTAGACGAGGCGCGGGTTGACCTCGCGCAGCACGTCGTAGCCGAGTTCGAGGCGGTCCATCACGCCGGGGCGGTAGTTTTCGATCAGGGCATCGGCCTGCGCTACCAGCTTGAGCAGGATCCCTCGCCCTTCCGGATGCTTCAGGTTGACGGTGACGGACTGCTTGCCCGCATTGACGGCGACGAACGAGGCACCCATCTTGCGGCGCGCCTGCTCCGGATCAGCGCCTAGACGGCGAGCGAGATCGCCATTGCCGGGCACCTCCACCTTGATGACTTCAGCGCCGAGCAAACCCAGCTGATAGCCGCAGAACGGCCCGGCCAGCACGTTCGACAAGTCGAGCACGCGCAAACCCGCGAGAGGCAAAGCCATGAAAACAACTCCTGCTACACAATCGGCTCCGCCCCTCGCCCCGTTCAGGAAGTTGGGCGTCTTGGCGGCGCCTAGGTTTTCTGGATGAGCTGGGCGGCGAGACGCAGCGGCGCGGGGTCGCCACCCAGCGTGGAAGTGATTTGCGCGGCGTGCTCCAGCACCGGCACGCGCCACGATTGCAGCAGCGCCCCGTCGATGCGCGAAGCCGGGCCGGCAAGGCACAGCGCCCCACGCAGCGCCTGCTGCGCGCCAAACACCGGCACCGACAGGCCAACCGTTTCCCGATCGCGTTCGCCAATCGACACGTAATAGTGATCGCGCCGGATTGCGTCGTACGTGGCACCTTGCATGCCCGAGAACGCGCACAGCACGCGACCGCCCGAACCGCGCTCCAGCGGCAGCACATCGCCCTCGCGCACGTGATCGCGGATCGAGTGGTTCGAATCAACCCGGTGCAGGCACACACGCACATCGCGCTCGCGGATGTAGAGCGACACCGCCTCGCCCGTGGCTTCAGCCAGCGCACGCATGTGCGGCAGCACCACGTCGCCCAGGCGCATGCTGCGCTGGTAAAGCGCGCCGAGCATCAACGGCGCGGCACCGATCTGGTAACGGCCGTCTTCCAGGCGAAACAGCATGCGATGCTGGATGAGCGAGCCGGCCAGCCGCAGGATCGTGCTCTTGTAGAGTCCGGTGCGGGCAGCCAGCTCGGCCAGCGTCAGCGCGTAATCGCCGGGGCGGAACGCAAACAGGATCGAGAACGCGCGGTCCAGCGCGGCCACACCCGACTGCCCCGGCGTGGCGGCATCGCCCTCATTGGCGGCGGTGGTCTCGTTCTGGGAGGTTTGGCGCTCTGCGGTCATGGCGTGTTGGGCGAGACGGTTCACTTGACCGTCTTCAATGCTTGGTCGACGAAGCGGTTAGTGTACGTTTTCGCCAGATCGATCTTGGCGTTGCGGATCTTTTCGTCGTAGCTGGAGAGCACCGTCAGGGCCACCTTGGCATCGGCGTCGGTCATCAGGCCGTCCCTGGAGAAGATCGGCTTGGAGTGGCGCAGCGCGTCGACAAATACGTCGCGCCCGCCCACCTGCTGTTCCTTGGGCATCTTGTCGGCAATGGCCTCGGGCGTGCTGGCGTCGATCCATTTGAGCGTGCGGATGAAGGCATTCACCAGGCGCTGCACCGTCTCCGGATTCTTCGTCATGAAGTCGCGCGTGACATACAGCGTGGCCGTCGGGTAGCGGCCGCCAAACACGGTGTTGGAGCCGGCATCGGTGCGCGTATCCACCAGGAACTTGGCGGCGCGGCGCTTCTCCAGCAGGCTCGCCACGGGGTCGAAATTGACGAGCGCGTCGATCTCCTTGCGATCAAGCGCCACCATGCCCGGCGCGCCCGACCCCACGGCGATGTACGACACGTCGTTGACCTGCAAACCGTTCTTGATGGCGTAGTAACGCGCAAACAGGTCGGTGGACGAACCGGGTGCGGTAATGCCAATCTTCTTGCCCTTCAGATCCTTGCCGCTCTTGATATCGAGGTCGGGCCGCACCGCCAGCACAATGCCGGGCGTGGTGTTGAGCAGCGCCACCGACACAATGTCCTTGCCCTGCGCCTGGATGTGGATGGTGTGGTCATAGAAGCCCACCACCGCATCGGTCGAGCCGGCAATCAGGGCCTGCAGCGCCTTGCTGCCACCGGCCTGGAAGTTCTCCACCTTGACGTTGAGCCCCTCCTTCTGGAAGTTGCCCAGCGACTGCGTGAGCGGCACCGGCATGTAGTTCAGGATCATCGAGCCGACCGACAGACTCACGTCCTTCTTTTCCGGCTCGGTGGCGTTGGCTGCTGTACAGACGGCCGCACACAACAGGGCCGAAATCCATCGCTTCATGGTTGTCTCCATCATTGTTATTGGTAGCGGGGATCAGGCATTGGTTTCGGGATCAACCTTCGGGCGCCACACCAGCAACTTGCCTTCGAGCGCATCGACGCTGCGGTCCAGCGCAATCACAAACGCCGACAGCACGACGATCCCCGAGAACACGCCGGTGGCATCGAACACGCCTTCGGCCTGTGCAATCAGGTGGCCCAGGCCGGCGGACGAACCGAGGTACTCGGCCACGATCGCGCCCATGACCGCCATGCCGACGGAGGCGCGCAGGCTGGAGAGAATCCAGCTCGTGGCGGACGGCACATACACGTGGCGCAGCAGGCTGATGCGGCGGGCCTTGAGCAGGCGCGCGTTGGCCAGGATGACGGGGTTAACCTCGCGCACGCCCTGGTACGTATTGAAGAAGGTGATGAACAGCACCATCGTTGCGCCCAGCGCCACCTTGGAGGTCAGCCCCAGCCCGAACCACATCACGAAGATGGGTGCGAGCAGGATGCGCGGGATCGCGTTGAAGACTTTGATGAACGGGTCGAGCACCTCCGCCGCGAGCCTGGACAAGCCAAGCCACAACCCCAGGCTGATGCCGAGCAGCGTGCCGATGCCGAACGAGAGAATCGTCTCGGCCAGCGTGATGGCCAGGTGCGTGTAGATATCGCCGCCGGTGAACCATTCCCAGATGCGCGCGACGATGGACGACGGCATCGAAAAATAGAACGGGTCCACCACGCCCGCGCGTCCGAGGCCCTCCCAAGAGCCGAACATCAACACCACCACGGCCAACTGAAACAGGCGGATCTTGGTCTTGTGCGCGAGACCGGCGCGCTGCGTGCCCACGGCAGGCATCGTATTAGTGCTGGACGGCATGGCTCTTCTCCACTTCGGTGCCGAGGATCGACCAGATCTCGCGATACAGGCGGATGAACGCGTCGGACATGTTGATTTCAGACACGTTGCGCGGACGCGGCAGCGTGATTTCCACATCGCCAACCGGGCGGCTGGCAGGCCCGGCGGACATGACGACCACGCGGTCGGCCAGGGCAATGGCTTCTTCCAGGTCGTGCGTGATGAACAGCAACGATTTGCGATCTTCCTGCCAGAGGCGCAGCAACTCGCTTTGCATGAGGTGGCGCGTGTGCACGTCCAGCGCCGAGAACGGCTCGTCCATCAGCACAATCTTGGGCGAGAGGATCAGCGTCTGCGCCATGCTGATGCGCTTCTTCTGCCCACCCGAGAGCTGATGCGGATAGCGCGCCTCGAAGCCGGCCAGCCCGACCTTCTTCATCCACGGACGGGCGCGCTCGCGGGCCTCGTCCACCGGCACGCCCTGGAACACCAGGCCCAGGGCGACGTTGTCCAGCGCCGTCTTCCAGGGCAGCAGCGAGTCCTGCTGCATCATGAAACCGGCATTGCCATTGAGCCCGGTCAGCGGCTCACCAAACACGGTGACGGTGCCGCCGGCCGGCTTGAGCAACCCGGTCACGGCATTGAGCAACGTGCTCTTGCCGCAGCCAGTCGGCCCCACCACCGCCACGAATTCGCCTTCCCCAATCGACAGGTCGACGCCTTGCACCGCCGTGAAGCTGCCGAATCGCACCGAAACCTGATTGAGCTGAACCGCCGGCAACCCGGCGTGGAGTCGGCCACTGGCGGCCGGAAGGGAAGAAAGCATCGGCGTCTCCTTGAACGCGCCTGAGTCGACGCGTTCTGTTTGATGGAATTTAGTTCTATTTTATATGGCACGTAGACCCAGGTTAACGCGCGTAAACCCGCAAACAGCAGACAATCCGACGATTTATATAAATCCTTGTGGGATACGCCCTTAAATTTGTTCTTTCTGAAGAAATTATATTCTTATAGACAGAACGCGTGGCATTGCCGATCTGCGAGAATTGTTCGCACGAACGCTAAAGTTTTCCGCCCGCCATCCGATGAAGGGCGTACTGATCAGCGAGACGGCCATGCAACTTTCTTCCCCTTCCGTATCTACCGCGACCGCCGGCGCATCGGGCAGCGGGAGCAGTTCGGCCGGCGACATTGAGCGTCTGCAGCGCCAGCTCAAGAACCTGCAGAAGTCGATGCAGGATCTGCCCGCGCAGAATCTGCCGCCGGACCAGGCCCGCGAGCAGGCACAGTTGCTCAGCCAGCAGATTCAGATCGTGCAGGCGCAGATCGCCCGCCTTCAGGCGCAGAACGGTCTGGAGCAAGCGCAAACCCGGTTGGAAAACCGGCACAACGCATCTAAAAGCGCTTCCGGCACAGGCAATACCGACGCAGCGGCCAAGGCCCGCACGACGGACAAGGTGACCGGATCGTCCACGGCGAGCGATGCCCGCCTGCACACCCGCGAAGCAACGCAGGCACAGACCGCGCAGTCAGCCCACCCCGCTAGCGCAGAGGCCATCACGCCAGCCAAGCCACCGCTGGTTTCCGTCAGGGCCTGACGGCGGCAACGCGGCGACCCGTCGTTGATGGCGCCAGTTGCCGATGCCTGACCACCTCCTTTCCCACCCCCTCCCATCGGGGGGACGCCAGCTTGCGGTGCCGACAGCGACAATCGCCGCGCCGCCATCCTGTGTGCGGCATCGAGAACACGCATGACCTCCGCCGCCAGCGACGCCCTGCCCCCGACCGCCCCCGCCGATCCGCATCCGGCGCGCACGCCCTCGCGCAATTTCTTTGCACGCCACTGGCGCGGTGATTACAGCCTCGCCCGCTCATATTGGTTGCACACCGCGCTGATGCAATTTGGCGTGGTGGCGCTCAGCGCCGGTGTCACGCATGCGCTGGCACATAACGCGCCGGCGCGCGCAGCATCAGCGGCGCTGCTCGTGATTTACGTGATGGGATTGGCCCTGTGGATCTGGGCGGTGGTGGGCACCTGGCGCTCCGCCGACCGCGAGCAAGCGCGCAATCGGCTTGCCGGCATGTCAAACCTGTGGCCGCTGATCGCCAAGGTGATGATCGTGCTGGGCGCCGTGGGCACCAGCTCGCGCCTCATCAACGATGGGCCGCGTCTGGGCGCGCATCTGCGCACCGCGCTGGGTGAGCAAGCGGCGTCGCCGTTTACGGTGATGCCGCAACGTGATGGGCGCGCCATCCTCTTCAATGGCGGTATGAACGACGGCGCCGCCGATGCACTGGAAGCCGCGCTGCGCAAGGCGCCGAACGCCGTGGCCGTCGTGCTGCGATCCGAAGGCGGCTGGCTGCGCGAAGGGGCACTGGTGGCAGACGTTATCCGCCGGCACCATCTGCGCACGTATGTTGAACGCACCTGCGCCTCGGCGTGCACGATCGCCTTCCTGGCAGGCGCTGACCGTGCCGCCGCACCGGGCGCACGCATCGGCTTCCACCGCCCGCGCGCGGTTGGCGCCGATCATGACCAGACCCCCGGCGCCACCGACAGCGAACTCTGGCGTGCATATGTAGACGCGGGCCTGCCCGATGCTTTCGTGCGCCGCGTGCAGGACACGCCGTTCGACCAGATGTGGTTTCCCACCGCGCAGGAACTGCTGACGGGCCACGTCGTTACGCGCGTCTCGCCCGGGGGCGAATACGCAACCATGGCCACGCAGTTGAATACCCGCGAAGCCCTGGCCGCAGAACTGCGCAACGCCCCGCTGTATGCAACGCTGGAGCGCAAATACCCGGCACACTTCAGCCGCCTCATCGACACGCTGTGGCCAGAACTGCGGCGCAACGTTACCGATGCGCAGGTGGTGGCACTGCTGCGCGAGCAGACGGGCAAGCTGTACCGAGCGCTGATTCCGACCGCACCCAACGCCCTGCTCTTTGCCAACGCGGAACTCACGCTTGAACAGGCCCAGGCCCTGCAACGTATGAGCCCCGAAGCCTGCGTGGCTTATCTCGAGGGCACCTCCGGGGCAAGCGCTGCTGCCGCTCGATTGCCGCGCGCTTTGGTCACCCGCGAGCAGGCCTTGTTCTCAGACCTGATGCAGGCGGCCGACCCAGACCACGCGCCGGTTGTCACACGCGCACAAACCCTGCCGGTGCTGCAACTGGCCGTGGCCGCGCTTCCGCTCAATGAACAGCGCGTGCTGACCGTGCCCGCGCTACGCCACTCCGCACCGCCAGCCGAACGCTGCCAGGCGCTGATCGGTTTTTCGCGCTCCATCCTGGCCCTGCCCGAAACCGAACGTGCGCTGGCGCTGCGCGGCATGTTTGCCGATACGTCAGCGCCCGATTCGTAGCAAGACGCTTCAGGCCGAACGCAACGCAGCCAGCGACACCCGCTGGCGCCCTTCTTGATCAAAGTTGTCGGGCGACAGCCATTGCTCGAATGCGGCCCGCACCTGCGGCCAATCCGCATCGATGATGGAGAACCACGCGGTATCGCGGCTGCGGCCCTTGTAGACCACCGCTTGGCGGAAGATGCCCTCGAACTGGAAGCCCAGCCGTTGCGCAGTCTGCCGCGATGGCGCGTTCAGGCTGTCGCACTTCCACTCGTAGCGCCGATAGCCGAGATCTTCAAAGACGTGCTTCATCAGCAGGAATTGCGCTTCGGTCGATGCCGGTGTCCGTTGCAGCAACGGCGAGAACGTCACCGCCCCAACCTCCACCACGCCGTGATCGGGCGTGATGCGCATCAACGCCAGCGTGCCGACCGGGCGATCCGTGCGCGCGTCGATCACCGCGTATTGCAGCGGATCGCGCTTCGCCGCAACGCGCTCGATATAAGCGCGGTGTGCCGCCATATCGGCAAACGGGCCTTCCACCATGTATGTCCAGACGCGGTCGTCCTGCGCCTGGCTGAACGCTTCAAACAGGGCATCGGCGTGACGGGCAGGGTCAAGCGGCTCCAGCCGGCAGTAGCGACCGGCGAGCGGCGCGTGCGGCGGCAGCGGCCGGGCCGTCCAGCCGGGCAGCGGTGCACCAATGGGTTGCTGATAAGGGTTGAGCGTGGGCATGCGTGAAACCTGAGTCGAGAACAACAAGGAACCTTCACCCTACAGAACTTCGTGGCTCCATGAAAAGAGCCATGGAAACGCACCGCGATGGAGCCACACCAACACCCCACACCCGGATTAAACCGTTCGATGCCCCGCCACACGCCGATAGCGCAGGTGCGCGCAAATCGATATGTTGGCAGCGGGGGAAGACGGCGCCACACATAGGCGCGGGCATAGCCATTGCTGTGCAGGGGTATGCACGCGCCCACGGAATCGTCCGCCATCTTTTCTGCCAGGAGCCCGCGAGTGGCGCCGTTCATTACAGAGTGGTACCGCCGCTGGAGCCGCGGCGCCCGATACGCAGGCGCGGCCGCATGGCTTGTTTTGGCCGGCATGGCACCTTGGTGCCCGGCTTTGGCGGCGCCCCGGTTTGCCTACCCAGTCACGCAACGCATTGACGCGGGCGCGAGTGTTGCCCTGCCGCGCACGTGGGGCCCATTGCGGCTGAACACAGAAACGCCCATTCCTTCCGTTGCTGTGACGATCAACTCGCCATTCGGCCCATCGCGGCTGGTGTTTGCGCAGCAGACCGTAGCGCCAGAGAGCTTCGCGCTGGTGACGGTACGTAAATCCGATTTTGACAAAGGCACGCCTGATTACCTGGAAACCCTGCGCCCGCGCGATCTGGCGATTCTGCTCAGCCACATGGAATCACGGGTGCATGGTGATCGCCCAGCCTGGGCTGCCCGCCTCTTGCGCGGCAAGGCCCCCACGCAGCAGGTGCTTGCGGGGCACCGGTTGATCTACTGGGAGGGCGAATGGAGCACCTCCACGGCGCGGACGGTTGTGGTGCGCGGGTATGCGTTCTTCGGCAACGGCGCGGTCTATTTGCTCCGCGTATTCGGCACCGCCGGGCACGACAACGCTGCCGAGTTTGCCGAAGAGGCACGTTTTGCCGATTTGGTGGCTGCGACCTTCCGCACGAAGTAGCCGTCCGACCGTCTCATTGTTGCGGCGCAACAACAAGCGTAGCCCGCGTGGTGGCCCCGGCCCTCAAGCGCTGGCCCGGCCACGCAAGCGCTGAAATCTGTTGTTACTCTTGGAACAGTCTGTTCACCCGCCGCTGTATTGTTCTTCCGCATTGCAACACCTACACTTCGTGACAGTTGTTCAGACATCGATTGCCTGAACAAGCAATGCAAGTGTTGTAAGGAGAACAATGATGAAATGGTTGGATATTGGCGCCGTCATGGCCGCCTGGATTGCGAGCTGCGTTGCAGCAGGCTGGCTCATCAGCGCCGCCGCCTTCCTGGCTTAACGCCCCAAACGCCCTAAAAGGCAAAACGGCCGAGCGGGAACCCCTTCCCCGCCCGGCCATGAATACCCCGGTTGATCGATCCGTCAGGCTGGCTTTTGGCCTGCCCACTGAACGAATCGGTCGACAAACCCCTGCAAGAACTGGCGCGTACGCGCATCCGTCACCCCGCCCTGGGCATCAAAGGGCTCCCCCGCAAAGTGGAAGAAGACCTCCGGCAAGGGTAAGGCCTTCACCCCGACCGCCGCGAGCACATTGCGCAATTGCGCCTGCGACAGCGCCGTCCCGATGGCGCCCGGCGATGCACCCGCAATGCCCGCGGGCTTTCCGCCCCAAACGCTCTGGCCGTACGGCCGCGAACCCCAGTCAATCGCGTTCTTCAGCACGCCCGGTATGCCGCGGTTGTATTCCGGCGTGACGAACAGAATGGCATCAACGCCCGCCACTGCTGCCTTGAAGCGCTGCACGGGCTCGGGCAAGTCGGCATCCAGATCCTGGTTGTAGAGCGGAAGCTCGCCAATCTCGATGAACTGCGCCGTCGCGCCAGACGGCATTAAGCCCACCAGCGCCTGCGCCAGTTGGCGATTGAACGACGCCTTGCGCAGGCTGCCGGCGATCACTCCGATAGTCAGATTGCTCATAAACGCTCCTTGCGTGCAAAACAGTTCAGAACGGCCTTGATTCTTAATCGGCAGTTGCCGGCTCTGGGGCCACCTCGCGCTTGAGGCGGTTGATGAGGGCAAACATCAGCGGGTTCAGCAGAATCGACAGAATGGCTGCCGACAACAGCAGCCCACGCGCGCGGTCAGGCAGGATTTCCAGGCTGATCCCCAACCCGATCAGAATGAACGAAAACTCGCCGATCTGTGCGAGGCTGGCAGAAATCGTGAGCGCCGTGCGGTTGCCGTGACCAAACGCGCGCACCACCGCAAACGCTGCCAACGACTTGCCCACCACCACGATCAGCACCGTGCCGAGCACCGCCCAGGGGTCTTCAATCAGCACCCTCGGGTCGAACAACATGCCCACCGACACGAAGAACAGCACCGCAAATGCATCGCGCAGCGGCAGCGATTCTTCCGCCGCACGCTGGCTGAATTCGGACTCGGCCAGCACCATGCCCGCAAAGAACGCGCCGAGCGCGAACGACACGCCAAACAGCACCGTCGCGCCATAAGCGACGCCCAGCGCCGTCGCCAGCACACCTAGGCGGAACAGCTCGCGGCTGCCCGTCATGACAATGCGTTCCAGCATCCACGGGATCACGCGGCGGCCCACCACCAGCATCAGCGCGGCAAACGCCACCACCTTCGAGAGCGTGACGGCCAGCACCTTGACGATGTCCCACGTACTGACCGCCGTGCTGCCGGCGCCGCCCAGCGCTCCGGCCAAGGCCGGCAGCAGCACGAGCGTCACCACCATCACGAGGTCTTCCACGATCAGCCAGCCGACGGCGATATGGCCTTCGTGCGAGTTGTCGATGCCGCGATCTTCCAGCGCCTTGAGCAGCACCACCGTGCTCGCCACCGACAGCGCCAGCCCGAACACCAGCCCGGGGCCCCAATCCCACCCGAGCAGCCAGGCCAAGCCCATGCCCATCAGCGTGGCCAGCGCAATCTGCCCGATGGCACCCGGAATGGCGATGGCCTTGACCGCCAACAACTCCTTCATCGAGAAGTGCAGCCCCACGCCAAACATCAGGAGGATCACGCCCAGCTCGGCCAGTTGCGGTGCGAGGCTTTGATCCGCCACGAAACCGGGCGTAAACGGCCCGGCCACCACGCCCGCCACCAGATAGCCGACCAGCGGCGGCAGCCGCAGGCGCTGCGCGATGGTGCCGAAGATGAAGGCCAGCACGATGCCGCCGATGATGGTGGAGATGAGCGGGGTGTCTACGTGCATGCGGTCCTGGAAGTGGAATGGGGCGGGTTCAAAGACGGGAGGGGCG
>NZ_JBGLYZ010000053.1:0-24691 GCF_047304345.1 Ralstonia sp. Ralssp135
GATCTTGTGCCGCGCACGCCGCTGGGCCAGTTCATTACCTCGCTCACCATCCTCCTCGGCTACAGCATCATCGCGTTCCCGACCGGGATCATCGGCGCGGAACTGGTGAACACCATGCGCGAAGGATCTGCCTCCGCCGCCCCACCGCAGACCCGCGCGTGCAGCGGCTGCACGCTCGACCGTCACGACACAGACGCCGCATTCTGCAAGCGCTGCGGCACCCGGCTCCCACTGCTTCCAACGGAGACAGCTGGCAGCCAGTAAGCTGCCCGCCAGAAAGTTCGACATGCCAATCACCCCAGACACCGCCCTTTCGCCCGCGCTCTCGCGCTTTCGTGACGCCATCGCCCAGGCCGTCGACAGCCGCACGCCGCTTACCCTGCGTGGCGGCGGCACCAAGGATTTCTACGGCCGCGCACCGGCACCCCACGGCACGGTGCTCGACACACGCGAATGGTCCGGCATCGTCGACTACGACTGCGCCGAACTCGTCATCACGGCGCGCAGCGGCACGCCGCTCGTCGAGATCGAAGCCGCGCTGGCCGAGCACCGGCAAATGCTGGCGTTCGAACCCCCGCACTTTGCAGCGAATGGCCGACAGGCAACGGTGGGCGGTGCGTTTTCATCCGGCCTGTCCGGGCCGCGCCGGCAGTCGGTGGGCGCGCTGCGCGATTTCGTGCTCGGCGCCGTCGTCATGGATGGCCGCGGCGACATGCTCAACTTCGGCGGCCAGGTGATGAAGAACGTGGCCGGCTACGACGTCTCGCGCTTGATGGCCGGCGCGCTTGGCACGCTGGGCTTGATCGTGCAGGTGTCGCTCAAGGTGCTGCCGATACCGTTCTGCGATGCAACGCTGCGCTTTGCCCTGGCACAAGGCGAAGCCATCGATACCTTGAACCGCTGGGGCGGCCAGCCGTTGCCGATCGCGGCGTCTGCGTGGATCGACGGTGCGCTGTGGGTACGCTTGAGCGGCGCCGATGCGGCTGTGCGCGCGGCCATTACCAAGCTTGGCGGCGAGCGCGTTGACGACGCAGAAGGCGCCGCGTTCTGGCGCGACCTGCGCGAGCAATCGCATGCATTTTTTGCGCGCGCCGTGCAAGGCAGCCTGCCGCTGTGGCGCATCGCCCTGCCCCCGGCCACGCCGCCGCTGGCGCTCGGTCATGCCTCGGCCGACGAGCAACTCGTCGAATGGGGCGGCGGCCAGCGCTGGTGGATCGACACCGCCAACACCTCGGCTGACGTCATCCGAAATGCAGCAAGCAAGGCCGGTGGCCACGCCACGCTGTTCCGCAACGGCGACCGCGCCAGCGACATCTTCACGCCCGTCGCCGCGCCGTTGATGGCCGTGCACAAGCGCCTGAAGGACAGCTTCGATCCGCACGGCATCTTCAACCCGGGCCGTCTGTACGCCGACTTCTAACGCAAGCCCCATCATGCAAATCACGCTCGCGGCGTTCCTGCGCAACACCCCTCAGGGCGAAGAAGCCCAAAGCATCGTGCAGAAGTGCGTGCACTGCGGTTTCTGCACGGCCACCTGCCCGACCTACCAACTGCTCGGCGATGAGCTGGACGGCCCGCGCGGACGCATCTACCTGATGAAGCAGGTGCTGGAAGGCCAACCTGCCGGCGAGGCCACGCGTCTGCACCTGGACCGCTGCCTGACCTGCCGCAACTGCGAATCGACCTGCCCGTCCGGCGTAACGTACGGGCGCCTAGTGGAGATCGGCCGCAAGATCGTCGATGACCAGCTCGACGCGAAAGGTGAATCACGCCCGTTGGGCGAGCGCGCCGTGCGCTGGGCACTGCGCGAGGGGCTGACACGGCCGGCGCTGTTCGGCTCCGCGCTCAAGCTCGGACAGGCCGTGCGGCCGATGTTGCCGCAAGTGTTGCGCAACAAGGTTCCGGCCAAGCAGCCTCACGCCGGCACGCGGCCAAGCACCGCGCACGCACGCAAGATGCTGCTGCTCGAAGGCTGCGTGCAACCGGCCATGTCGCCCAACATCAATGCGGCCACGGCGCGCGTGTTCGACAAACTGGGCGTGCAGCTCATCAGCGCAGACCGCGCGGGCTGCTGCGGCGCCATCCGGTATCACATGAACGACCACGCGGGCGGCCTCGGCAACATGCGCGCCAACATCGATGCGTGGTGGCCGCATATCGAAGCCGGCGCCGAGGCCATCGTCATGACCGCCTCGGGCTGTGGCGCGATGGTCAAGGAATACGGCCACCTGCTGCGCGATGACCCGGCCTATGCCGAGCGTGCGGCGCGCGTGTCCGCCATGACGCGCGACCTGTGCGAGGTGCTGCCGGTGTTTTCGCCACAGCTTCTGCAGAAGGCCAAACCGGAAGCACAACGGCCGCGCGTGGCGTGGCACCCGCCCTGCACGCTCCAGCACGGTCAGCAGATTCGCGGTGCGGTCGAAACGCTGCTCGCATCGCTGGGCGTAGACGTCAAGCTCTGCGCCGACAGCCACCTGTGCTGCGGCTCGGCGGGCACGTATTCGGTGCTGCAACCGGAGCTGGCCTACCGCCTGCGCGACGACAAGCTCGCCAAGTTGCAAGCAACGCAGCCCGAGCGCATTGTCACCGCCAACATCGGCTGCGTGACGCATCTGCAGAGCGGCACAGACACGCCGGTTGAACACTGGATCGAGCTGGTCGACCGCATGCTGGCCTGAAACGAACGCAGCCGGGTTCTATACTTGGCGCTTCGTTTTACCCGGAGGCCCCATGCTGCAAACCTTCGCGATCCTGCTGACGTTCCAGTCGGTAGGAGAGCTGCTCACGTATTCGCTGCACCTGCCGGTGCCCGGCCCGGTGATCGGCATGGTGCTGCTGGTCATCTACCTTCTGGTGGACAAGGGCCGCGTGCTTGAAGTCATGCAGGGCACCGTCAGTGAGTTGCTGCGGCACCTGACCATCCTGTTCGTGCCGGCCGGCGTGGGCGTCATGACGCAACTGAACCGCATCGGGCAGGAATGGCTGCCGATCGTGGTGGCGACCGTCGTGTCGACGTGGCTCTCGATCGCCGCCGGTGCACTCGTCACCCGCGCGCTGATGCGCCGCATGGGTGACAGCGGCGAAGGCAACGAGGAGCTGGCCCCATGAACGCGATGGCTCCCAACCTGCACCAACTCTGGGTCTACCTGGCCGCGAGCCCGCTGTTGGGCCTGACCGCCACGCTCATCGCCTACCTGATCGGCGTGCGCCTGCACGAGCGCAGCCGCTTCAACCCGATGGTCAATCCGCTGCTGATTGCAGTCGTCATACTGGGCACACTCCTGACGCTCACGGGCACGCCGTACAAGACGTACTTTGACGGCGCGCAGTTCGTGCACTTCCTGCTGGGCCCGGCCACCGTCGCGCTGGCCGTGCCGCTGTTCCAGCAATGGGCGAAACTGCGCCGCCACGCGCTGCCGCTGATGGGCGGGCTGCTGGCAGGGTCCATCGTGGCGGTAGTGTCAGCAGTGGGCATCGCATGGCTGCTGGGCGCATCGCCCGAAACGCTGCGCTCCATGGCGCCGAAATCGGTGACGATCCCGATCGCCATGGGCATCTCGGAGAAGATTGGCGGCGCACCGACCATTACGGCGGTGCTGGTGCTCATTACCGGCATTGTCGGTGCGACCACCACGACGCGGCTGCTGAACCTGCTGCGCGTGCGCGAGTACAGCGTGCGCGGCTTTGCTACCGGCATTGCGGCGCATGGCATTGGTACGGCGCGCGCGTTTCAGGTCAATCCAGAGGCGGGGGCGTTCTCCGCGCTGGGCATGGGCCTGAACGGCGTGCTGACGGCGGTGCTGGTGCCGCTGCTGGCGGGCTGGATTCCGCACTGAACTGTTTCCCCCTCCGCCCGGCCTTCACTGCCTGGGCAACTTGCAACACGCTCCGCAATCCTCCTGAATGCTCCTGACAGAACGCTGTCAGGAGCCCCCCGCCAGAATCGCTCCACCTTAACGAGACAGGTTCCCCCAACCGCCTGCCTCATCAACCGGAGCGACAACATGGCAAGCGTGATCAACTGGTTTGAAATCCCCGCCAACGATTTCCCCCGCGCGGTGAAGTTTTACGAGAACGTTTTCGACACGCAGCTCAAGCAGGAAGACATGGGCGATCTGACCATGGGCGTCTTTCCGGCCGGTGAGACGACCATCCACGGTGCGCTGGTCAAGGGCGAAGGCTTTGCGCCGTCCGACAAGGGCAGCGTGGTCTACCTGAACGCACCCAACCTGGATGCCGTGCTCGAGCGCGTGAACGGCAGCGGCGGCCAATGCGTGTTCGGCCCGATGACGCTGCCCGACCACATGGGCCGCATCGCCCACATCGTCGACACCGAAGGCAACCGCGTCGGCCTGCACGAACCGGACGCCAAGACGCAGGCGTACCTGCTACAGCAGTAACGCCCCCAAGGCCGGTGCGCGGGCGCCGGCCTTTACTACGAGACAGAGAAGAACACCATGCCGAGCCAATCCCCGTATCTCATGCGTGCCGCGGATATCACCGCGCGCACGCAGTCGTTTTCGCACCCCTGGAACAGCCTGTCGGAAATCCACGGCACCATGATGGGCCGGCTGCTCGGGCTCAAGCGCACCGGCGTGAATTTCGCGCGCGTGCCGCCGGGCAAGGAATCATTCGTCTATCACTCGCACCAGCGCGAAGAGGAATGGATCTACATCCTCTCGGGCGAAGCGCAGGCTGAAATCGCCGACAGCATGTTCACCGTGCGCGCCGGTGATTTCATGGCGTTCCCCACGGGCATCGCGCACCACCTGCGCAACTGCGGCAAGGAAGACCTCGTCTATCTGTGCGGCGGTGAACATCTGAACATCGAGATTGCCGATTTCCCGCGACTGGGCAAGCGCATGCTGCGCCGTGGCGAACAGGTCGACGTGGTCGAAATCCACCCGCAACGTGAGCTGACGCCCTTCGGCGCGTAGGGGATATGGCGCGCATTGCACCCGGGCCGAAGGCCACTACAATGCCGCGCATGACCCGCCGCGCCGACCGCCTGTTCCAGATTGCCCAGATCCTGCGAGGCCGCCGTTTGACCACGGCGGCCATGCTGGCCGAGCGCCTCGGCGTGTCCGAGCGCACGGTGTATCGCGACATCCGCGACCTGTCTGTCTCGGGCGTGCCGATCGAAGGCGAAGCCGGCATCGGCTACCGCATGCGCGCCGGCTTCGACCTCGCGCCGCTCATGTTCACCGCCGATGAAGTCGAAGCCCTGGTGGCCGGTGCGCGGATGATCAAGGCATGGGGCGGCGGCACCATGGCTGACTCGGTGGAAGCGGCACTGGAAAAACTGATGGGCGCCCTGCCCGCAGAGCGCCGCAACGAAGCCGAGACCACACGCATCTTTGCGCCCGGCTACGGCATGGGCAGCGAGGTCAAGCAGGTCTTTGACTCGCTGCATGCGGCACTTGGCCGCCACGCCGTTGCGCGACTCTCCTACCGAGACGCGCAAGGCCAGTTGACCGAGCGCTGCATCCAGCCGCTCGGCCTGTTCTTCTGGGGACAAGTCTGGCTGGTGGCCGCCTGGTGCGAGCACCGTCAGGACTACCGCACCTTCCGCCTTGACCGCTGCGTGAAGGTCGACATTCTGGAGCGCCACTTTGCCGAGTCCGCCGAGCGCTCGCTGGCGGATTTCATGCGCAAGGTGCGAGGGTCGTCGGATTAACGACCGCAATCTCAGGCGGGATCGGGCTCCGCCAGCAGCCGCTCAATATCGTCAGCGATCTCTTCCGGCTTGGTCATGGGCGCGTAGCGCTTGTAGACCGTGCCGTCACGGCGCAGCAGAAACTTGGTGAAGTTCCATTTGACCGCTCCGATACCGAGCACGCCGGGCTTTTCCGAGGTCAGCCACTTGTAGAGCGGATGCGCGTTCGAGCCATTCACGTCGATCTTGCCGAACATCGGAAACGAGACGCCGTAGTTTTTCTCGCAGAACGCGCCGATTTCGTCTTCGCCGCCCGGCTCCTGCTTGCCGAACTGGTTGCACGGAAAGCCGAGCACCTCAAGGCCTTTCTCATGCAGCCGCTTGTACACCGCTTCCAGACCGGCGTATTGCGGCGTGAATCCGCACTTGCTCGCCGTATTCACGATCAGCAGGACCTTGCCTTTGTACTGCGACAGCGGCACGCGCTGGCCGGTCAACGAATCGGCCTCGAATGCGTAGACGTCACTCATGGCTACTCTCCGGATGGTTGCGGGAACGAGGGTGCTCCGGCACCTGTCGGGAATTGTAACGGCCCGCGCTGGGCGGGCCGTTGAGGGGCGATGCGGGTCAATGTTTGTCGGTGTCGGAGAACCAGAATGTGCGCTTGCGTTTGCCGAGGCCCTTAGGTGTCACTTGGACGGGGGCCAGCGCGGAGCCGCCTCCACCGGTGCCCGTCTGATTGCCGCAGCCGAAGCACACCGGCACTGGCGTCGTACCGCCATTGCCGTTGTTCACCAGCACCACGCCATAGACCGACGAGGGCGGGAAACCGCCGCCATCCAGCACCACCGAACGATTCGGGTTCTGGCCGGTGCCTGTCAGGAAGCTGACCGAATACGTGCGTGCGATGCCCAAGTTCGGGTAGCACGCACCGGCAGATGGAACCGCCGGGGTATTGGTTCCGAACGTGGTGTAGCCCGCCACCGTAAGGGGGGCGTTCACGACCTTCTCGCCTGGATTCGGCAGCGTGATGTAGAAGCCCGAGCCCGTCCCGCTGTACGCCGTCGAAGTGGAATCAACGAGGTTGGCTTCCGTCAACGGCACCCATCCCGCCGGCACAGGACCGAGATTCGGGTCCTTCAGCATGTAAAAGCGGTTGACCACGTTGTAAGCGGTGCCCGGCGTTGTAGAAGCCGAATAGAGCGGGTGCTCGCGATCGCCCGTGCCTGCCAAGACGGCGTTGAACGCCGCTGTTGGGACCACATCGGCCGCATAGAAGAACTTGCGCGCGTTGTTGGTGTTGGCCGCTCCGCCCAGTGACGCAAACTGCGTCAGCGCCCAGTTGGCGGGCGTATTGCCAGATGCACTCTGGAAATCCACACGCCAAATGTTGCCGCCCAGATCGCCCACGTAGGCCATCTGGATGTAGCCGCTGCCTGTGCGATCGACCGCCGTGACGTCGGAGGCGATCGAACGCGTGAGGCTGGTGTTCTTCACACACACGCCGGCCACACCGGTGCAGTTGGCCAAAGCGCTCCACACCGGCACGCCGCTGTAGGCATCAAGCACGATGATGCCGCGCCCCATGGTGTCGGTGCCGGGCGCGGGGTCGCTATCTTCGGAAGACGCATCGTAGCCGGCGCCCATGATCAGCACAGGGTTGGCGTAACCGGCCACACGCATCAGGCGCGGCTTGGACCACGTCTGGCCAAGTTCGGGAATGTCACTGTTACTGCGCGACCAGAGATAGCGCGGATTGAGCGGGTCCGACACGTCCAGCGCATAGATCAAGCTGCCGCCACGTCGTGCGGTCAGATAGATGATGGTGCGCGGGCTGGTCGCGTTGCGTTGGTCCTGCATGACGGTGGTGCTGCCATCGAAGAAGTCATCGCGCGGCGTTGGCGTCGGCGTGATGCCATTCGGCGTGGTGGACAATTTCACCTCCGGCGAATTGGCATAAAGCCGGCTCAGCTTGCCAATGAACTCCGGTGGGATGAAACCCCAGAGCTCGCCGCCAGGGCGCACGCCGTTGATACCAGTCGACTGGTTGCCATTGATCGCATGGAAGACACCATCGTTGGCGCCGTAAAACACCACGATGCCGGTAGTACCGCCGTAGTTGATAACCACCGGTCGGGAGTGCAACACGTCACCATGGATCGACGGGCGAATCGTCACCGGCGAGCCGGGGCCGGTTTCGGCCTCTTGTCCAGCAACCTTGGAGTTGTCCAGCGCGTAGACATCGCGCCCGCGTACCCAGTTGATGAAGTTGGTCTGCTCGCTCGAGGTGATAGTGGGGGCGCCGTTCGTACTGTTGTAGGAATTGATGGCGTTCAGCCCCGAGTTGCCCGCCAGCCATGTGTTGGCCGTATCGAATGTCGGCATGGCCGTGCTGGTCGGGCAGGTGCCCGCACCATTGCAAGTCAGTAGCGTACGGCCAGTCTGGCTCGTGAGGAACTGGGCGCGCAGCATTTCGCCGGCCCCTCCCTTCTCTACAACTTCGCCGTCTGGGGAGTCGAATGCCCATCCCTTGCTGGAAGGGCTGTTTTGCCAGAAGCCCTTGCTCGGCCAGTTGGCCAGGCTGCTGCCATAGCCACTTGAGCCGAACGACAGCGGCGGATCGGCCGTCCAGAAGCTGATCGCGTTGGGGGACATGAAACCCGTGCCTGCGTTGCTAAGCGCCGCGTTGCCAACGGAATCCAGCAGCTGCAGGCTGCCGTTGGCGTCGTAGCCCACCTGATACTGCTTGAGATTGCCCATCCAGCGCGGTGCCGCCGTCGCGTCAGGGCGGAACATGCCGATATACACCTGATTCAGGAACTGGCCCTGCGCGTTGACGGCCGCCGGCAAGCTGACCGACGCGAACACGCTATTGACCGCCTGGATTTCATTGAGGATCGACAGCAGTGCATCCTGCAGGCCCGCCACGTCGCCAAGCTGCACGGTGTAGGCTTTGCCGCCACCGTTGGTAGCCATGCTGTTGTCGAAGGTGACGTAGTCCTGATTCTTGCCGTCCGTCACCGTGATGGCGTAGGTAATGACGTTCTGCGGATTGGCGGTGTTGGCCGTTCCTTGCAGATCGCTCTGGTACATGTAGCGTGCCCACTCGTCCCCCCAGTTGGACGCGTACTTGCTGTTGATGGCGATTTGCGTCGTCTGTGCAGCCGTGGGCGTGGGCACCGCCGCCTGAAGCGCCGCCAGCATCTGCGTGTCACTTTCAGCCGGGTGACCGCTGTTGGTGGCGTTGCCAATGTAGATGACGAAATTGCGCTGGCAGGGGTTCGTGATGGGCGACGTGTACTTCGTGCCTGACAACCCCGTCACACCGGTGTTCTTGTAGCCGGCATAGAACGACCAGGCCTCTTGCATTGCGCCGGAGGTCTGGACGTTATTGCCGTTCAGATCGCCGGGAAACTGGTTTTGCAGGTACGACAGCAGGCTGTTCACGCCCGTGCTGTCCATCAACTGCAGTGTCTGCGATGACTTCGGGTTCGCCGTCGGAAACCTGAACAGGCCGCCCGGACTTTTCGGGTCAAACATCATCAGACCAAGATTGACGTTGCCCAGCAGCGAAGGATTGTTGGCAATCGACTGTGCGGCACCGTACAGAGCGCACTGCTCGGCTCCCGAGCTTTTGCTCGGGTTGGCCACCGTCAACCCCGTCGCAGAACATGTGAACGACGCGTTGGCGTCAGAGTTGGCGCCATCGTCAAAGATGATCACTACATTGGGCTTGCCGGCGTTCTGCTGCAACCCCGTATACAAATCGATGTCTTCAGCACTAGCGGGTTGAGCGCCTGACAGCGCAAGTGCCGTGGCGACAAACGCAAATCGTTGAGCAAATGAGCGCATATGGGTTCTTCCTGGCTTTGCGCGTTGGCTTACGGACACGCCGCGCCGGTCAGCACGCGAACTGCAACGCCCTGATGCAGCGTGGTGTTCACGGCCGTGCCGTTGGCATCGTTGACGGTGGCGGCAACATCCCATTGCGTCGCACTGCAATTCGACATGCCACCCGGTGTACCGGCGGCGGTCAGGATGCCGGTGTCGGAGTTGTTGTTCACGCCGCCGAAGCAGGACGAGTCGGCGGCAAAGTTGGGGCTGGTCGTATCAGTGGTCAATTGCGTGTTGGCGATCGGTTTGGTTGCCAGGCATGTTGGTGCGGCAACCTGCGCGGTGTAGTCCGTCTTGCCATCGCCGTTCACGTCCACCGGCACGTTGGTCGCGACCGGGTTGGAGGTGAAATCCACGCTGATGACCTGCTCAATGCCCTGCTGCGCGGCGCTGCGCGCTTCCAGGCCGTATTGCTGGTTGGCGGCGATCTTGGTGTTGATCACGCCCGAGTTCATCATCATCACGACGATGCCCATGAAGATCGCCAGGAAGATCAGCGTGACAACAAGCGTCACACCCGACTGACGTGCCGATTGGCGAACCGATAAGCGCCGCATGGCTACTCCCGTGGGCCGGCTACATTGGCGACGCGTGCGAGTTCCGCATAGACGTGTCGCTTATAGCCATCGTTGAAAGGGGCGGTGAGCGTGCCGCGACCCATGTCGTAAGACCGCGTGTCCGTCCAGCCCGGCGACACGCCCAGCGTGCGCGCAAGCACGTTGATGCGCACGGCGGTCACGTTGCTCCAGTTCGTCGCAGCGGACGCGGTCCAGTTGTAGCCGGTCACATTGGTGCACGCGGCGCTGTTGTCGATACCCGGATTGGCGACATAGCAATCGGGTGAACCGTTGCCGTCCATGTCTACGCCATAGGCGAAATGCACGTCGTCGATGCCCTGGGCGATTGAGTTGGGCGGCTGCAGCGCGCCATTGGAGAACTCGACCATCTTGAGCGTGGGAATGCTGTCGCCGCCGGTGCCGCAGCGGTCGCACGTGGCAAGGTAGAACGCTCGCACGCTGACTTGGCGCACCGGGGCAGCATTTGTACAGGTTTTGTCTTTCAACGCGAAGTCCGCGCTGTTGCTGCTGAAGACAAAGGGGGCGGTGTCCGTACTGCAGAACGAATCCTGCAGGTAGGTCTGACCAGCAACGATCGCGCTGGGCAACACGGCCGCGGTTGACACGCGGCGCACCACGAGGATTTCCGAATTGGGCGACAGGTTCGGCAAACACGTTGCCGGGTTCGTATTGGCGGCATAGCCGTAGATGGCAACGGGCACCGTCGCAGGGCTGTTGGTAAAGCCAAGTGCGTTGGTGGCGCTTGCGCACACATCGGGCGTGGCCAGCGCTGAGGTTCCCAGCAGATTCAGATCGCCAAGGAAGCCTCCGAGCGCGACTTCCTGGCTGATGATGTCGAGCGCATAGCGGCCGTTCTCGATCTGCGTGGCGCTGTTGCCCAGCTGCACGCGCGATTGCGAGGTGGACGCATACAGGCTGGCCAACGCGGTCAGCAGCAACAGCCCCAGCGTCATGCCGACCATCAGTTCAACCAGCGACATCCCGCGCTGCAGACGACGCAACGTGCGGTTCGGCGTCATGACAGCACCCCCATGCGCACCTGCACGCTAATGGCGCGCCGATAGGCGTCGTTACCGTAATTGCCGCTGCCGCTGCCACAGGGCAATGCCGGCGCCACGGTCTGCACCATGCCTTGCCATGCGACGGTTACGCGATAGATCTGATTGACCGTGTCGATGGCTTCGATACAGCCGCGCGCGCCGATCATGGCGCCCAGGGCAACGGTGCCGCTGGCGGCAGTCTCCGTATTGCCGAGCAGCGCATTGTTCCAAGCCGCGAGATCGGTTGTGACGGTGGCTTGCTGTGCGGCCGTGCCGGTCGTGCAGCTGGGTGCCGAGACACCGCCCGTGCCGGCCGTGGTGATTACACCGGGCGCGGCGTAGCACGAGGCCACCTGGCGATTGGCATTGAGCCGCGCAGCCATGTCCTGCAACAGCGTCAGGGCCTGCACGCGCTGGTAGGACTCCATCTCGGACTGGTTCGAGCGGACCATCATTCCGGCCGCGCCCAGCAGCGCCACCAGCAGGATCACGACCGAAATCAGGATCTCGATCAGGGTCGACCCACGCTGCCCGGCCTTGCGTAACCGGCGATGTGACAAATGTGCGATGGCGCTCATGAGCACGTCCCCGAAACCACGGCGACGCGGCCGGTGCCGCCCACCTGTACGCAACTCGACGAGACCGATTGCGACGCGCTCGTCGGCGTGACCTGGAACGTCACGCCGCCTGCAGTCGGTCGGCCATCGTTGCCGAACGACAGCGTATTGCCGTTGCTCGCCGCGATGGTGACGCCGCTGTACGGGCCGAAGGTGCGGATCACCGTGGCGGGCGTGCCCACCGTCAGCGTCCAGCCGGTCGCCCAGTTGCTGGTGGTTGAGACGGTGGCGATGGCGTTCTGCTTGACTGCCTCCGCACGCGCCAACGACACGGCAGAAGACAGGTCGAACGACGCATTGCGCGTGGCCTGTGTCGCAATCATTCCCGAGAACGACGGCACGGCAATCGTTACGAGAATGGCGAGCACGGCCAGCGTGACCATCAGCTCGGTCAGCGTGAAACCTTGAATGGGCTTGCGCAGGATGTTCATGGCTCGCCTCACTTCCAGCAGTTCGAGGCGCCGGTGGACGCCGCCTTGGCACCCGTGTTTGTCAGGGTGAGCGTGCCGCAGGCGGTGTCGTTTACCTGCTGCGAGCCCTGCGGATTCGCTGCCAGCTGATAAGACGGCGGCACACTGCTGGCGCTCAACGTGAAGGTGTAGTTTGGCGAGACGTTGGCCGGCACGTTGCTGGCGTATTGCAACGTGGCCAGATTCGACGCATAGGCACGGTTGTCGAGCAGGAAGCGCTCCTGCGCGGACGCCACTTCCTGCATGAAGGATTCCGCCGCTGCCCGATTGGAGCGGACGATGTACTGGACGTAGCTGGGATAAGCAATGATCGCCAGGATGCCGACAATGGCCACTGTGATCATGAGCTCAATCAGCGTAAAGCCCCGCGCCGCCCGCGCGCGCTGACACCTCGGCTTGCTTGCCACGTTTTTACCCACCCGGATTTGCTGTTGCTTTTATCGTTTTGATGCGCGCCCGCCGATGACTTGGCAGGCCCGCTCACCGCTTAAACGGCAATTCTCAGCAAATATTAAGGAAAGATCATGAGGCCCGGGTGGCCTTCCGAGCGGCGCAAACGTTGTGCGCCGCAAATTACCTCAAATGGTGTAGCGCTTTCGACACATCACACGACGTTGAGATGTTCAGTGCCGGCAGACAGATCTGTCTGCCCGCCGCGCTTGCTGTGCAGCTTGATCTGCAGGCGCAGATCGTTGAGGGAGTCCGCATTGCGCAGCGCGTCCTCGTAGGTGATCTTGTTTTCCTCGTACAGATCGAACAGCGCCTGGTCGAACGAGATCATCCCCTGCTCGCGGGATTTCTTCATGACCTCCTTCAGCTCGTGCACCTCGCCCTTGAAGATGAGGTCTTGCACCAGCGGGGTGGCCAGCATGATTTCGACTGCCGGCACGCGCCCCTTCCTACCCTGACGCGGCAACAGGCGTTGCGCGATCATCGCGCGCAGGTTCAGCGACAAGTCGATCAGCAGCTGCTGACGCTTCTCTTCGGGGAAGAAGTTGATGATCCGGTCAATGGCCTGGTTTGAGCTGTTGGCGTGCAGCGTGGCGAGGCACAGGTGACCGGTCTCCGCATACTGGATGGCGTATTCCATCGTGTCGCGGTCTCGGATTTCGCCGATCAGGATCACATCCGGCGCCTGGCGCAGCGTGTTCTTCAGCGCCACGTGCCAGGACTCGGTATCCACGCCCACTTCACGCTGCGTCACCACGCAGTTCTGGTGCGTGTGCACGTATTCCACCGGATCTTCAATGGTGATGATGTGGCCATACGAATTCGCGTTGCGATAGCCCACCATCGCCGCCAGCGAGGTCGACTTGCCCGAGCCCGTGGCACCCACCACGATCACCAGGCCGCGCTTGCTCATCACGATCTCGTTCAGGATCGGCGGCAAATCCAGCTCACCCAGCGTCGGGATCTTTGTGTTGATGGTCCGCAGCACCATGCCGGCGCGGCCCTGCTGCATGAACGCCGACACGCGGAAACGCCCCGCACCCGGCGCCGTGATGGCGAAGTTGCATTCCGAGCTGTCTTCGTACTCGCGCAGCTGCTTCTCGTTCATGATCGACTTGACCAGACCGACGGCCTGCACGGCATTCAGCGGCTGCTGCGAAATCGGCGTGACCTTGCCGTCCACCTTGATTGCGGGCGGAAATTCCGACGTGATGAACAAGTCCGAGCCACGGCTGTTCACCATCAACTGCAAGAGTTCGTGGATGTATTTGGTGGCGGCTTCGCGGTCCAGCATGGCGTGCCCCTCCTGAAGAGAATTGGAAAGCGCGCTGACGTGTGGGTCAGCGCATCAGTTCGCGAACGCGTCCGGGTTCTTGGCGATGGCGCGCGCGTCTGCGTAGTTGATCGCCGAGCGCTTGATCAGCTCAGACAGGCACTGGTCGAGCGTCTGCATGCCCATGCCGCTGCTGGTCTGCATCATCGAGTACATCTGCGAGATCTTGTTCTCGCGGATCAAGTGACGGATGGCCGGCGTGGCAATCATGATTTCGTGGGCGGCAATCCGGCCCGAACCATCGCGCGTCTTGAGCAGCGTCTGCGAGATCACCGCCTCCAGCGATTCGGAAAGCATGGTCCGGACCATCTCCTTCTCGTCTGACGGGAACACGTCGACGACCCGGTCGATGGTCTTGGCGGCCGAGCTGGTGTGCAGCGTGCCAAACACCAAGTGACCGGTTTCTGCGGCGGTGAGCGCAAGGCGAATGGTCTCAAGGTCACGCAATTCGCCGACCAGCACCACGTCCGGATCTTCACGCAGTGCCGACTTCAGCGCATTGGCGAACGAGTGCGTATGCGGGCCAAGCTCGCGCTGGTTGATCAGGCTTTTCTTCGATTCGTGCACGAATTCGATCGGGTCCTCCACCGTGAGGATGTGGCCCATATCGTTTTCGTTGCGGTGATTGACCATCGCGGCGAGCGTCGTCGACTTGCCCGAACCGGTCGGGCCGGTAACGAGCACCAGGCCGCGCGGCTTCATTGCCAGGTCCGCAAACACCGCCGGCGCCTTCAGGTCATCCAGCGAGAGCACCTTCGACGGAATCGTCCGGAACACGGCCGAAGCGCCGCGGTTCTGGTTGAACGCGTTAACCCGGAAACGCGAGAGCCCCGGGATCTCAAACGAGAAGTCGACTTCCAGGTTTTCTTCGTAGACCTTGCGCTGCCCGTCGCTCATGATGTCGTACACCATGGAGTGCACATCTTGGTGCGTGAGCGGTGGCACGTTGATCCGGCGCATGTCGCCGTGAATCCGGATCATCGGCGGCAGTCCGGCCGACAGGTGCAAGTCCGACGCCTTGTTCTTGGCGGAAAACGCCAGAAGCTGCGCGATGTCCATCTTATAATGACCCCCGACTTTTTTATGTCGCCCGGGCGTCGCAATGGCGCCTCCAGACGCGCTCCGAGCCGTTGATTTGACGTGCCGGAACCTTGTTTATTTGTAACAAACGTCGCCGGATTATGTCTGTAATCGCCGCCAACTTGCAAGCCGTGCGTCAACGGATCACAACGGCCTGCACACTGGCTTCGCGCGATGCTGCGGGTGTCACATTGCTGGCCGTTTCGAAGACGTTCGACGCCGATGCCGTACGCGCCGCACATGCTGCAGGGCAACGCCCCTTCGGCGAAAACTACGTGCAGGAAGGCATCGCCAAGATCGACGCGCTGGCCGACCTGCGCACGGGCCCCGACCCGATCCACTGGCACTTCATCGGCCCCCTGCAGAGCAACAAGACGCGCGCCGTGGCCGAGCAATTCGACTGGGTACACAGCGTCGACCGCCTCAAGATTGCCGAGCGCCTCTCGGCCCAGCGCCCCGACACCTTGCCGCCGCTGCAGATCTGTCTTGAGATCAACATCAGCCGCCAGACCAGCAAACATGGTCTGATGCCAGATTTCGATGAAGTGCTTGCCGTGGCACAAGCCGTCTCGGCGCTGCCCCGCCTGCAATTGCGCGGCCTGATGGCCGTGCCTGAGCCGAGCGAAGACCCTGCTACGCAGCGCAAGCCGTTTGCCGATCTGCGCGCCCTGGCAGGTCGGCTGCGCGAGGCCGGCATCCCGCTCGATACCTTGTCGATGGGCATGTCCGCCGACCTGGAAGACGCGATTGCCGAAGGCGCCACCATTGTGCGCGTCGGCAGCGCCATCTTCGGTGCGCGGCAGTATGCAAACGCCTGAATTCCTGTTTTCTTTCACACCACCACTCTCATGCTCGACACTCTGAAACTCGGCTTCATCGGCGGCGGCAACATGGCGGCGGCCCTCATCGGCGGCCTGATTGCCAAGGGCGCGCACGGCGCCAACATCGTGGTGGTGGACCCGACCGAGCCTGCCCGCAGCCGCGCCGAACAAACCTGGGGCGCCCGCACCGCTGCCGCCCCCGGCGCAGAAATGGCCGACCGCGACGTGATCGTCCTGGCAGTCAAGCCGCAGCAGATGCGTGAGGTCTGCGCGCAAATCGCCCCGCACCTGGGTGACAGCCTGGTGCTGTCGGTGGCGGCGGGCATCCGGATCCAGGATCTGTCACGCTGGCTGAATGGTCATGCGCGTATCGTGCGGGCCATGCCAAATACGCCAGCGCTCTCCGGCCTGGGGATGACTGGCCTGGCTGCCAATGCGGGCCTGTCGGATAACGACCGCGCAACAGCGAGCGCCATCGCCAATGCCGTCGGCAAGAGCGTGTGGGTGCCCGCCGAGGCGCAGATTGATGCGGTGACCGCCATCTCGGGCAGCGGCCCGGCGTACGTGTTCTATTTCATCGAAGCGATGCAGCAGGCGGCGCAGGAGTTGGGGCTGTCCGCGGAGGATGGCCGCACGCTGGCGGTCGAGACATTTGTTGGCGCGGCCACGCTGGCAGGCCAATCGCCTGAGCCGGTTGAGGTGCTGCGCGAGCGCGTGACATCCAAAGGTGGGACGACCTATGCGGCGCTCACTTCAATGGAGGGAGCTGATATTAAGGCTGCCTTTGTACGCGCGATGCATGCTGCGGCGGCACGCGGTAAGGAGATGGGCGAGGAATTCGGGCGGGATTGAACCTGTCGGTCCATCCCCGGCTGAGTATGAATCGCGGGATGGACCAACAACGCCCTAGCGCAGCAAATACGCCGCCGCCACACCAGCAAACAAACAAGCCCCCAGCCAATTGTTATGCCGGAAAACAAAAAAGCACTTCATCCGATCCCGCGTCTGCAGCATCGGGTAATACCAAAGCGACAACGCCACGGCGGCGGCAAACCCGATCCAATACGCCAGGCCTAGCGCCATCACGTGGCCGGCCCAGGCCATGATCCCGAAGAAACCGACGTAGCACAGCATGATCGCCACCACGTCGTAGCGTCCGAACGTAATGGCCGACGTTTTGATGCCGATGAGCAGATCGTCATCGCGATCGACCATCGCGTATGCGGTGTCGTAGGCAACGGCCCAGAACACATTGCCGGCAAGCATCAGCCACGCCAGCAGCGGCACCTGATCCTGCACCGCTGCGTACGCCATCGGGATCCCAAACCCGAACGCAATGCCCAGGTACGCCTGCGGAATCGCGAAGAACCGCTTGAAGAACGGATACGTGCCGGCAATCACGATGGCCGCCACCGACATCCATTTGGTCAGCGCATTGAGCGGCAGGATCAGCGTGAAGGCGACGAGCGACAGCACCGCCGCAACCGCCAGCGCTTCCCACGGGGCAATCAGGCCAGCGGTGAGCGGCCGCTCCTTGGTGCGTTTGACGTGTTTGTCAAAGTCGCGATCCGCCCAGTCGTTGACGGCGCAGCCAGCCGAGCGCATCAGGAATGTGCCGACCGTGAAAATCACCACCAGCGACACCGGCGGATGGCCATCAGCGGCCATCCATAGCGCCCACAGCGTCGGCCACAGCAGCAGCAGCGTACCGATCGGTTTGTCCATGCGCATCAGGCGCGCATAGAGCACGAGGCGGCTGGGTTGGGCGGCGGACGATTGCATGGAAATCACCAAAGAAAAATGGCGCCTGCACGAGGCAAGGCGCCATTTTAGTCCCGCCGAAAGCAGCTTAGGCGGCGGCCAAATCGAATCGGTCGAGATTCATCACCTTGACCCAAGCGGCAACGAACTCGCTGATGAAGCGCTCCTTACCGTCGGCGCTGCCAAACACCTCGGCCAGCGCACGCAGGATGGAATTCGAGCCGAACACCAGATCGACGCGCGTGCCGGTCCATTTGCGCTCGCCCGTCTTACGGTCAATGCCCTCGTAGATATCGCCTGCGGCCTTCCATTCGGTACCCATGTCGAGCAGGTTGACGAAGAAATCGTTGGTCAGCGTGCCCGGCGTGGCGGTAAATACGCCGTGCTGGCTGCCATCCGCATTGATGTTGATGGCGCGCAGGCCACCGATCAGTACGGTCAGCTCAGGTGCGGTCAGCGTCAGCAACTGGGCCTTGTCAAGCAGCAGCACCTCGGCCGGCATCGCGTAGTCGGCTTTCCGGTAGTTGCGGAAGCCGTCGGCCACCGGTTCGAGCGGCGCGAACGAGGCGGCGTCGGTCTGCTCGGCCGTGGCATCGACGCGGCCCGGCGTGAACGGCACGGTGATCGTCGTGCCGGCAGCCTTGGCGGCCAGTTCGATACCGACGCTGCCTGCCAGCACGATCACATCGGCCAGCGAAGCCTTGCCGGAGGCGCGCTGAATCTCTTCCAACTTGGCCAGCGTGCCGGCCACCGGCTGGTTGACCGCCCAGTCCTTCTGCGGCGTCAGGCGAATGCGCGCACCGTTGGCACCGCCGCGCTTGTCCGAACCGCGGAAGGTCGAGGCGGACGCCCATGCCACCGCAACCAGCTCGGATGCCGACAGGCCGGAAGCAGCAATCTTCGCCTTGAGGTCGGCGATGTCGGCCTCGGTCGGCTTGTGCGTGGCCGCCGGCAGCGGGTCTTGCCAGATTAGGTCTTCACGCGGCACTTCGGGGCCAAGGTAACGCGATTTCGGACCGAGATCGCGGTGCGTGAGCTTGAACCAGGCGCGCGCAAAAGCTTCAGCAAATGCCTGCGGGTTGTCGAGGAAGCGGCGCGAGATCTTTTCGTACGCCGGATCGAAACGCAGCGACAGGTCGGTCGTCAGCATGGTTGGCTTGCGCTTGGGCGAATCGGGCGTCGGGCCCGGAATGATCGCTTCGGCGTCCTTGGCCACCCACTGCAGCGCGCCGGCGGGGCTCTTCTCCTGCACCCATTCGTACTTGAACAGGTTTTCGAAGAAGAAGTTGCTCCATTGCGCAGGGGTCTGCGTCCAGGTGACTTCCAGCCCGCTGGTGATGGCATCGGCGCCCTTGCCGGTGCCAAAGGTGCTCGCCCAGCCCAGGCCTTGCGCTTCCAGCGGAGCCGCTTCGACATCGGCGCCAACGTGGCTCGCCGCGCCCGCGCCGTGCGTCTTGCCAAAGGTGTGGCCACCGGCAATCAGCGCGACGGTTTCTTCGTCATCCATCGCCATGCGGGCGAAGGTGTCGCGGATGTCGCGTGCAGCAGCCAGTGGATCGCCGTTGCCATCCGGGCCTTCCGGGTTCACATAGATCAGGCCCATTTGCACGGCGGCCAGCGGGTTCGCAAGATTGCGGTCGCCCGAGTAGCGGCTATTGGGGTTGTTGGTGGGCGCGAGCCAGGTGGTCTCGCTGCCCCAGTACACATCGTTGTCCGGTTCCCAGGTGTCTTCACGGCCCGCGGCAAAGCCGAAGGTGCGGAAGCCCATGGTTTCGAGTGCCACGTTGCCGGTCAGGATCAGCAGGTCGGCCCACGAGATTGCCTGGCCGTACTTCTGCTTGATCGGCCACAGCAAACGGCGCGACTTGTCGATATTGACGTTATCGGGCCAGGAGTTGAGCGGTGCGAAACGTTGCTGGCCGCGCCCTGCGCCGCCACGGCCATCGCCCGTGCGGTACGTGCCGGCAGCGTGCCATGCCATGCGGATGAACTGCGGGCCATAGTGTCCGAAGTCTGCCGGCCACCAGTCTTGCGAATCCGTCATCAGGCGGCGCAAATCGGCCTTGAGCGCGTCGTAGTCGATCGTGTTGAAGGACTTGCGGTAGTCGAACTTCGGGCCGAGCGGATCCGACTTCTCGGAATGCTGGTTCAGCAGATCAACGCGCAGCTGATTGGGCCACCAATCCTTGTTGGCCGTACCGCCACCGAAGGCGTGCGAAGCAGCGGGAGCATGGCCGGAAAACGGGCATTTGGCTTCAGTCGTCATGATTCTCTCGTTTAGGTCATGGGGTTGATGCTGTCCCACCCGCAACACAACGGGCTCGCGGGAGGGACGCAATTCGCTGCTGTCGAAACGCCTGTCGCAAACTTGGCGAACGGCCGTCAAGCCAGCCTTAAGCCAGTAGCGAGCGCAGCATCCACGCGGTCTTCTCGTGGATGTCCATGCGTTGCGTCAGCAAGTCGGCGGTCGGTTCGTCGGCGGCCTTATCGACATCCGGGAACAGGCTGCGGGCGGTGCGCGTCACGGCTTCGTGGCCGGCTACCAGCTCACGCACCATGTCCATCGCCTCGGGAATGCCCTTCGATTCCGGAATCGACGACAACTTGGCGAACTCCGAATACGAGCCCGGCGCGGGATAGCCCAAGGCGCGAATACGCTCAGCAACCGGGTCGACGGCATTCCATAGTTCGTTGTACTGCGTCTCGAACATCAGATGCAGCGTGTTGAACATCGGGCCGGTGACGTTCCAGTGGAAGTAATGCGTCTTCAGATACAGCGAGTAGGTATCGGCCAGCAGGCGCGACAGGCCTTCTGCGATCTTCTTGCGATCCTTGTCAGCGATGCCGATGTTGATCTGGGCTGCGGCAGTCGCGCCGTTGTTCTTCTTTGCCATCTGGATTCCCCTATGAAGTGGTGTGCAAAAACGCGATGCCCTTGCCTTGATTCAGCGTCGGGCCACGCGTGCTTCGAGCCTTCTTTCGGTTGCCGCTCGCGCAGCAAGTTCCGATCGTCGCATCGTCCTATGACGAAACGCACAGCGGATGGCAACCGAGCATCAGGCCGGTCATCAGACCATGAGCTGCACCATACCGTGCAGGAGCACGATCATAGCGCCGGCAGCCACGATGGTTAGACCGATCTGCTTGCGCACCCACTTGCGTTGCAGGCGGGCGGATTCTGCAGCGCGGGTGCCGAGCCCACCGGCCGCACTGCCGGGCATGCCGGACAGCGTCGGCACCTCTGCCTGCGACGCGCGCACGGTGCCCGCAAACCCCTGCCATTCCGAAACAAACATCCGCACCATTGCCATGCTTTTTCTCCTTGCAACCACCCGCGTTCCTGATGCCCGCACGACAAGCGCGGGCAGCTTCATGCATTCATCAGGTCAGTGCGATTCACCATAGGCAGCGAGCCATTCCAGCACGGTCGCGACGGTGTTCGAGGCAGGCGGCAGGGACATGACGGGCTCCACGGTGATTGGGCAGTGAGCGATGCGCTCACCATGGAAAACAGTCTACCTTTGCACTATCGATTCGTATATTTGATTGTTTTTATCTATCAGTTAGGCGTGCGCTATGGCCGCCATGGGATGACGGCCAACGGATATCTAAGAGGATCAGTGAATCAGCGGGGTGGGCGGCAACAGCTTGATGCCGGGCAGTTCGCATTGCGCGACCGCCTTGGCCACCGCTTCGATCGCGGCAATGCGGGTGAAACTCTTGCGCCAGGCCAGAACAACGCGGCGGTCAGGCACAGGCTCCTGAAACGGCACGTAACTCAGCAGATCAGTGGCGGCAGGCTGCATGCTCGGCACCGACGTGCGCGGCAGCACCGTAATGCCCACGCCGCTGGCGACCATATGGCGGATCGTTTCCAGGGACGAACCTTCGAACGTCTTCTGGATACCGTCCGCGTTCTGCGAGAAGCGCGACAACTCCGGGCACACCCCGAGCACATGGTCGCGGAAGCAATGCCCGTTGCCGAGCAGCAGCATGGTCTGTTGCTTGAGCGCTTCCGGGTCCACCGACGACGCCTTGGCCAACTCGTGACCGCGCGGCACCGCTACGACAAAGGGCTCGTCATACAGCGGCACCGTCATCAGGCCGGCTTCGGGAAACGGCTCGGCCATGATGGCGCAGTCGATCTCGCCCTGCTTGAGCAGCTCCACCAGCCGTACGGTGAAGTTCTCCTGCAGCATCAGCGGCATCTGCGGGACGGTGTCGATCATCTGCTTGACGAGCGCGGGCAGCAGATACGGCCCGATCGTGTAGATCACCCCCAGGCGCAGCGGCCCGGCCAGCGGGTCCATCCCCTGCTTGGCGATCTCGCGGATCGCCATCGTCTGTTCAAGCACGCGCTGCGCCTGTGTGACGATCTGCTCGCCCACTGGCGTGACGCTCACTTCCGATGCGCCGCGCTCGAAAATCTGCACGGCCAGTTCGTCTTCCAGCTTCTTGATGGCCACCGACAGCGTCGGTTGCGAGACGAAGCAGGCCTCGGCGGCACGCCCAAAGTGGCGTTCCCGCGCGACGGCGACGATGTATTTGAGTTCAGTGAGCGTCATGACGATCAATCGGCTTGGGGATGTCGATAGATTTTACCAAGGGACGTGCAATATTGCTTGGTGTTCGAACGACGGCCCCGGCATTGACAACGCTGCCATCCACCCCATCTTCCGGGGATACGCCCCACCGAGACAAAAAAGGAGCCGCCCCAACATGAGTGACGAACCTAACGGCAGCCGATCCCTGCCCCGCGGCAGACGCCGCTTTCTGGCAACGACAGTGGCGCTCATGGCAGCGCTGCATCTCTACATCGGTTGGCGGCTGCTGCCAGATCTGGGCTGGAACGGCGCGGGCTGGGCTGCAGGCGTCGTCTTCCTGCTCGTATCGACGGTGATGATTCCCACTGGGATGGCTGCGCGCTTCGTGATCCGCCCCATCTCGCTGGCGGATCGCGTGACCTGGTTTGGCGCGTTGCTGATGGGCCTGTTCTCGTCTCTGCTGGTGTTGACGCTGCTGCGCGACGTGGCGCTCATCGTGCTGCCGCAGGCCTATCGCCACGACTCGGCCCTGCTGGTCGTCGCCCTCACCTTACTGGTGACCTTGATCGGCTATGTCAACGCGCGCCGCATCCCCCGCGTCGCCCGGGTGACGGTGCCCATTGCGGATCTGCCCGCCGCGCTGCACGGCTTCACCATCGCGCAAATCACTGATCTGCACGTCGGGCCCACCATCAAGCGTGCGTATGTGACGGGCGTGGTCGAGCGGCTCAATGCGCTGCAACCGGACGTCGTCGCCGTGACGGGCGATCTGGTGGACGGCGAGGTTGACGTGCTGCGTCCGCATATCGCGCCGCTGGCCGGCATGTCGGCTCGGCACGGCGTTTTTGCGGTGACGGGCAATCACGAGTACTACTCAGGGGTCGGCCCCTGGGTGTCGGAGTTCGAGCGGCTCGGCATGCGCGTGTTGATGAACGAGCATGCGGTGCTTGAACACAACGGCGCGCCGCTGGTGATCGCGGGCGTGACCGATTTCAGTGCGGGCAAGTTCGACGCTACACACGCGAGCGATCCAACCCGGGCGCTGGCTGGGTCGCCGCCCGGCGTGACGCCCACCATCCTTCTCGCGCATCAACCGCGCAGTGCCCCGGCCGCAGCGGAGGCGGGCTTCGACCTGCAACTGTCCGGGCACACCCATGGCGGCCAGTTCTGGCCGTGGAGCCTGTTTGTTCCACTGCAGCAGCCTTTTACGGCTGGCTTGCACAAGCTGGGGCGCCTGTGGATCTACACCAGCCGTGGCACGGGATATTGGGGGCCGCCCAAGCGGTTCGGCGCGCCGTCGGAGATCACGCTGATACGGCTGGAACCGACCGTCGGCTAAACCTAAGAACGGATATCCGACGAAGAAAACGTTCAGTTGACGGAGATCGCCGCCCTGCTCAATCAGGCCGATCGTGCGATGTACACGGTCAAGCGCTTGCGCAAGCAGGCGCAGTTGGCACCCTAAAAAAGGCGTGCGCCGCCGGCCTTAGACACGCAGGTAGTGCTCGCGCTCGCCCAGCCAGCGCTTGAGATGGGTGTCGACGGCTTCCGGAAAGCGGGCGAGCATGTCGTCCGCCGCTCCTTGGGCAAATTCGACGAGCCAAGCATCGTGGTTCAGATCGGCAAAGCGCAGCATCGCTTCACCCGACTGCCGCGCGCCCAGGAATTCGCCGGGGCCACGGATCTCCAGATCGCGCCGGGCGATTTCGAAACCATCGGTGGTTTCGCGCATGGTCTGCAGACGCTGCTTGGCCGTCGGCGACAGAGGCGCCTGATACAGCAGCACGCATACCGATTCCGCCGTGCCGCGCCCCACCCGCCCGCGTAGCTGATGCAACTGCGCAAGGCCAAAGCGCTCGGCGTGCTCGATCACCATCAACGAGGCATTGGGCACATCCACACCGACTTCAATGACGGTGGTGGCCACCAGCACGTGCAGCTCGCCGCCGGCGAAGGCGCTCATCACGGCGGCCTTCTCGGCGGATGGCAAGCGTCCGTGCACGAGGCCAACCTTCAGGCCTTGCAGACTTTGCGAAAGCGTCTCGAAGGTTTCGACGGCGGTCTGCAGCTGCAGCGCCTCGCTCTCTTCGATCAGCGGGCAAACCCAATAGACCTGTCGACCTTCGCGTGCGGCGGCGTAGATGCGTTCGATGACTTCGTCGCGGCGCGCATCGTTCACCAGGCGAGTGACGATGGGCGTGCGGCCGGGCGGCAATTCGTCGATGGCAGAGACGTCGAGATCGGCGTAATACGTCATCGCCAGCGTGCGCGGGATCGGCGTGGCGGACATCATCAGTTGGTGCGGCACTTGGGCGTTGGCGGCAGGTGCATCGCCGTTGCTTGCCTTGCCGCGCAAAGCCAACCGCTGCGCCACGCCAAAGCGATGCTGCTCATCCACCACGGCCAGGCCAAGCCGCGCGAACGTGACCGCATCCTGGATCAGCGCG
>NZ_JBGLYZ010000054.1:0-23518 GCF_047304345.1 Ralstonia sp. Ralssp135
TGGGGGGCGGGTGCCCCTTTTTGTTTTCCCCCGGGGGTTTAATCTTCACAACCAAAAAAAAAAACCGGCCCCGCGGCAATCCACCCCTGGGCGCCTTTTCATTTGACTACGGCGGGAACGACCCACCGCAGTCGCGAAACACCTTTACATCTGCACGGTGTCGGCCACTTCCTTGAAGTCTTCGATCTGGTCGAAGTTCATGTACTGGTAGATCTTGTCGCCGTTCGCGGTGAGCACGCCCATGTCGGCCATGTACTCTTCCTTGCTCGGAATCTTGCCCAGACGCGAGCAGATTGCCGCCAGTTCCGCCGAGCCCAGATACACATTCGTGTTCTTGCCCAGGCGGTTCGGGAAGTTACGGGTCGACGTCGACATCACCGTCGCGCCTTCGCGCACCTGTGCCTGGTTGCCCATGCACAGCGAGCAGCCCGGCATTTCGGTGCGGGCACCGGCCGTGCCGAACACGCCGTAGTGGCCTTCTTCGGTCAGTTGCTTCTGGTCCATCTTGGTCGGCGGCGCGACCCACAGCTTGACCGGAATGTCGCGCTTGCCTTCCAGCAGCTTCGACGCCGCACGGAAGTGGCCGATGTTGGTCATGCACGAGCCGATGAACACTTCGTCGATCTTGGCGCCGGCCACGTCGGACAGCGTCTTCACGTCGTCCGGATCGTTCGGGCAGGCAACGATCGGCTCGTGGATGTCGGCCAGGTCGATCTCGATGACAGCAGCGTACTCAGCATCGGCATCCGGCTGCAGCAGTTGCGGATCGGCCAGCCATTGCTCCATCGCCTTGATGCGGCGTTGCAGGCTGCGCGGGTCTTGGTAGCCCTGCGCGATCATCCACTTGAGCAGCGTGATGTTGCTGTTCAGGTATTCGATGATCGGTTCCTTGTTCAGGTGCACCGTGCAACCGGCGGCCGAACGCTCGGCAGACGCATCCGACAGCTCGAACGCTTGCTCGACCTTCAGGTCAGGCAGGCCTTCGATTTCGAGGATGCGGCCCGAGAAGATGTTCTTCTTGCCTTGCTTGGCGACCGTCAGCATGCCTTGCTTGATCGCGTACAGCGGAATCGCGTTGACGAGGTCACGCAGCGTAACGCCCGGCTGCATCTTGCCCTTGAAGCGAACCAGCACCGATTCCGGCATGTCCAGCGGCATCGTGCCGGTGGCCGCCGCGAACGCGACCAGGCCCGAGCCTGCCGGGAAGCTGATGCCGATCGGGAAGCGCGTGTGCGAGTCGCCGCCGGTGCCGACGGTGTCGGGCAGCAGCATGCGGTTCAGCCACGAGTGGATCACGCCATCGCCCGGGCGCAGCGCAATGCCGCCGCGCGTGCTGATGAAGTTCGGCAGCGTCTGGTGCGTCTTCACGTCCACCGGCTTCGGATAAGCGGCGGTGTGGCAGAACGACTGCATGACGAGGTCGGCCGAGAAGCCGAGGCACGCCAGATCCTTCAGTTCGTCGCGGGTCATCGGGCCCGTAGTGTCCTGAGAGCCGACCGAGGTCATCTTCGGTTCGCAGTACGTGCCCGGGCGGATACCCTGGCCTTCCGGCAGGCCGCACGCGCGGCCAACCATCTTCTGCGCGAGCGAGAAGCCCTTGCCGCTGTCGGCCGGCTGATGCGGCAGGCGGAACAGCGTCGACGGTGCGAGGCCCAGCGCTTCACGCGCCTTGGCGGTCAGGCCACGGCCGATGATCAGCGGAATGCGGCCGCCGGCGCGCACTTCGTCAAACAGCACCTCGGACTTGACCTGGAATTCGGCGATCACGTTGCCGTCCTTCAGCGCCTTGCCTTCGTACGGGCGCAGCTCGACCACGTCGCCCATGTTCATCTGCGACACGTCGAGTTCGATCGGCAGCGCGCCGGCATCTTCCATCGTGTTGTAGAAGATCGGGGCGATCTTGCCGCCAAGGCACACGCCGCCGAAACGCTTGTTCGGAACGTAGGGGATGTCTTCACCCGTGAACCACAGCACCGAGTTGGTGGCCGACTTGCGCGAGGAGCCGGTGCCGACCACGTCGCCCACGTAGGCGACCAGGTGACCCTTTTCCTTCAGGGATTCAATGAATTTGACCGGGCCGCGCTTGCCGTCTTCTTCCGGCGTGATGCCGGGGCGCGCGTTCTTAAGCATCGCCAGCGCGTGCATCGGGATGTCCGGGCGGGTGGTGGCGTCCGGTGCCGGCGACAGGTCGTCGGTGTTGGTTTCGCCCGTCACCTTGAAGACGGTGATGGTCAGGCTTTCCGGCACTTCCGGACGGCTCGTGAACCATTCGGCGTCGGCCCAACTCTGCAGCACGGCTTTGGCGTGCACGTTGCCCTTGTCGGCGAGTTCCTTCACGTCATGGAACTGGTCGAACATCAGCAGGGTTTTCTTCAGCGCGTCGGCGGCCACAGCGGCCACGGCGTCATCGGACAGCAGCTCGATCAGCGGCTGGATGTTGTAGCCGCCCAGCATCGTGCCAAGCAGTTCGGTGGCGCGGCTGCGCGAGATCAGCGGGCAGGCAGTTTCACCCTTGGCCACGGCGGCCAGGAAGCCGGCCTTGACGCGAGCGGCTTCGTCCACGCCAGCGGGCACGCGATGGGTAATCAGATCGAGCAGCGTCTGCTCTTCGCCTGCGGGCGGGTTCGTCAGCAGTTCGACCAGTTCGGCGGTCTGCTGAGCCGTCAGCGGCAGGGGAGGAATACCGAGCGCGGCGCGGGCGGCCACGTGAGCGCGAAAGTTTTCAAGCATGGGAGACCTGCTGAGATGACGTTACAGGGAATCTTTTCAGGCACCCCGAGGCTGGTCCGGGCGCCGCTTGGGCGCGATTCTAATCGCAATACCCCACACGGTCAAATGTCTTATATCTTATATAAGAGTCAAGCAAACCCGCCGTCTTCCGCGGCCCGATGCTGCTTGTTGGAACGATTTCCTGCACAGCATGCAGCGCCAGGAAGCACCTCAAGGCGTGCCAAGTGTCGCCTCGTCCACGTCTGCATTGTCTACGTTGACGCGTTCGGCGCGGCCCACGATACTGTATAAACATACAGTGTCTGAACCATGCCCTATCCCCTTCGCATCGAATACCCCGCGCTCACGAACGCGCAGCTCGCGCTCATTGGCGATCGCTACGGCCATGACCCGGTCGTGCGGCGGTTGCTAATGGAAGTGCAGGCGCTGCGCAACCTCGTCTGGCGCGCACATCAGGTGGCAGAGGCAGCTGGCCCGGGCGGTCGAACAGACGCCTTCAGCATTGCCGTCGAGGCGCTGCATAGCGAACTCGCGGTGGAGACATGGTTCCAAGAGGGCAAAGCTGCGCAGGAGGCGTACCGCGCGTCGCTCACCGACGAGCCCACCCCACATGAGCGCCGGACGATGCGCGTCGCTCGCAAGTGGTGACGATGCGCCCATGTCGAAACCCATCCGCGAGCGCTTTCCCGCGCTGACCCTTGCCGAACTCAAAACGCTGGCCCAAGAGCACCGCGACAACGAAACCGTGATCCGTCTGCTGTGGGAGATCCGCGCCCTCCACGTCGTCGCATACAACGCCTGGCGCGTGGAGGCTGAACACTGCTTCGTCTACCCTGACAACCCGCAGGGCGCCGCCCTGTACGCACTGCGCAGAGCGCTTCAAGAGGAGCGCTGGCTCTCGGAAATGGTCGACAAGCTGAACGGCAAAGGCACCTACGACCAGCACTGGTGAAGACCGGGAGGTGGCAGCGTCCTTCCCCCGGAGCGCCATCGGCTTCTGAGCAATGCCCGCAGTGAAGCCGCTTCGGCCTTCCTCAAGTTCCAGGCGAACATGCCGAAGAAGAGTCCGATGTATAGCGGCAAGCACATCACGCCTGCCGACATTCAAACAAGAAGAATCAGCTATGCGAGTCGATCCCTCACTCACGCCCAACGCCGCGCCGCCTGCGGCGAGCCGCCCATCTAGCGCCTCAGCAGGGAATGAAGCTGCGGTCACATCCACCTCCACCTCGAAAGGCAACGACACCCGCTCGAACAAGGACCAAGCGCAATCATCGACTGGCCTGAATCCAACATCGAGCGACGCGGGCACGTCCAGCGACAGCCCCGTGGTCAAGCAGTTGAAAGCGCAGATCAATGCGCTGCGGCAGCGGCTTTCAGCATTGCAACGCCAGATGGAAGCCGAATCGAAACAAGCCACTGTCGACAAGGAAGCGGCTGCGCGGCTGCAGGCGCTGTCGACGGAGGCAAGCTCGGTCTCTGCGGCACTTGAAACCGCAATCGGCCAACTTGCACAGGCACAGCAAGCGGAAGGCAAGAGCTCGGGAAGCCTGTTCTCCGCGACTGCCTGAGAAGACGGCAATACACCTCGAACGGAGCGACAAGCCCTATCCCGCCATGGCGCTGAGTTTCGGCGATGCATGGCGGCATGGGCGGACGTCCGCATATTTTGGGTACCGGCCCCCAAGCGAACACACGCGCCCTGTCCAGCGATAACGGTCTACCTGCCTTCAGCGCGTATCTCGAGCGGATTCTGCGGATATGCCGCCCGGCACAGCTCTAGAACTTCAGTGCGAAACCATTGATGCGCCGGATCGTGGTCAAGGCGCGGGTGCCAGATCTCTGAAATGGTGAAAGCGGGTATAGCCAGCGGCAGTTCGAAATACTGCAACCCGTTGGCCGCCGCGAAATCCGCTACAAATGCATTCCCCAGGCAGGAATGCGGAACGACGGCGAATAAGTCCGAATGGCGCGCCAGTTGCATCGCGCTCAAATAGGACGGCACCACGACTGCCACCTTCCGCCGAAGGTTTGGCGGCTCCAATGACACGTCGATCGCATTTTCCGTTTGGCCTGTACGCGAAACCATGACGTGGCCGCATGCTGCCCATTGTTCCAGGCTGATGCGCGCATCGCCCAAGAGAGGATGGCCCGCGCGACACACGCCGACATAGCGATCGCGGAAAAGCGGCCGCGTACGGACTTCAGGGGCAGCCGTCCGGACAATACCGATCTCCAGATCAATCGCACCGTCCCGCAACGGCTGCGCGTTCCAGTCCGGCTTGGGCGTGAAGCGGACTTGCACGCCGGGCGCAGCGCGTTGGAGGCGATCCATCAACGCCGCGCCAAGCAGATCGACGAAGCCCTCACCCGCGCGCACGGTGAAGCATTGCTCAAGGGTGGCCACGTCGAACCGATGTTCAGCACGGCTGAGCGCCGCCTCTGCTTCACGGGCCAGTGCAGGAATACGCTGGCTCAGTTGCTCGGCATAAGGTGTCAGCACCAGCGCGCGGCCAGCCTGCAACAGCAAGCGATCGCCCGTTGCGACGCGCAAGCGCGAAAGCGTGCGGCTCATGGCCGAGACGCTCAGATTCAGACGCCGGGCCGCACCGGTAACGCTACGCTCGCTGAGCAACGCGTCCAGTGCGGGCAGGAGGTTGAGATCGACGCGTGACATGCGGCCAGAATAATCGAAAACGCATCCAACCATGGCGTCCGATGCAATCGTGGATTGTCTACCAGGCGTCTGGTGCAAAGCGGAGGCTCTGCCGACAATAGATTGCATCAACCGCGCACACCGGAGAACGCCTTGCCCAACGCCCCCATCCACACGCCCACCATCTTGTTGATCGGCGCCTCACGGGGTCTTGGCTATGCCATGGCCGCCGAATTCCTGAAAAACGGATGGAATGTCGTGGGCACAGTCCGCGCCGGCAGCAGCCGGACGCTCTTGCATGATCTCGCCAATGCGCATCCGGGCCGGGTCGCGATCGAAACGCTGGATATCACGCGGCCCGAGCGGATCCAGGCCCTGCGCGAGCGCCTGTCCGGCCGGATGTTCGACGTTCTGTTCGTCAATGCCGGGACGACCAATCCGGATCCGACGCAGACCATCGGCGAGGTCTCCACAGAGGATTTCGTAGCGCTGATGATTACCAATGCGCTCAGCCCGATGCGCGTGGTCGAACGCATGGCCGATCTTGTTCCGCCGGCCGGCCTGATCGGGATCATGTCGTCAGGGCAAGGCAGCATTGCCGACAACGAATCCGGCCAGCGCGAACTCTATCGTGGCAGCAAAGCGGCGCTGAACCAGTTCATGCGCAGCTTCGCCGCGCGCCAGGCGCACACGCCGTTGGCCATGCTGCTGATCGCCCCGGGTTGGGTACGCACCGACCTCGGTGGCCCCGAGGGCCGATTGTCAATCGAGGAAAGCGTTCCGGGCGTCGTGAACGTGATTTTGAACAAACTGGGGCGGCCCGGCCTCGAATATCTCGACTATCGCGGCAGGACTGTCCGCTGGTGATTGGGATCGGCTGTTTTGGAGAAAACGGCTTTCCACGTGCTTGCCGCACGATGCCAGAGGATGCGCTCAACGATCCGACCGCTCGACCACGACCTCGCTGACCTGAATCACCGGTGCGATGTCGGTGTAATTGGCAATGTCGCCCAAGATCTCGGCGCCGTGCTCTTGCATGGCGGCCTGGAAGCCTTCGGTCGAATCACAGATCAACGCGCACATCGCCACGAAGGCAGGCGGTGTACCGGGCGCTCCACCGGCCAAGCCTTTTTCGACGGTGTAGTAGGCGCAGGCAGTGCCCAACCTCGCCTTCACCATCGGCATGTGCCGGTCGCGATAATAGGCGTGGTCGAAACGCGCGCCTTCGGAGTACGGGTACATCACGGTGACCTTGATCATGCGGCTCTCCTTGCCATCATTGGCATCGTCGCCGAGAGATTCTCGTGACTGCTGGCGATCATACCGTCTTGAGCTTGACGGGGCTTGGGGCGTCCGTTCGGGCCAAACTGGAAAGCCCGCTACGCCAGCATGCTCATCGTCCTGAAGACCGACGATGCCAAAGAGCCGGTCGTGGCTCGGGCGATCAAGCTGCGCAAGTCAACAGACATCTGCGCTGAGGTCGTTCCATAAGGCGCCGGCTAAGCATTCATGTGCCGCCCGCCAGCGTCATCTGGCTCGCTTCAGCACAATTTCTCCGGAGCCCCCTCCCGAGGCGGCGGGCGTGGTCCATCGCAATTCATCTCCCGAGAGAACGAACGGCCTGCGCTGCTCTACCCCGTTCCAGTTCGGGAATGTGCTCGTCTCAATGCGGAAGGTGATGGTTCTGTCCGCTTCATTTACGACGTACCTCCCAAAGTGCGCAATCGAACCTTGCGCTACCGCGCGATACTCGTCCGCACTGCCCTTCATGCGGTCGTTGGTGACGTACTTTGGCAGGTCGGCGCGTGAGTTCACCAGCGCGTAGTGACCGTGGCCGTCAAAGATGACAAGGCCCTGCGGATTTGGCCCATACATGGGTGCGCGACTGCCGTCTGGGCGAACAGTATCGACCGAGACATACGTCCAGGCGCCGGCCAGTTGCTCATCAAGCGGCTTTTCGCCCAATGCGACGCAGGATTGAAGCGCTAGTCCTGTAAGCACAAACATTGAAACCGTGATGAAGGTGTAAAAGCGTTTCATTCGCCCCTCCGCTCGAGCAATGCCGACCGTAACACCCAATATAGGCCGCAAGCCGGAAAAGACGAACGCGAGCCGGCCCCGTTGCGCTTCCTCGGGCCGCCAGAGGGACTGTCATAAGTGGTACGCCGCACTCCTCACGCCAAGGCAAGCAGAAGCTGCTGTAAGCCCCCCCTGCCTCCTGTCGATACTCACGACGACGTCTACGTGCCGACCGACGATAGCTGGTCCGTCCGTGTCGTATCGAGCGCAGGCATTGAGGCACTTTCTTCAGGACGCGTTGCCGGCAGCAGCGAAAGCGGCATATCAGGCGGTGCAATCAAACCCGAGCCACAGCATCAACTACGTCATCCTGATCGGACCATCGGTCGGCCTCAATCTGCTGGGCGAGGCGCGAATTGCCGCGGCACGCGTGCTTGAATTGCACCCGACTTTCCGCCTCGAGCGACAGTTCAGCGGAATCGACTGTGCGCCCGCGCTCGCCTCGGAACTGGGCCAAGCGTTGAGCTTGGCGGGATTGCCCGGATAGCTGAAAGCGCGCTCCAGATGCTTCTGCGCTGCGCGCCCACCGGAATCGCCGATGTGGGCGTTTCTTGGCTGGAACGCATCGGCCACGACAAGACCGTGCACAGGTCTGCGGAACACCGCCGTAACTTACCGTCATTACGATTTCAGAGGTTTGACCATCAGTCGTCGCGGCCCAGCCCCCTCCTGGGCTAGCTTATCCAGCGGATTGCGCAGGCGACACCGGTCGATCGACAAGCAGCCACAGCCAATACAATCGTCCAATGTGTCGCGCAGCTTCTTGAGTTGAGCGATGCGCTCATCAAGATCGCTGCGCCATGTCGTCGACAATCGCGACCACGCTTCGCGGTCCGGAATGCTGCCCTTGGGCAGTTCGTCCAGCCCGGCCGCTATCTCACCCAAAGAAATTCCGACACGCTGCGCCACACGCACAAACGCTACGCGGCGCAGGACGTCGCGCGAATATCGGCGCTGGTTGCCTGTCGTGCGGTGACTCTCGATGAGGCCTTTGGCCTCATAGAAATGCAGTGTCGACACAGGTACGCCGCTGCGGCGGGATACCTCACCCACGCTCAACGTGAGCGGAATACCCATTTCTTCCAAGGGATGCTTTTTCATGCGCGAACCTCTTGACCTCAACCTTACTTGAGATTTTAGAGTACGGCGGTATCTTTTATCCACGCCTAATGACGAGGTTCAGCATGACATCCGCACAAGCTTCCGACAACTCACACATGGCGGTTTTCCGCATTGGTCGCTTCGCCGTACCGGCTGCCGCGATGCCGGCATTCATGGAGCGTATCCAGCAAGCGAGGGCCCAGCTCGCCGCCCAACCAGGTTGCCTGAAAAGCTCAGTGCTGACGCACACCGCTGGCGCCACCGAGTTCAACGTGGTGTCCATCGTCGAATGGACCAGCCTCCAAGCGATGGAGGCCGCGAAATCCGCGATTGAGGCGCGGCAGATTCAGGAAGGATTCGATCCGGAAACGTTCCGTCGTGACCTCGGTATCAGGGCCGATACGGCTGTGTATACGGTCGCGCCAAGTTAAGAAAGGCGCGGTATTGAGCGCCTCACCTTGCCATTCTCACCGCGCTGACCGGCGCCGCAATCATGTGCCCGCTGCTGTCCAAGCGGAAGAATGTGACTGAATCGCGAAGCTGGCGCCCATGATCCTCCAACGAAGCAGACGCTGACGCAGCCTGCTCCACGAGCGCGGCATTCTGCTGCGTCATCTCATCCATCTGGGCAATCGCAAGGTTGATCTGCTCGGTACCTCTGCTCTGTTCAACTGAAGCTACGGCGATCTCGCTCATGATGCCTGTAACGCGCGCAATAGCGGTTGTCACCTCAGACATTGTCGCCCGGCCTCAGACGCCAATTGGGCACCATCTTCAACCTTGCTGACAGAGGCGGTAATCAAGGCTTTGATTTCCTTCGCCGCCGTGGCCGAACGTTGCGCAAGTGCCCGGACTTCACCTGCGCGCGCAGCCTCGGTTGCCGAGACAGCAAAGCTGAGCGACACAGTAATGCTGCGCGTGATGAAGAATGCAAGCATGACTGCGGCAACGATGGCAACAATCGTCACCACGATAATCGTTTGCTCTGCGATTTGCGCGAGATGGGTGACCGTCTCGCCCTGCGCAGGCACCGAATCGGCAAGGCAATGGACAAATGCGCCTATACAGTGGCCGTAGGAGCCGCTGGGGCACCAGCAGGCACCTTGTATCGGTTGTAGCCCCACAGGTATTGCTGAGGAAACCGCCTGACCATCTCTTCCATTTCTGCATTGATCCAGGCTGCCTGAGCTTCGGTGCCATCGGGAAGCGGCCCGGTCAGGCGCTTCACGTGCATCCGCCAGCCGCGCCCGCCGGGCAGGCGCTCGCCGGCGGCGATGATCAGAGGCGCGTTCGTCTGCTTGGCGAGCTTGCCCGGCAGCGTCATGGTGTACGCCGGCCGGCCAAAGAACGGGACCCATACACCGTCGCCCTTCGGGGCTTGATCGGGAAGAAGGCCGACCGCGTCCCCCTGGCGCAAGGCGCGTACGAACGATCGAACGCCTTCAGAGGTTGCTGGCACCGCCTTCAGGTTCGAAGTCGCGCGCACGGCATCCAGCAGGCCGCGCAGCACGGCTTTGCGATGCGGGCGAAACATGATCGTCAATGGAATGCGTTGTGCCATATAGCGTGCAGCCAGCTCAAAGCAACCCAGGTGGGGCGTGAGCATGATGAGTCCATTGCGCTCGGCCAGAGCCTCCTCGATGACGTGCCAGTCCTCGCAAGTCACCTGGGCCATGCATGCATCGCTACGAAACCAGACCCGTGGCAGTTCGCTCATCATTGCACCGGTTTCTGCTGCTGCCTGCCGCGCAAAGCGGGGCGCTTCGAAGCCAGCCTGCGCAGCATTGCGCTGGACATGGCGGCGATATCCACCGGGTAAGGCATAGAGGAGCCGCCCGCCCGCGCGTCCGATGCTGTGGATGACAGCTAGCGGCAGCGAGGAGAACAGCCTCAAGAGAATAGGTAGCGCGCGCTGAGCGAACTGGGATGGGTGATGCACGGTGTTGCACTCCTGGTGCCAGTTGCCTGGCGCGCCGCCAAGCGTTTCTCGGAGCTTAGGCCAAGACACCGGAGGCTAGCGAACCAATGAAGGCGCTTACTGTTCCAGCGACCATCCCGGGTTGGGCACGTTTTTCCCTTCGCGGTAGGTCCAGTTCGCGCCGCACGTGCGGCATGCAAACGTGCTCACCGTGACGGCCGCTGTCTTGGAAGCTTTGATGCGCTGGGTGTCGGTGATTCGTAAGAAGGCATGGCCTGACGCACCAAGTCGGTGGACTTCAATCGCAAGGCAAGCGCGGCAGAGTGTCATGCCAGTTTCTCTCTCAAATAACGTGGGCGCGATGTAGCGCGCGAGCATTCGTCCGCTTCGTCTGCGGTCTAGACGCCAAAGACAGGAGCGCCGTACTTCAACAGCAATTGCTCGATCTGGCTCAGGTCATCAGTGCGCGGTGTTCTGTCTTCTGTCACGCGTGACGGCCCGCCATAGACGGCAGCAACATGCCTGCGCACGGTCAGTACATCATTGGCCGGTGGCGCGACGATGACGGCATCACCAGGTACGTGTCGATAGCTGCCATCTTTCCAGCCCTCGGGCGTCAGATGCAGTTCTTCCCATTCTTCGCTAACAGACATGGTGATTTCCTTCCTGTTGACTGCTGTGTTGCGCCTGCTCTTGCCGCAAGCGGAAAAAAGCCGCGCGGGGCGGCTTGAGCGGTTCAGTTCTTGTGATGGGGTGCCAGACGTGCGATGGCTGCTCTTCCTGCAACCCGGGCAGCATTCGTTGCGAGTGCTTCCGTTCCATGTACGTTGTGGCGCATCGAGACGTTGGCGAGGATACGTTCCGTGCCGTCCCTATACTCATTGATGAGATAGGTGGCAAACCAGACGCCGGGTTCTTGTTCAATTGGGTACACGGACACCGTGTACGGGGAGTCGATTTTGTTCAATACACTGCTGAATTTCGGGCGAGAGCTGATGCAGGCGTGGAACGCCTGAGCAAACCAGTTCCTGCTGATGAGCTACGCCACGATGGGTAGGGCCAACGCCTTTGGGTCATGCATACAAATGCACGGCGCAAGCTATTGGCAACGAGGTGACCGTACTTGCGTAGGCTGGCACGCCTAGTACATGCGCGCTGCGTACGGAGCGGATAAACCGCCGGTCAGGTAGGTGATGGACCGTGTGGCCCAAGATGATTCGGGTGTACGCCCGACGGGTGGCCAGCGATTGATTAGTCTTCTTGCCAGGCACCCAGCCCGATCAATTCGAAGAACGGGTAAAGGTTGCGCATGGTAACAGCTTCTCGCAATTCCTGCTCTCTGGGCCGCCTCAATGGCTCGCGTTGCGTGTAGCCATGGAATGCCACTGCTCTACTTTCACTACCGAACGCGGCGGTGCATGGACAACATGGAATGGTTGCAAAGAGCGGCCCCATCCACATTCATGGCTTATTCTCTGTCTTATCGCCTTTTCGATTGACATAACCTTGCGATGCCGGTACACCTTGCGTCGCAGGCTTTTCAAGCAGTTACTCCGATGTTCTGGGTTGTCACGCACGCTAGGCGACACCTTTTTCTCATTGTTCCTTCCTTGATTGTCATGCCTGGTGAGCATGGGCTCGACCAGAACATTTAAGGAATCCAACATGGAAACCGGTATCGTAAAGTGGTTCAACGACTCCAAGGGCTTCGGCTTCATCACCCCTGACGCAGGCGGCAACGATCTGTTTGCTCATTTCTCTGAGGTTCAGGGCAATGGCTTCAAGTCGCTCCAAGAGGGGCAGAAAGTCAGCTTTGTATCGGGCGTAGGCCAGAAAGGCCCGGTCGCGACCAAGATTACGGCGAACTGATCCGTCTCGCGCGCAATAAAAAAACCCCGCCACGCGGGGTTTTTTTTCGTCGCTCACTCATCTGGCGCCAGCCCCGACACGCAGCCGTGCATATATGGGAGTACAGTGGGCCCCACCATCCTCCTGTTCCGCACACGGACGTTCGCCCGTTGATGCTCCGACTGGCGATGTAAGTCATGGAGATCCGTGATGCTCGACCTTGTCGCATTTACCAAGCCGGTGCTCGATGAAATTACCGGGCAGGATGTGCGGACCTGGCACTCCGAATCGAGTGTGCTCGGCGCAAACTGGCAAGTGCCTCAGTTCGATAGCCGTATCTGGCACGTGAGGACGTTGACGATCACGTTTACGCACGATGCCATGAATCAGTTGATGCACGCAGACCGGCAAGACCTCGGTCAGTTGCAGCGCATGCTTGACCGTTTTCTACGGGCGCAGTTGGGCGTGCATACCCAAGCGGATCGTGGAGATCGGATGCTCGTGATCACCGTCGATCATTTGGGGACGGACTCATAACTGCCCCCGGCCAATCAGCAGATTGCTGTGGCCAGTCAATGTCGATATCCAGCCGGGTATCGATCACGCCCACCATCGGTTGGAGCCATTCATGAACGCAAGCCCGTCAGCCACGTACAAAGGTTTCGACCTGTATCCATTGGTGTACAGGACCGAGATTGCCCAGTCTTGGCCGCGCAAGCGTGCCGATCGTACATTCAACGCATCTGTAGTGATCTGCCTAGCAGGTCATCAACCTGGAGCCGAGCATTCGCGCGTTTTTCGAATGACACCCACCGCTTGGGAGAATGTCGGGACCGCGAGGCGGGGGGCGCTGAAGTTCGGCGAAGACGTCATCAATGGTCTGGTACCCGGCGAATCGGTGGCGTCGCTGTGACGGGCGCGGCGTATTTCTGAAGCCCCTGCTTTTTTGATATTGCGTTGGCGAGGCGTATTGCTCGCATGACAAGCCAGGAAGCAAGATGATTCATGCGACCGACAAGACCAGCTTTCTCTGCACACTTCCCGGAGCGGCAAAAGGCATGGCGTACTCCATCACGGTGGGCTTTGTCCGCGATGGAGAGCCGAACTGTGTCCAATTCACCAGTTTCGTGGGGGAAGGAAGGCGGTCCTTCAGGGTGCTGGCGAACGCGCCGGATTTAGCCTCGGCAGCCAGGGGCGGCATTGAAAGCTTGTGTCGCCTGGCCATCGCGCAAGTTATCCGAGACAGCCTCCACGCGAAAACCGCACAAGGTGACCATACCCTCGATATGCACGTGCAGCCTTGGCAAGGAGATCTCAAACCAGCGGGATCACGTGGCGCATAAATAGCCGCGCCGTCCGCATTCGCTCGTTCGCGGATAGTCCAATGGAGCAAGCGGAAAGAGCGTACAGTGAGGCCACCCCTTTCAACGGAGATTGCTGTGGATGCCTATCCGACTTGCCGCTACAAGGGGTTCGATGTTTACCCCCTGATCTATCTCTTTGACCCGCCACGTGAATGGCATGAGCGGCGTCCTGATCGGTCTTACAGTGCCTCCGTGTTGATTTGCCAGGAAGGGATGCCGCCCAGTAACGAGCATTCTCGTATTTTCGCGCTGCAGGCCGATCATTGGGAGAGCATTGGTATCGCCAGACGGGCGGCAACGAAGATGGCGGAGTCCATCATTGATGGATTTATCCCGGGCAAGTCAATGGTTTCCGCGTAGTTTCGCCGATCGGCACTCCGGGGCAGCATCTTTACGACTGGATGCACGCACCAGTGGCCTCCAGAGCCCGTTCCCGCCCCCGCAACCACCTCAGCTTCTCAGCATCCCTCCGCCCCGCCGAAGAGATCGGGACGATCCGCCGTATCCTCTCCTTGCAGCTCACACATCGGCCGGCGGTTCCATCGCCCATGCTGGCGCGGGGCTGATCCTCAACTGCGCGGGCACTGGCGTCGGCGCGGCATGGGGTGCGCTCTGGCAAGCGAACACGGCTTCAGCGTCACTCTCAAACAATCACCACGTCACTGCCGGGATACCTGCACCACGCATAGGCGTGAAGGGCGTCTTGTATGGTTGATGTGCGGAAATCGCCGGGATAGACTGCGCCGACGTTTACAACAAGGTAGGAGTGCAGACGTGGCGTCGATGCCTTCGGAGCTGTTGCGGGTGGTGGTGCTGGGAGGATCGGCGGGTAGCCTGGATGCGTTGCGTACGATTGCGGCCGCGCTGCCAGAAAACCCCGGGTTCGCGGTACTCGTCATTACGCATCTCGACCCGAACCAAGAGAGCCAACTGGCCGGCATCCTCCAAGCGGATTCGAGCATGCCGGTTGAAAGACTCGCTCATCTGCGCAAAATTGAACACGACCGGTTCTATGTGCTGCCCGAGAACGCCGGTGTGATTGCACTGGACGGTCATTTCCGGCTCACGCGCCGGCAGGCTGGCCTTCACCTGCCGATCGATGCCTGCTTGGCGTCGCTCGCCCAGGATCCCGACGTCAACGGCGCAGCGGTCATCCTTTCCGGCATTGGTCAAGATGGAGCCAGCGGCCTCGTTGACCTTAAAGCCTCCGGCGGCTTCGTCATCGCCCAGCTGCCGCAGTCGGCCAGCCAGCAAAGCATGCCGGCCGCGGCAATCGACACCGGTCTGGTCGACGAGGTTTTACCACCGGAAGACATAGCGCAATGCCTGGTCAGGCGCTTTGGTGAAGCGCCCCAGCCCGAGACCGCTAACGCCCAGGCAGGCGATGCCGACGCCCTCGGCACTGCGCTCGCCGTCGTGCAGCAAAAGACCGGTATCAACCTCAGCTACGTCAAGGACGTCAACCTGCGCCGGCGATTCTTGCGCCGTGTGCTGCTACAGAAGGACCGCGACGTAGGCGGCTATCTGCAGTTGCTGCGCGGGGATGCGCGGGAAGCCGAAGCACTGCGAGATGACATTCTCATTGGCGTAACCGCCTTCTTCCGCGATGTCGAGTTCGTCAACGTGCTCAGGCAAACGGTGATACCAGCCCTCCTGGAACTGAAGCACGATCCGATCCGCGTATGGGTGCCTGCTTGCTCGACAGGCGAGGAGGTCTACACGATCGCCACGCTGCTGAAAGATGCGCTGGACCGGGAAGCGCCACACCGCCGCGTTCAAATCTTCGGCACCGACATCAACGAAGCATCCATCGAGATTGCGCGCGCTGGCCGGTATGGCATTGCCGCGGTGGACGACGTTCCGGAGGCGTTTCGCGAGCGCACCTTCGCAGCGACGTCCGGAGGCTACGTCGTGCGCAAGTCGATCCGGGATATGTGTGTCTTCGCACGGCACAACGTGCTGACCCACGCACCCTTCTCCGGCATGGGGCTCATCAGTTGCCGCAATCTTCTTATCTACTTGCGCAAAGAAGCACAGCAGCATGTGCTCGAGATGCTGCACTACGCCTGTCGGCCAGATGGCTTCGTGTTGCTTGGCCGGGCCGAGGCAGCATCGGGAGTCGATGGCTTCGAGCATGCCGGCGCACCGCACCTCTACCGTAAGGTGCCCGTAGCAAAGCGGCAGCAGGCGACCTTCCCGATCGACGCACTGCGGCCATGGGCGAGCCAAGGCGGTACACCTGCTGTGCGCCGTGTGCAGCCCGTCGACCCGGTTATTGAGGCCGCCAATCGGGTCGCGCTCGAACGGTATGCGCCACCCGGCTTCATCGTCGATGAGAACGGTAACGTAGTGCACTTTTGCGGCGACGTGTCGGGCTTCGTCGCGCCCGCGAGCGGCGAAGCGTCGCTGGCGCTGCCGCGCCTGTTGCAGCCGGAACTCAACGTGACGGTGCGCACCGCGCTGATCGAAGCGAAGCGCACAAGTCAGCCGGTGCGGCGAGAGCGCGTGGCGCTTGGCGACACGCGCTTCGCGCTGGACGTGCTGCCGCTAGTTGCCGAAGACCTGGTACCGCATTTCTTGGTCACGCTGGAGCGCTTGCCAGACGACGCGATCGCCGTTCAGAGCACCAGCCCAGGCTCACCCCACACCCGCGTTCAGGAACTTGAGCGTACCGTCACCACGTTGTCAGATGAACTCGAAGCTGCCCAGGCGCAGCTCAAGACAGTGGTTGCAGAATTCGAGTCGGCCAACGAGGAGCTCAGGACTGCCAACGAGGAGATGCTCAGCACCAACGAAGAACTCCAGAGCGCCAATGAAGAGTTATTGCTGGCAAAGCAAGAGCTGGAGTCAGCCAACCAGGAGCTGGGCTCCCTGAACGTCGAACTGAAATCGCGCAACGATCAACTCGACAGGGCGAATGACGACTTGAGCAATCTTGTCGAAGGCATCCCGCTGCCCGTCCTGCTACTTGATCGGCAATTGTGCCTGCGCCATTTCTCGCCGCAGGCCCAGACGCTGTTTGGCTTGCCCGAAGACAGCGTCGGGCGGCCGTTGGCACAGCTGAACCGCCTCTTCTCGGCCGCTGATGTCGAGCACATTGTGCAGTCCGCCGTCCAAGGCCTGGCAGGCTTGGAGCAGGAGTACCAGGACAGCGAGGGCCGCTGGTGGCTGGTCAACGTGCGCGCCTACCGTACCGCAGATGATCGCATCGACGGCGCAGTGCTCGCCTTCCAGGACATAGACGAGCTCAAGCGGGCAGTCAGCACGGCGCAGGCCGCTCGGTGTGAAGCCGAACGCGCTAACACTGCCAAGGACAATTTTCTCGGCCTCGTTTCGCACGAACTGCGGGCGCCCCTCAACGTAATCTCAACTTGGGCTGCGGTGCTCATGGCCGCCAGCGAGCGCAATCCGGCGGCCAGCGAAGACAAGGATCAACATGCCATCAAGACGATCCTGCGCCATTGCCAGTTGCAGGCCGAACTGATCGACGACCTGCTGGATGTGTCCCGGATCTCTTCCGGCCGATTCTCGCTCGATGTGAAGCCCATCGACTTTGCAGCCGCCGTCCGTACCGTGGTGGAAGGCCATCGGCCCGCAGCGGCCAAGAAGGAAATCACACTGATCACCTCCGGCTTGCAAACCAAGGCCGTCGTCAGTGGCGATGCGCGCCGTCTGCAACAGGTGGCGTCCAATCTGATCGGCAATGCTTTGAAGTTCACGCCGGAGGGTGGCCGGGTCGAAGTCGCCTTAACCCGCCTCGGAACGCTGGTCGAACTCTCCGTCACTGACAACGGCATCGGCGTGAAACCCGAACTGCTGCCGCAGCTGTTCGACCGCTTCATGCAGTCCGATACCAGTCGGACGCGTGAATACGGCGGGCTCGGGTTGGGTCTGTCGATCGTCAAACATCTGGTTGCGGCGCACGGGGGCACCGTGACAGCGAGCAGCGAGGGTGAAGGTCGTGGCACTAGGCTGACGGTTCGCCTGCCGCTCATTCAGGCCCACGTTGATGAGCATGCGTTCACTGAGCGCGCGGCGAACGGAGCCCAGCGGCTGGATGGTTTGTCGGTGCTGCTGGTCGACGACGACACGCAGTCTCAGGAAGCCCTGACCTATCTGCTTCGCAGCCTCGGTGCGCAGGTACAGACTGCCTCCGGAGCCAAAGAGGCACTGACGTGCATCTGGGCTGGTTCGTTCGACATTCTGGTGAGCGATCTCGCGATGCCAGGAACGGATGGCCACGCGCTGCTGCGAAGCATTCGGCAACAAGAAGGCGGGCGACGACGGATCTACGCGTTGGCGCTTACCGGCCTGGCCTCCCTACAGGATCGGGACGCCGCGATTGCCGCCGGATTCGACGACCACCTGCCCAAGCCGGTCAACGTTGAATTGTTGTTGGAAAAGCTATCGCTCGGACGGGGGCGTCAGCCGCAATAAACCGAGGCAGGAGCTTCAGGCCTTCGGCCGATTAGCTCACTGGATTAACCGCTCGCGTGCGCGAACCGGAAGCTGTGACAGCGTCCTCGGGGCTGGGCACAAACACCGGCCCCGTCAAGCGCCTGCCCTTCTCCCGCAAATACCTCGATTTCTCTGTATCCCGCGCTGCTCCGGCGCCGGGGTCGCGCTGGCAACTCGCGCGCACGGACTTTCGCACATCACAAGCAGCGAGAGCGCGCTGCAGGATTGCCATCAGTGGACTTAGGCTCGTCGCCCCAAAACACTCCGCTAGGGCCACACCTCAGATGAAATGGCAGCCGTATATGCAAGCTCACGCAGGGTGCCCCTGACGGGGTTCAGCTTGATGCTGCATAATTTTGGACGAATTCAAAACAGGTTTTGAACAGCCCACGTAGTTATGCCATATGTAGTTACTGAGTCTTGCATCCAGTGCAAATACACCGACTGCGTCGCCGTCTGCCCCATGGACTGCTTCCACGCCGGCCCGAATTTCCTGGTGATCGATCCGGATGAATGCATCGATTGCTCGATCTGCGTGCCGGAGTGCCCGGTGGGCGCGATCTATCCGGTGGCCGAAGTCCCAGCGGACCAGCAGGACTTCATCGCCTTGAACGCACAACTCTCCCGTCGCGCCGACTGGCCCCGCCTGACCAAGGTGCAACCGCCGCTGCCCGATCATGCGCACTGGGCGCAAGTGAAGAACAAGCGCGATGTTTTGGTCATCGCCCCCGACTGATTCGACGCCGACCTCACACGGACACTTTTTCATGACTGAACGCATCCTGCTCAACATCGACGCCGGCGTGGCCGAAGTCCGGCTCAACCGCCCCGAGAAGATGAACGCCATCGACCCGGCCATGTTCGAAGCGCTCGTCACCATCGGCGAGCGCCTGATGAACGAGGCAGATCTACGCGCCGTGGTGCTTTCGGGTGAGGGGCGTGCCTTCTGCGCGGGGCTGGACATGGCCAGCATGGCGAGCCTCGGCAGCAACAATGCGGATTCGGATGTCAGCGCTGGCCGACTTGCCAAGCGCACGCATGGGGCGGCCAATCTGCCGCAGTACGCCTGCACGGTATGGCGCGACTTGCCGGTGCCGGTATTGGCTGCGGTGCATGGCGTCGCGTATGGCGGCGGTTTGCAGATTGCGCTGGGCGCAGACGTGCGCTACGTAGCCGCCGACACGCGCCTGTCGGTCATGGAAATCAAATGGGGCTTGGTGCCCGACATGGGCGGTATGGCGCTCACGCGCGGTCTGGTCCGCCCGGATCGACTGCGCGAACTGATCTACAGCGGCCGCGTCGTCAATGGCGAAGAAGCCTGCGCCCTGGGGCTGGCGACGCACGTCGTGGACGATCCGCACGCTGCAGCGCTGGCGGCAGCCTGTGACATTGCGCAGAAGAGCCCCGACGCCATCCGCGCCGGCAAGCGCTTGATGCGTGTTGTGGAAGACGGCGACACCGCCGCCATTCTGCTGGCCGAGTCGGTCGAGCAAGACCGGCTGATCGGCGGGGCCAATCAGCGTGAGGCGGTGCTGGCGGGCATACAGAATCGCGCGCCGGTCTTTCAGCCGGCCGCAAAGCTTGAAGGGTAATAGCCCGGGGTGAGCAACTCAGGCGGCGGCGTGCTTGCCGCCCATCGAGGCACGCATGGCGTGCGAACGGCTGACCACCTCATCGCGCAACTTCGCGCGCAAACCCAGGGCAAATGCCGTCTCGGCCACGAGGAACAGCGGGCCGATCACCAGACCCGCCAGGTCATCAACAAACGCCGGCTTGCGTCCTTCGTAGTAGTGACCAACAAACTGGATGATCCAGCCGATCACGAACAAGCCAACGCCCACTGACAACCAAGCCGCCGTCGAATGCGCGGCCACATGGTTGCCGGCCCATACGCACACGCCGATCAAGGCAAACATCACCACGCCGAACACCGCATCCAAGCGCAGGTAGAACAACGTCGTGAGGGCCAACACGGCCAGCGCGGGCGTCAGAGGCACACCTGACAGGTCAGCCAGCACGGGCCGCGACAGCAGCACCGCTACGGCCAGCACAATCGCCGGGATGCCGACAAAGTGCGTGGCGATATTGCGACCGTCCAGGTGATAGGCGGCGTAGTTGGAAAGATGGTCAGACAGGGTCCGCATGGGGGTCTCCGGATTTTTTGTGCGTTTGCAGCATGGACGCTCCAGCCGCACGCTCGTTATGATCATTTCATCGTAGTCAGTGGATGGCACGTCGTTCTGTCGCGTAGCCGACAAATTCCACGTTTCCGAAGCGTTCCTCAGTCGCCCCTCAGCCCGCCCGTCATGGACCACCCCGTCGCCGCATCCGGCGCGCTGGACGCCGCCTCGTACCGCGAACGCCTGCACGCCAGCAGTTGGTTCGGCACGCTCGACGCGGCCTTGCAGGACGCATTGATGGACATTGCGGCGGTGCGTCGCCTGGGCGCTGGCGAGATCCTCTTTCAGCGTGGCGACGCGCCCGACGGGCTGTACTGCGTGGTGGAAGGCACGATCCGCATCGGCGCCACCAGCGCAGACGGCCGCGAAGCCTTACTGGCCGTGCTGGAACCCGTCAACTGGTTTGGCGAGATCGGGGTGTTCGACCGCCAGCCCCGCACGCATGACGCACGCGCCGACGGCAATACGACATTGCTGCACATGCCGCAAGCGGCGCTGATTGCGTTGCTGGAGAGCTCACCCGCGCTGCTGCATGCGTTTGCCTTGCTGCTGACCCACAAGCTGCGCCTGACCTTTATCGTCCTAGAAGAGACTGCCCTGCTGCCCGCCACCGTGCGCGTGGCGCGGCGCCTGCTACTGATGGCCGACGGCTACGGCGACCTGCGCCTGGGCACCCGGCGTGTGCTGCACGTGCCACAGGAGCAGCTTGCGCAATTGCTTGCGCTGTCTCGCCAAACCGTGAACCAGGTTTTGAAGGATTTCCAGGCGCGCGGCATCCTCAGGCTGGCGTACGGAGAAATCGAGCTGCTCGACTTTGCGGGCCTGCACCAACTCGCATATGAGGTGGCAAGGGGGTGAAATCTCATCCAATACCCCTACATGCGATGGGTTAGGACCGATCCTATAATGTGTTCCCACTCGCACATTCGCCCTTCGCATGGTGCGGAGTCGGCGATGCGAGTGTCCTTCAACGGAAGAGAAACATCATGCCCCGCCAGACCCCCATCGAGCGCTATCGCAACATCGGCATCTCGGCGCACATCGACGCCGGCAAAACCACCACGACCGAGCGCATCCTGTTCTACACCGGGGTCAATCACAAGATAGGCGAGGTGCATGACGGCGCGGCCACGATGGACTGGATGGAGCAGGAGCAGGAGCGCGGCATCACCATCACGTCTGCCGCGACGCACTGCATGTGGCGCGGCATGGCGGGGGACCGCCAGGAATACCGCATCAACATCATCGACACCCCGGGCCACGTCGATTTCACCATCGAGGTGGAGCGCTCCATGCGCGTGCTCGACGGCGCGTGCATGGTCTACGACTCCGTGGGCGGCGTGCAGCCGCAGTCCGAAACGGTCTGGCGCCAGGCCAACAAATACAAGGTGCCGCGCATTGCGTTCGTCAACAAGATGGACCGCATCGGTGCGGATTTCTTCCGCGTCGAGCGCCAGATGCGCGACCGCCTCAAAGGCAACCCGGTACCGATCCAGATTCCCGTCGGTGCGGAAGATCATTTCCGCGGCGTGGTCGACCTCGTCAAGATGAAGGCCATCGTCTGGGATGACGCCAGCCAGGGCGTCAAGTTCGAGTACGTCGACATCCCCGACGAGCTGAAGGCCACCGCGCAGGAATGGCACGACAAGATGGTCGAAGCCGCGGCCGAAGCCGATGAAGCCCTACTCGACAAATACCTTGGCGGCGAGACGCTGTCAGAGGAGGAAATCAAGCGCGCCCTACGCCAGCGCACCATCGCCGGCGAGATCGTGCCGATGCTGTGCGGCTCCGCGTTCAAAAACAAGGGCGTGCAGGCGATGCTCGATGCGGTGGTCGACTACCTGCCCTCGCCGGTGGACATTCCGTCCATCCAGGGCCACGGCGAGAAAGACGAACCGCTCGAGCGCCACGCCAGCGACAGCGAGCCCTTCGCCGCCCTCGCCTTCAAGATCATGACCGACCCGTTCGTCGGCCAGCTGGCGTTCTTCCGTGTGTATTCGGGCAAGATCAACTCCGGCGACACGGTCTACAACTCGGTCAAGGGTAAGCGCGAGCGCTTGGGCCGGATCCTGCAGATGCACGCCAACCAGCGCGAAGAGATCAAGGAGGTGCTGGCCGGTGACATCGCCGCCGCCGTGGGCCTGAAAGATGTGACGACCGGCGAAACGCTGTGCGACCCGGAGCACGTCATTGTGCTGGAGCGCATGGAATTTCCCGAGCCCGTCATCAGCCAGGCTGTCGAGCCCAAGACCAAGGCCGACCAGGAAAAGATGGGCATCGCCCTGAACCGACTGGCACAGGAAGACCCGTCGTTCCGCGTGAAGACGGATGAAGAATCCGGCCAGACCATTATTTCTGGCATGGGCGAACTGCACCTGGAAATCCTGGTCGACCGCATGAAGCGCGAGTTTGGCGTGGAAGCGACCGTCGGCAAGCCGCAGGTGGCTTACCGCGAAACCATCAAGAAGGCCGCTGAAGACGTCGAAGGCAAGTTCGTCAAGCAATCGGGCGGACGGGGCCAATACGGCCACGCAGTCATCACACTGGAGCCGAACGACGGCAAGGGCTACGAGTTCGTCGACGAGATCAAGGGCGGTGTGATTCCGCGTGAATTCATCCCGGCAGTGGACAAGGGCATCCGTGACACGCTCAACACGGGCGTGCTGGCGGGCTACCCGGTGGTGGATGTGAAGGTACGCCTGACCTTCGGCTCATACCACGACGTGGATTCGAACGAAAACGCCTTCCGCATGGCTGGCTCAATGGCCTTCAAGGACGCCATGCGCAAGGCCGGCCCCATCCTGCTTGAACCGATGATGGCCGTGGAAGTGGAAACGCCGGAAGACTACATGGGCAACGTGATCGGCGATCTGTCGTCGCGGCGCGGCATGGTGCAAGGCACGGAAGACATTCCGGGCGGCGGCGGCAAGGTCGTGCACGCCGAGGTGCCGCTGGCTGAAATGTTCGGCTACTCCACCAATCTGCGTTCGCTCAGTCAGGGCCGTGCAACGTACACGATGGAGTTCAAGCATTACGCTGAAGCCCCGCGCAACGTGTCGGAAGCCGTGATGGCAGCCAAGAAGGTCTAACGCGTTCTTGCTTCATCTGCTTGGGGCCGCCGAGTGGGGGCGCAGTTCTTTTCGGGGGAGGCGGGGGGCGGGGTGTGGGCGCACAAAACGATGAA